>NZ_JAPFCG010000016.1:0-163104 GCF_026240995.1 Pseudomonas sp. DCB_BI | reverse complement strand
CCCCGCAGGCTTGAGGCTGATGCAGTACCTGGGGAAACAACTGGCTTGCTCAATTTCTAGAATCCAGCGCGATCCCTGTGGGAGCGGGTTTACCCGCGAACACCGGCGGAGCCGGTGCCATGCACCGGGTTGGATGCTTCGCGGGACAAGCCCGCTCCCACAGGTACCCCCGTAGGCTTGAGGCTGATGCAGTACCTGGGGAAACAACTGGCTTGCTCAATTTTTAGAATCTAGTGCAATCCCTGTGGGAGCGGGTAAGACACAAGCGGGTTTACCCACGAAGGCTGCTACGCGGTCGCTGGCATTGCGTCCGTTCAGGAAGCGAGTGCCTGCGAACGCTGGCACGCGGGCATTTCGTAGCGGTGTGGTTGCTGCCAGGCCAGCCGTGCCTGCACATCTACCACCGCGTCCTTCACCTTCTGCGCCCAGTGCTCATCCTTCGGGCACACCACCACCACGCGGAAACCGTGGTCGACACCTTCCAGGCGCACACCTTCGGAATCATCTACGTGCAGGTCGATATCAAAAGCCGAAGGCAGCTTGGACGGTGAGTTTTCCAGCCCGTTCTGGGCCAGGATCCGCTGGTGCCGATCACTGTTGACCACACCATCGACATGAATGCCGTAAAGCATCAGCCACCGGCGGATGTAAGCCGGGGTGCGCCCCGACGAGGTATAGATCCAGATGCTGCAGCCTTGGCGACGCAGGTCGCGGATCAGTTCGCGGGTGCCGCTGCGCAGCGGCTCGCCCAGCCAGCGATGGACGAAACCCGGCAGCTTGCTCTGCTCCGCGGCGGCGTGCTCGGCCAGGCAGGCCAGCGTGTCGTCGATATCGAACGAGACGCGTACCTGACCGCGATTGAGCTTGCGTTCAATGGCTTGCCGCCCGCGCTCGAACAGGGATGCCTGTTGCATCAGCGGCCCCTCTCGCAGACCGACACCGGGGTGCCGCGCAGGAAGAACGTGTCGGCCGCAGGCGCCTTCGCTTCAAGGAAAGCGGCGTACTTTTTCTTGATCTTGGGTAGTTCGTACAAGGCCTTGACACCGTGTTTGGCGGAGTTGCGTATGACCGAGGACGGGTTGAAGTAACCCTCGGCGTTGTCCAGTGACAGCACAAATGGCGGTAGCCCGGCCCGCATCAGCAAATAGCTGACAATGAGCGAACCCGTGCGGTTGTTGCCTTCGATGAACAGCTGCGGCTTGCTGAGAATCCGTACATACACACCGGCTGCCCGCTTCCAGATCGAATCGCTGCGGTACGAGCAATACCAGTTGTACAAATCCTTGATGCCGCCTTCAACGTTGTTGAAAAAGTGTGCTTCGGTTGCCGCAAGGTGCGGGGCGAATTCCACACGGCGGGCTGGGTCGCTGCCACACAGCACAGTGGCATTGATCTCCAGCATCAGGTTCAGCTGTTGCAGGTCGAACAGGTCGATACCGCGAGCGACATAGTCGTCAATCAGCGCGTAGCCTTCAACCACATTCAGCAACACCTCGTCGGTAAACGGGTCCCGCGGTTCGGTGAAATGCTGGCTGAGTTCGGCAAAACGGCTCTGCACCTCGCGCAGTGCGCGCTCTACCGCTGACAGATCTAGACGACGCGTCGCTCGCATTGGAAATCCCGGGTAACACTTTAACGGAAGGTAACGCGACCGGGTCTTGCAACCTTCCTGGTCGCAACACCCAGCCACCTTGTGCAGGAGTGACTCAGCTGAACTTGCCGCTGATGTAGTCACTGGTCAGTTGCTCGCGCGGGTTTTGGAAGATTTGCGCGGTCGGCCCCATCTCCACCAGGTAGCCGGTGCGGGTACCCTGGGAGATATCGACCGAGAAGAACGCCGTGGTGTCAGCCACACGAATCGCCTGCTGCATGTTGTGGGTCACCAGGGCGATGGTGTAGTCCTTCTTCAGCTCGACCATCAGCTCTTCCACGCGGCGGGTGGCGATCGGGTCGAGTGCCGAGCACGGCTCATCCAGCAGCAGCACTTCCGGCTCGGTGGCAATGGCGCGGGCGATGCACAGGCGCTGCTGCTGCCCGCCGGACAGCGACAGGCCGCTGACCTTGAGCTTGTCCTTCACTTCGTCCCACAGCGCCGCGCCTTGCAGGGCGTGCTTGACGCGGTCGCCCAGGTCACCCTTGTAGCGGTTCAGGCGCAGGCCGAAGGCGACGTTGTCAAAGATGCTCATCGAGAACGGGTTGGGCTGCTGGAACACCATGCCGATGTACCGGCGCACCACCACCGGATCGACGCCCTTGCCGTAAACATCCTGGCCAAGGAAGTGCACGTGGCCTTCGAAACGGAAGCCCTTCACCAGGTCGTTCATGCGGTTCAGGCTGCGCAGCACGGTACTCTTGCCGCAGCCCGACGGGCCGATGAAGCCGGTAATTTCGTTCTTGCGAATTGGCACATGGCTGTCACGCACGGCCATGAAGTTGCCGTAGAAGATCTTGTCCAGCTTGCAGTCCATGACAATGGGGGTGGCTTCGCTGGCCACGGGAGCGGCTCGTTGCACAGTGGATACGTTCAAGTGGATGCTCCCTTTCTCAGTACTTGGGCTTGCCGAATACACGGCTAAGAATGTTGATGACCAGCACGATCATGACCAGCACCAGCGAGGCCGCCCAGGCGAGTTCCAGCTGGTTGTCGAACGGCATGCCGGAGAAGTTGTAGATCAGTACCGCAAGCGAGGCTGTGGGGTTCATCACCGCCAGGTCGCCGTCGTGGTAGATCCAGTAGTTGCTGAACAACGCGGTGAACAGCAGTGGCGCGGTTTCGCCAGCGGCACGAGCCACGGCCAGCATCACCCCGGTAAGGATGGCCGGCAGGCCGGTGGGCAGGACGATCTTCCAAATTACCTGGGCACGGGTGCAGCCCATGCCGTAGGCGGCATCCTTCATGATCTTGGGCACCATCTTCATCGACTCTTCAGCGGTGAGCACCACGATCGGCAGCATCAATACCGCCAGCGCCACGCCGCCTGCCGGTGCCGAGTAGGTACCGGTGGTCATCACCACCAGGGCGTAGGCAAACACCCCGGCCAGGATCGACGGCAGGCCGGTGAGCATCTTGGCAGCAAAGCGCGCGGCATTGGCCAGTTTGCTGTCCGGGCCGAGCTCGGCGAGGAACACCGCGGCCAAAATACCGACCGGCACGGCGATGGCGGCTGCAATGCCGACCATGACGAAGGTACCGGCCATGGCGTTGCCGAAGCCGCCGCCCATTTCGAAACCGGTAGGTGGCAATTCGGTGAACACTTCCAGGTTGAGCCGTGCGCCACCGCGGGTGATCAGCATGTACAGCACGGAAATCAACGGCACGCTGGCCACCAGCGCCGCGAACCAGGCCAGCGTGGTCAGGATCAGGCTGCGCAGGGCACGGCCTTCAAGCTTGCGCTGCAGGCTGGGCAGCGCGGCTACAGGGGTCGTCAGGTCAGTCATTGTTTGTTACCCCGCTGGGCGTAGAGCATGATCATCGAACCGAGCACGTTCACCAGCAGGGTGATGAACATCAGTACCAGTGCTGCATACATCAGCACCTCGACCTCGTTCGGGCCGGCTTCCGGGAAGTTCAGCGCCAGCAGCGCCGCCAGGGTATTGGCCGGGGCGAACAAGGACACGGAAATGGTGTTGGCGTTGCCGACCAGCATGGCCAGCGCCATGGTTTCACCGAGTGCACGGCCCAGGCCCAGCACCAGCGAACCGAAGATGCCGGTGGCGGCGGAAGGCACCATCACCTTGAGGATGGCTTCCCAGTGGGTGGTACCCATGCCGTAGGCCGCCTGCTTGGTTTTCATCGGCACGCTGGTCAGCGCATCCTGGGAAACGGCAGCGATGGTCGGCAGGATCATGATTGCCAGGACCAGTGCCGCAGGCAGCAGGCCAGGCCCGCTGAGGGAGGTGCCGAAAAACGGGATCCAGCCCAGCTCGCTGTTCAACCAGGTAGTCACTGGCCGAATCGCCGGGATGACCACATAGATGCCCCACAGGCCGTAGACCACGCTGGGGATGGCGGCGAGCAGCTCGACGATGGTGCGAAACACCGCGGCAAGCCTGGCCGGAAGGAAATCCTGGGTCAGGAAAATGGCCATGCTGACGCCGAAGAAACCGGCGATCAACAGGGCGATCAAGGCGCTGTACAGCGTACCCCAGATCGCCGGCAGAATACCGTACTTGCCTTGGTTAACGTCCCAGACGCTGCCGAACAACACATCAAAACCGTGCTTTTCAATGCCGGGCAGTGCCTTACGGCCGACTTCGTAAACCAGCGCGAAGACCAGCGCCAGCACCAGCACCACACCAATGCGCGCAAGCGCACGGAAGGTGCGATCGACCAGAAAGTCTTTCGCAGACGGTGGCTGGCACGCGGAATCGGGGTTATCCGGTATGGCAAAGGGTGTGTTCATGGGCAAGTTCCGGGACAAGGGACAAACACCCCCGGCATGGCTTCATGCCAATACCGGGGGCGCCTGGGTATTACTGGATGTTGGCAGAGGCTTTACGCACCTGGTCGACAACCGACGGAGGCAGCGGGATGTAACCCATCGAGTCGGCGATGGTCTGGCCTTTGGTCAGGCTGTACTCGACCATTTCACGCATGGCCTTGGCTTTTTCCGGGTTGCCGTTGTTCTTGCGGAAAATCATCCAGGTATAGGAAGTGATCGGGTAGGACTTGGCACCGTCCGGGTCAGGCAGCCAGGCCACCAGGTTTTCCGGCATGTTCACCGCAGCCAGTGCTTCAGCACCGCTCTCGGCATTCGGCACGACGTATTGGCCAGCCTTGTTCTGCAACATGGCGAAGTCGACCTTGGCCAGCTTGGCGAAACCGTATTCGATGTAGCCGATGGCGCCCGGGGTCTGGCGGACGGTGGCGGTTACGCCGTCGTTCTTCGGCGACTTGATGAACTTGTCGGTGGCCGGCCAGTTGACGGTGTTGCCTTCGCCCAGCCCTTGCTTGAAGTCAGCGTTAATGGCCGACAGGTGCTTGGTGAAGACGGCAGTGGTGCCGCTGGAGTCGGCACGCACGACCACGGTGATCGGGGTGGCAGGCAGCTTCAGGTCAGGGTTGGCCGCAGCGATTTGCGGGTCGTTCCACTGGGTGATCTTGCCGAGGAAGATGTTGGAGTAGACGTCGCGCGGCAGCTTCAGCCCTTTAGGGTTACCCGGCAGGTTGTAAGCCAGGACGATTTCACCGGCGGTCATTGGCAGCAACTGCACGCCTTCGCCAACCTTGGCGATGTCTGCTTCGCTCATGGCCGAGTCGCTGGCGGCGAAGTCGACGGTCTTGTTCAGAAAGTCCTGAACACCCGCCCCGCTCCCTTTGGACTGGTAGTCGACAGTGACGCCAGCAGTGTTCTTGCTGAAGTCCTTGAACCAGGTCAGGTAGATAGGCGCCGGGAAGCTCGCACCGGAACCGGTCAGGCGAACGTTCTCCGCGGCGAAAGCCCCGGAAGTGGCGCAAAGCGAAACGGCAACGGCGAGTGCAGCAGACTTCATCAGGCGAATCATCGAAAAGCGCTCCTTGTGATGGCCGGCACACTTTGCATCAGCTGTGTTACAGCTTTGTGACTATTAAGTGGCAGAGCCTGCGGTAGAGCTTTTCAGCCGTGCCATGACGGCAGGTTGATGTCATGCCTGGGTGAAACGAACGGCTCACGCACAACGCCTGGCAAGCACCTGCGCGCTCCGAACGGGTAGCGGATAACACTCGCGGACTTCTGGCAACTCACGGGCACGTCAGAGCAAGCAAAGCCAGATGATGGGAGCGCGCAGTGAAGGCATCAAAGGACGCTTAAGCATTGCCAAGGCTCAGCGGGCAGCGGCGCTAGGCAGCCACAGTTGAAGAGGCGTGGAGTGCTGCGCGTTCACATCCACTGTCAACCATTCCCGGCGATACCGGCGTCATCGGCACCCCGGCAGCGGTTGCGGCAGGCACATTCGAACTCCGCTTGGGCACGGGTAGGGAAATTCACGCTCAGGCGGACCTTTTCCAACGTGTCGTAGAGGTCATAGCCCTCCCCCAATGCGGCGGGAAAGCCAAGCCGCCGAGGATAAACCTCTTTCTGCAGTGGCACTGCGGGAACCACAACGAAGCGTGTCTGCATGATCATCCCTCTTCGGCAGTGCTTAAGTATTAGTACTGCTATGTGAAAGCATCAAGATGACTCATGCAATATTTTGGGTCAGCAGCACGTCTCGAGGGGTTGTAAGGGCGCAGGGTGCTAACGTGGCGTCATTTGTTTTCGGGCGCCAAAGAAAGGTGCGACCGATAGCGGCCGCTCTGCGCAAGGCGTTTCATCGATTGCAATGATGATTACTATCACGCGGGCGGCCTGTCGAGCTGACAGGCCTGCCCCCTATAATCGCCGGCAAATCTCCCCTCTTGCGCCTGTTTCAGGCGACACCCCTCCTTGGAATTCGACACCATGCCAAGCGCCAGCCAGGCCCCTCGGGGCGTTCCCGAACACAATCAACAAAGCGTCGCCCAGCAGTGGCTGGCGATTCTCTCGGTCGCCGTCGGTGCCTTCGCCCTGGTCACCAGCGAGTTCCTGCCGGTGGGGGTACTGAACGACGTGGCCAGCGACCTCGGCATCAGTGCTGGCCTTGCCGGCCTGATGGTCACCCTGCCCGGCATCATGGCCGCGCTGGCCGCCCCGATCATTTCCGTGGGCGTTGGCGGGCTGGACCGGCGTTACCTGCTGATCGGCCTGACGCTGATCATGATCATCGCCAATGCCATCGTTGCCTACGCGGGTGACTTCAACCTGCTGCTGGTCGGCCGCGTGCTGCTAGGGGTAAGCATCGGCGGCTTCTGGGCCACCGCCATCGCCCTCAGCGGGCGCCTGGCACCTGATGGCATGGGCGTGGCCAAAGCCAACTCGATCATCATGGCCGGGGTTACCCTGGCAACGGTGGTCGGCGTGCCAGTGGGCACCTGGCTGAGTGGCCTGATGGGCTGGCGCATGACCTTCCTGGTTACCGCCCTGGTGGGTGTCCCTGTGTTGCTGGCACAAGTGTTCCTGCTGCCACGCCTGATGCCGGAAAAGGCCATTCGCATCAGCGACCTTCCCGCCCTGTTCATCAACCCGCAAGCGCGAGTCGGCCTGATTGCCGTATTGCTGATCGGCCTGGCGCACTTTGCCGCGTACACCTATGTTGCGCCGTTCTTCAAGCAGAATGCCGGCTTTGATGGGCCTGCCATTGGTTCGTTGTTGCTGCTGTATGGCGTGGCCGGCTTCATGGGTAACATTTTTGCCGGCTTTGCTGCCAACCGCAGCGTGCGGCACACCTTGATGCTGGTCGCACTCATGATCGCCGCCAGTACCGCCCTGTTCCCGTACTTCGCCACCGGCATGACGGGCGCTGCGATGCTGATCGCACTGTGGGGCTTTGCCTTCGGCGCGTTCCCAGCGTGCGCCAATATCTGGATGTTCGTCGTCGCGCCCAAGGATGTCGAGCGCGGCATGCCGCTGTTCGTGGCCTTGTTCCAGGTGATCATTGCCGTGGGCTCGTTCTTCGGTGGGCAAGTGGTCGACCACATGGGCACGGCGGTGCTGCTGAGCCTGGCCACAGCACTGGTGGGCTGTGGGTTTGTCACGGTGCTGGTGCTGGGGCGCAATGTCAGCAACAGCCTGGCGGCGCAGCCGGGCTAAGGTTGCCCAGCAGACTCCGATACCCGGCAAGACTCATCGACCAAGGAAGTCAGTAACCGCACCGGTGAACGCCCGCGGCTGGTCCAGCATGACGAAGTGGAAGCTGCCATCGATACGCGTGAAGCTGATATGCGGCGTTCCCGCATAGGCGTTACGGAAGGTCGCATCAACGCTGGCAGCGGGCATGCCATACAAGGGGTCATAGGCATACACGACCTCGACCGGTACCTGGATACGGCCAAGCTCAGGGCGCAGGTCGGTAGTCATCAGCTCATAGGTGGCATCGGCTACGGTTTGGCGGTCGGAGCGCAGCGCTGCGTCAATCAGCGCAGGCCTGGCCGCCGGAGTCTTCGCCAACCGTTCAATGGCTGTGCGTTGCATCGCTTCGGCCTGTGGCGCCGGGGCGCCCAACTGCGCATCACGTAATCGCGCAGCGTGTGGTGCAGCGGTTGCGGCGGTCGCAGCAGGGTCGATCAGCAGCGTATAGAAGGGCAGCGCATCGACCACCATCAGCCGCCCTACCCGCTCGGGATGGCGTGCGCCAAGCATCAGTGCCACCTCGCCACCCAGCGAATGGCCAATGATGGCTGGCGCCTCAAGCTGTTGGCTATGGATGTACTCTGCGACTGCTTCGGCTACTGGGGCAACTACGCGCCCGTCTACAGGAGGCACGCCAGGGGCACCGGCAAAACCTGCAACCTGCACCCGATGCAGGCGATACTGCTGGCGCAGGTTGCTGGTGAGCCCTGCCCATACTTCGGATGACGAGGCCAGCCCCGGGATCAGGATAACGTCCGGCCCGGCACCTTCGACCGTTACCGAAATGCGTTCCCCCCCCACAGACGTCGGCTGGCTTGGTGCGGCCAAGGCCGCAGTCAGCGACACGCTGGTACCGATTGCCGCAAGCAAAGTGCGGACACGCATGTTTGCCACTCCTTTGACTTCAACCTTCAGTTCACCATCACGTCTTCCAGTGCCTGCTGAAGTGTACTGACCGTGCGCTCGATATTGTGCAGTTTTTCCAGCCCGAACAGGCCGATGCGGAAGGTCTGGAAGTCGGCCGGCTCGTCACATTGCAACGGCACCCCGGCGGCAATCTGCAGGCCGTGGTCGGCAAACTTCCGACCGTTCCTGATATCGGCATCATCGGTGTAACTCACCACTACACCCGGGGCCTGGAAGCCGGTTGCCGCTACGCTCCTGATGCCTTTACCGGTCAACAGGGCGCGCACCCGTTCACCCAGTGTCTGCTGTTCGTTGCGCAGCTTGTCGAAGCCGTAAGCCTGCATCTCGTTCATCACATCGTTGAACCGTGCGAGGGAGTCGCTAGGCATGGTCGCATGGTAGGCATGGCCGCCCTGCTCATAGGCCTGCATGATTTGCAGCCACTTTTTCAGGTCGCAGGCAAAGCTGCTGCTTTGCGTCTGCTCGATGCGTGCGAGCGCCAACGCACTGAACATCACCAAGGCACAGCAAGGAGAAGCGCTCCAACCCTTCTGCGGCGCACTGATCAACACGTCGACCGCGCACGCCTCCATGTCCACCCAAAGCGTGCCGGAGGCGATGCAGTCCAGCACGAACAGGCCCCCCACCGCATGCACGGCGTCACCGACCGCCCGCAGGTAATCGTCGGGCAGGATGATCCCGGATGATGTTTCGACATGGGGGGCGAAGACGATCTGCGGCTTGTGCGCCTCGATGGCTGCCAACACTTCGTCCAGAGGGGGTGGCGCGTATGCTGCCTGGCGACCGGTTTCGACCGGTCGAGCTTTCAGCACCGTGGTAGCCGCCGGGATGTTGCCCATCTCGAGGATCTGGCTCCAGCGGTAACTGAACCATCCGTTGCGGATAACCAGGCAACGCTGGCCGGTGGCAAACTGCCGGGCTACCGCCTCCATGCCGAACGTACCGCTGCCCGGTACTACCGCGACAGCCTGGGCGTGGTAGACCTGCTTCAGGGTGCTGGAAATATTCTTCATCACCCCTTGAAACACCTGCGACATGTGGTTGAGCGAGCGGTCGGTGTACACCACCGAATATTCGATCAGCCCCTCAGGATCAATACCGGGATAGAGCTTTGACATGCGGTGATTCCTTCGGCAGAGGTGTCAGTGGTATCGACCCTGCCTCAAGCGTTGGCAAATGACAAGGTCGATTGGCCAGTTGTAGCCCCTGCTCGAGGTCACCGCCACCCAGCCCGAACGCCTAAGTGGCGGGAAACTGCATGAACATTGAGGCCTGGTCACTGTAGATTTCTTGCAACGCGTATTTCTTTACCAGCGTAGTAGCACATTCACTCGCGGTGCTGTTCGGGTTGCGCTGGGCCCGCAAGCTTTCGAAGGTTGCTTGAACCGCTGCAAAGTAAGCCATGTGTCCGTCCACGACGATGCGAGTGCCAAGGTCCGCCAGGCCGGGGGCATCTCGCAACTCGCTGTTACCGTAGGTGATGAGCATGATCGGCGTGCTGAGCCCATCCGCAATAGCGGCGAGGCTTTCAAAATGCTTCACGCCCACGAGGCAAATGGCATCAGCGCCGGATTGTTCAAATGCCCTGGTTCGTTTGATGACATCCGTCAATGACTGGGCCCCCGCATGCGTGCGGGCGACTATCGCCAGCGACGTATCGGCCCTCGCTTCTTTGGCCGCGCGTAGTTTACCGACCGCCTCATCAAGACCGATAAGTTCGACCGCTCGCCCGCCAAAGCGCGCAGGCAGTAATGTGTCTTCGATGGTGATCGCTGCAACGCCCGCCCGCTCGAGTTCGGTAACGGTACGCATCACGTTCAGCGCGTTGCCATAACCGTGATCAGCATCGGCAATAATGGGCAGACGGGCGACTCTACCAATGCGTGCGGCCTGCTCTGCAAACTCGCTCAGCGTGATTAAAGTCACGTCTGGGGCACCTAATACCTGCAGCGAAGCAACGGACCCACCTAAAATTCCCACTTCGAAACCTAGGTCCGCAGCGATGCGAGCCGACAAAGGGTCGAACACTGAAGCCGTACTGATACAAGTTTGACTTTGGAGTATTCTGCGAAAGTCATTACGCAATTCATGGTGGCAGTGGTTTCGCATGGCGATCTCTTGAAATGATCCAGTCAGCCGTGAAGTGAGGCTGTGCCAGGATCCAGAGGTGTCGTAAGGAAATTGAGAGAGGGGGCAGTTCAGGCCTGTTCGCTGAACTGCCCAGGCTCATCACTTGATGAATCGAACTTGGCTGTTGATCTTCTCGATGACCGCACCTTTGCGTTCGTTGAAGCGTGCCTTGTTCTGCTCGAACAGGTTGTTGCCCTTGGTGTCGATAGAGATGATCAGAGGCCCGAACTCACGCACCCGGTTGACCCAGAGCGTCTCCGGCATGCCCAGATCCTGCCATTCAGCCCGCTCGATTTCCTCGACCTGGGTGGCGGCCAGCACTGCGCACCCACCAGGGAACACGGCGTGCACCGCTTTGTTCTCCAGGCACCCGGTGGTGGTCTCAGGGCCCATGCCGCCCTTGCCTACGATCAGCTTGACACCAGTCTGCTCGATGAACTGCTTTTCGAACTTTTCCATGCGCATGCTGGTGGTCGGGCCGATGGAGACCATCTCGAAGGTGCCATCTTCTTTCTTCTTGACGATGGGGCCAGCGTGGAAAATAGCGCCACCCCGCAGGTCAACCGGCAGCTCCCGGCCCAGCTCGATCAGCCGGCGGTGAGCGACGTCACGGCAGGTCACCAGCTGGCCGGTCAGGTAGACCACATCACCGACGTTCAGGTTAGCCAGGTCTTCATCACTGATCGGGGTATTGATGATTTTTTTCACAGTACTACCCCTTCGTGGGAGAGGATGTCGTAGGTCAGGTCAGCGTTGATGCGGATCTTGCCGCGGCGGTGCGCCCAGCAACCGGTGGACACCGCCACCCCAATGGTCGAGGGGTGGCGCGCCGAAGACTCGATGTTCACGCCCATCACGCTGCTGTTGCCGGTCAGGCCCTGCGGGCCGATGCCGATTTCATTGAGGCCTTCTTCCAGCAGTTTTTCCATCATTGCCGCGCTTTCGTTCGGGTGGCTGGAGTCCACTTCGCGCAGGATGGCCTTCTTCGACAGGCGTGCTGCGGTCTCCACCGAGGTAGAGACACCCACACCTACCAGCAATGGGGGGCAGGCGTTGACACCCCGCGAAGTGATGACATCGAAGACAAATTCTGTCACCCCTTCATAGCCTTGGCCTGGCATCAATACCTTGGCCGAACCCGGCAGCGTGCAACCGCCACCGGCCATGTACACGTCGACGATGGCGTAGTCGGCATCGGGGATAATTTCCCAGTCCAGCCACGGGATCTTCGAGCCGGTGTTGGTGCCCGTGTTCTTCTCGATGAAGGTTTCCACCGCATTGTGGCGCAGCGGCCCGCGGATGGTGGCTTCCTTGGTTGCGTTTTCGAGGATGCCTTCCATTTCACCGAGCAGCGGGAAGCGTGCACCGGCCGAGATGAAGTACTGAATCACCCCGGTGTCCTGGCAGCTGGGCCGGTTGAGCTTGTCGGCGTATTCCTGGTTGTCGGCCATCGAGTCGTACACCGCAATGGCCAGCGGATTGGTTTCTGCGGCACGCAGCTTGGCGGTTTTTTCTTTGACGTCCTTGGGCAGGCGTTTGCCAATGTAGGCAGTAAACTTGGCCAACGTGTCAGTCAATGATGAGACGGCTGCTTCTTTCTCTGTGGTATCCACGGTTATTTCCTCAGTGCATCACAAGGTGTTTTTTTTCAGGGCTGTCGGCGGGTTGTGTCGCCGTAGCCGGTAACTCTGTCTTTTCTTGCTCCCCGAAGGCTTTGCCATCCAGCACCTGGTTCATCCGATCGCTATCGAGTGCACCCACCCATTTCGCAATGGCCATGGTTCCGACCGCGTTGCCGATGGTGTTGGTGATGGCGCGGGCCTCGGACATGAAACGGTCGACGCCGAGCAGCAGCACCATGCCGGCGACCGGAATGTTGTCCATGGTTGCCAGGGTCGCGGCGAGCGTGATGAAGCCTGAGCCAGTTACCCCGGCCGAGCCCTTCGAGGTGAGCAGCAGCACGCCCAGTACGATCAGTTGATCCATGAGGGACAATGGCGTGTTGGTGGCTTGGGCGATGAAGATCGCGGCCATGGTGTAGTAGATGCACTGGCCGTCAGGGTTGAAGGTAAGCCCGGACGGGATAACCAGGCCGACGACGGGTTTGGACACCCCAACCTTTTCCAGCTTGTTCATCAATTGCGGCACTACCGACTCGGATGAACTGGTGCCGAGCACGGTGAACAGCTCTTCGCGCAGGTACTTGAGAAACTTCCACAGGCTGAAGCCCGACATCCGCGCGATGCTGCCCAGGATGATCACCACGAACAGGAAGCACGTGAGGTACATGGTCGCCATCAACTTGCCTAGCGACACGATTGACCCCAAGCCGTACTTGCCTACGGTGAACGCCATTGCCCCACAGGCTGCCAACGGCGCGACGCGCATGACCAGGCCAACGATGTAGAACATGCCGTGGGAGAAGGCTTCCAGCACGTCAACGACCGGCTTGCCGCGTTCGCCCAAATTGGCCAGGGCAATGCCCAGCAACGTGGAAAACAGCAGGATCGGCAGGATCTCATTCTTGGCGAAGGCGTCGACTACGCTGCCTGGAATCAGGTGCAGCATGAAGTCGGTAAAACCGCCCGCGCCCGTGGCTGCGGCTGAGGTGTAAGTGGAGATTGCCTGGGTATCCAAGGTGGCAGGGTCGACGTTCATCCCCTGCCCCGGTTGCACCAGGTTCACAACAATCAGGCCCAGTACGAGCGCAAAGGTTGACAGTACCTCGAAGTAGATCAGGGCTCGCGCACCTACCCGGCCCAGTTCCTTCATGTTTTCCATCTTGGCAATGCCCAGCACCACCGTCGCAAAGATGATGGGCGCGAACACCATCTTGATCAGCTTGATGAATGCATCACCCAACGGCTTCATGTCCGCGCCGACCTGCGGCCAGAACACGCCCAACAGGATGCCGATCGTGACCCCGATCAGAACCTGCACGTACAACTTGCTTACCAATCGCTTGGCCATTGCCGTCTCCGAATTATTGTTGTGAGTCGGATTTATGTGGCGACTGGGCTACACAGCGCGAGGCAAGCTCGCGCACAGGCTGGCAGCTAATAGCCCAGATTTTTTGTGGTTAATCACGCAGGGCTTAAGTTAATGGTTTTTTCAGAATGGTGTAATACAATGAAATTAAACTCATTGTTTACCTGGAGTTAATTATGAACCCCGTGTCTGAGCTTGCTTTCTTCAGTCAGCTCGTCGGGGCAGGTAGCCTGGCGGCCACGGCTCGCGAACTGAACCTCACGCCACCTGCAGTGACGAAGCGTCTTGCGCAATTGGAAAAGCGCCTTGGGGTTCGATTGCTGAACCGGACCACACGCAGCATCAGCCTCACGGCAGAGGGTGAGACCTATCTGGTCAATGCCAAGCGGATCCTGGAGGAAATCGAGGAGATGGAGCGTCAGGTCTCAAGTAGCCGCGCTGAACCAAAGGGATTGCTCCGTGTGAACGCGCCTCTTGGCTTTGGGCGTACCCATGTAGCGCCAGCCATCTCATCCTTCGCCAAGCGTTACCCCGAGGTGGAAGTCCAGCTGCACCTGAGCGACCGTCCGATCAATCTCCCGGATGACGCGATCGACGTGGCTATCCGTTTCGGTGACCTGCCGGACTCGAGACTGATTGCTCGAAAGATTGCCAGCAACCGCCGACGTCTCTGTGCCACACCGGGCTACCTGGACGCCTTCGGAAGACCCGAGTCTCCACGCGATCTGATGAAACATAACTGCATCGTATTGCGGCAGAACGATGCGGCATTCGGAACTTGGCGATTGAGTCGGGGGAAGCAAATCGAGTCGATAAAGGTTCATGGTGGCTTGAGCACCAATGACGGTGAGGTCGCACTGTGCTGGGCTTTGGAAGGGCATGGGATACTCATGCGCGCAGAATGGAACCTGGCTGATCACTTACGATCCGGAAGGCTCGAAGAGGTGCTAGGGGACTACGAAACGCCTCCGGCGGACATCTATGCGGTTTATCTGGAGCGCCTGAATCTTTCTGCGAAGGTGTCATTTTTCATTGAGCACCTCAGGGAATGCTTCAAGAGCAAGGCGGATCAGCAGGCAAACAGCCTTGCGGCCTGGGCGCGTTGACACGGCTTTCCAGCAGATAATCCACCATGAAGACCTCAGTCATCACCTTCACACGCGGCAACATCGGCCACCATGTACTGGTGATGTCGTCGACAAGTGCTATCGCCCTGCTCGCCACGTTTCTCACGGATATCCTTACGCTTACCTATATCGCCCTGCTACACGACGAACCCTTGGTGGCCGCCGTCGGCATCGCCAAGACCCTGGCGTTTTTCAACGCTAGCCTGGTGACCGGCATCATCGTCGCCGCAGGCACCATGATTTCCCGCCGCATAGGCCAAGGAACCTGTGCTGCGCTACCGGCACTGATCAGCCACATGTTGCTCCTGTCGACATTGGCCGCGACCGTGATAGCGCTCATCCAGTGGCGCTATCTGGACTTTTTCGCCGACTTGCTGGGGGCAAATCTTCCGGCCTCCGCCGTTGCCCGCCCGTTCATCGCCATGACCTTGCTGGCCGCGCCACTCATGACCATCACCCAGGCGGCGGCCCAGGCGTTGCGTGCCAGCGGACACAGTGGCCGGGCCTTGGCCGTGGTGCTGACCGCGGCCCTGTGCCTGGCGCTCGTCGACCCGATACTGATTTTCGTGCTCGATCTAAAGCTGTGGGGCGCCGGACTGTCCTGCTTGTTCTCAGGCATCGTCGGGAGCGTTGTCGGCCTGGTTCAACTGCGCCGGCATGTGGGGCTGACCATGAACATACGCTGGCGCCTGGTACGCCTATATGGTGTGCGGATCAATCGAGTCGCCCTGCCCTTTACCCTGGCAAGCCTGGCCATGCCGCTGGCGCTTACCTACGCCATGGCGCAATTGGCCAAGTACGGCGTCTCGGCGATGGCCGGCATGGCGCTTATGGATCGGATATTGCAGATCACATACTGCCTTTATTTCGCCCTGCCGAGCGCGCTGGTACCGATCCTTGCGCAGAACCTGGGCGCCGGTGCCAGCCTGCGGGTACAGGCAACACTGCGCAGCGCCTGCAAGCTGGTGATCGGCCATGGCCTGGCAGTTTGGGCACTGTTGCTGGTAGCGGCGCCGTGGCTGGGGCCGCTGTTCGGGCTGTCCGGGCCTGGGCAACACCTGGTCGAACAGCTGTGCCGCTTCGGCCCCGGGTTGTGGCTGCTCATCGGCCTGGACTTCATTGCACTTTCGCTGTTCATCAGCAGTGGTCGGGTGTGGTGGGTACCCGCCTTTGCCTGGCTGCGCGCCACCGTGGGCAGCGTGCCGTTCGTATGGGCAGGTGCGCAGGCCTACGGGGCCAGCGGGGTCATGCTCGGGCTATGGTGTGGCAACGCACTGATCGCGGTCATTTCAATCGTTACCGCCGTTACCATCAATCGCCGGGCACGTATTGGCCGCACCGACACTGGATGTTTGCCATAATCAGAGCCCTGCACACCTCAACACCGTTCCCAGTGGGTTTATGTCAGAACAGGATCACAACGAGTCGGCCGTCGCACCGGCCACCAAACGCCGCCGCGCGCCGAAGGGCGAGATGCGCCGCGCTGCGCTACTGGATGCTGCAACCCTGGTCTTTGCCAAGGATGGATATGGCGCCGCGTCCATGCGGGATATCGCCGAGCTTGCCGGCATCACCACGGTCGGCCTACTGCACCACTTTCCCAACAAGGTCTCGCTGCTGCGAGCACTGATCGACCGCCGTGATCAGCGGATCACGGACCAATTCGCCACGCTTGAGATCGCGCCGACGCTGGACAGTTTCCTGGCCTTCGTGCGCATGAGCATGACGTTCAGTGTCCAGAGCCTGCCGGAATGCCAGGCAGCGATGATGATCGGAGTCGAGAGCCTATCGGAGCGGCACCCGGCCTGGCCTTGGTACATGGAAAAGTTCGAACTCACCCATGCCCACGCCCGAACGCACCTGGCCACGCTGATCGAGCATGGCCAGGTGCGGCCGGATGTGGATGTGAAAGCGCTGGCCACTGAAATCTTCGCCGTCATGGACGGCCTGCAGCTCCAGTGGCTGCGCGCCCCCGAACAGGTCGACGTGGGCGCGACGTTCGATGCCTACCTGCAGCGCCTGGCGGATACCATCCGCCCCTGAGCGACCGGTCCGTCCATGAACCGGCGGGCCGCTTCAGTAGGCCTGCGAAGCGCTGACCTGCACAGCCGCACGCAGCGGTGTCGGAAGCGGGTTGCTGTCGCGGGTGGTCAGGTGCTGTGGGATCAGGGTCAGCAAGGTGCGTTGCAGGGTCAGGTGCTCGGAATCCGGGCCCACCCAAACCTTGAACTTACCGGCATCGACATCCCAGCTGTCGGTGTTCTGCACGAAGTACGCCAGCGAGCGCGAATCGATCGGCAGGCTTACAGTCTTGCTCTCACCGGGTTGCAGATAGACCTTGGTGAAGCCCTTGAGCTCCTTCTTCGGACGGTCGACTTGCGGGTCGATCGGCTGAATATAAAGCTGGGCGACTTCAAAGCCTGCCTTGTCCCCGCTGTTGGTCAGGGTGAACTGGGCATTGATGGTATTGCCCGGTGTCATCACGTTGCTCGACAGCTTCAGGTCCGAATAGTCAAACGTGGTGTACGACAAGCCGAAGCCGAACGGATACAGCGGTTTGGCGTGGGTTTTGTCATAGCCTCGATAGCCCAGGTACAAACCCTCGCTGTAGTCGATCTCGGTCAGCGGGTTGTCGCCGCGGTAGGCCGCCGGGTCCGGATACGAGGCATAGCTCGGGTTGTCTTCGATGTGCTTGTCGATGGTCACCGGCAGCTTGCCCGACGGGTTGACCTTGCCGTACAAGATCTCTGCCAGCGCCTGGCCACCCTGCTGGCCCGGGAACCAGGCGTGCAGTGTCGCGCCCACCGTGTTGGCCCAAGGCTGCATGTTGGCAACGCCACCGCCGTGCATGACCACGATGGTGTTGGGGTTGGCCTTGGTGACGAACTTGATCAGGTCAGCCTGCTGGTCCGGCAAGTCGTAGCCGTGATCGGAGCCTTCGCCTTCGTTTTCGTAGTTGGTGCCGGCGGCGACCACCACGGCATCGTATTGCGCCAGGTCCTGCGGCGGACGCAGGGACGCCCAGCTCATCTGCACGCCGGCCAAACCGCCCAGCGCAGGGGTGAAGTTGCCTTGCACGCGGCGGTACTCGAGCTTGACAGTGTACGACTTGCCCGCCACCAGGGCTGCGCTCTGGCCGGAGGTGACCAAGGCGTTGACCACGTCGGAGGAGTACGGCACACCGTCGCTTTCCACCACCAGCTTGCCGTCGACCCAAAGCTTGTACGGGCCATCAGCACGCACCTTGAACACATGCTTGCCGGAAATGGTTGGCTTGATGGTCGCGGTGAAGCGCGCTGAGAACGCGCCGGCGGCCGGGCTGAAGCCGCTCACTGCGGTCGTGCCGTTGTCGGTCTCGTTAGTGCTGGTGGTCCAGTTCAGGTTCACCCCAGGCTCGACCCGGGTAAGTACAGGCGAGCCGCTCAGGGTGGCATTGCTGAAATACTCGGCTTTGACACCGGCATTGCTGACCTTGCCACTGCCCGGCTGATACCACACCGCCGTTTTCGGATTCAGGCTCAGCGCCGACAGATAGGTGACGTTGCTGCTGCTCGAGGCCAGCTGCTGCAGGCCGCTCAGTTCGGTGACATAGCTGTTGGGCGGCGAATTCGCAGTGCCGAACGGCGAAGCGGGTGCCTGGGCGGCCCAATCACCAATCACCGCGATTTTGGCCGTGCGCGCCAGTGGCAGCAAGGGCTTTCCGGCCGCCGTCTGAGCGTTGCGCAGCAGCACGATGGATTCACGCGCGAGGTTCAGCGAGGCACGCTGACCGTACTCGGTGTGCTCCAGGGGCTGCGCGCTATTCATATGTTCCTGCAGGTCGTAGCTGACGATGCCCCGCAGGTTGCGCTTGACCTTGTCATCGATCACATTCTGGGTGAGCTGGCCGCTCCAGAGGTACGGCAGCAGGTTGGCTTCGGTAAACTGCAAGCCCGACGGCATATCGATGTCGGTGCCGGCCCAGGCCCCTTTGAACGGGTCGTGGATAGCGTTGAAGTCACTGATCACCATGCCCTGGTAGCCCCACTCACCCTTGAGTACCTCGGTGATCAGGTGATGATTTTCACAGGCGTAGTCACCATTGACCTTGTTGAAACCGCACATGATCGAGGCGACGTTAGCGTTCTTCACCATGGACTCAAAGCCCGGCAGATACAGCTCGCGCAGGGTGCGCTCGTCGGCAACGACATTGACCGCCTGGCGGTTGGCCTCCTGCTCGTTAGCCAGGAAGTGCTTGCCGCTGGCCTGAATACCCTGAGCCTGGATGCCGTTGACCACGGCCGGCGCCAGCACAGCGCCGAGGAACGGGTCTTCGCCGCTGAGGTATTCGGCCGAGCGGCCGTTGTAGGGCGTGCGGTACAGGTTGACCCCTGGCGAAAGCATCTGTTGCCCGCCCGAAATGCGCGTCTCATAGGCAATGGCCAGGCCGAACTCCTTGGCCCGATTGATGCTCCAGCTCGCAGCAAGTGCAGACTGTGAAGGGTACTGAGCGCCGAAGGTAGCATTGTTGACGTGCACACCCATCGACGAGTCGTAGGCTACGGTGCCCTGGATGCCCCACTTGAGCAGCGGCGGGATCATGTGGCCATCATTGACCCGGGTGAAGTTGATCTTCTCGGCGGTGTTCATATTGTCGAGGATTGAGCTGACCCGCGCCTCGACTTCGTTGCCGCTGGCCGGTGCTGCGGCCAGTGCGCTGGATGCCTGGATCACGCCAAGCGCCAACAGGCTCAGGCCCAGGGTGTGTTTCAGGGGATTCACGCGGCGGTTCCTTGTAGGGCTCATGGCTGGCTGACCTGGGTCGGGGCGTCGCTGGTGTCGACAGGGGCATCGATCACGGCGTTCGAGGCTGCGGCCTCCTGGCTGACCCGATCGACGCCGGTGATGCGGTCGCGCTGAGCATCGAGCTGTTCGCGCGCGCTCTGGGTGGTCGCCTGTTGGCGAGTAGTCGAAGTGTCTGCAAAAGCATTGATATGCGTGGCCAGCAGTGCGGAACAGGCGAGCGGCAGCAATAGTCTATTCATCGAATAGTTCTCGATTGAAAGGTTTGAAATGAACGACATGGCCCGGGCCCAGGCATGCAGCGGGCATAAGTCTGGGCACTGTGAGGAAAAGTTCAAGCCGCCAGAAACATTCGGGCGAAGCGCAAGCCGAATAGACGCGAAAAAGAGGACTAATAGTGCTTTATTTCATATGTTATTAACGCTTCAAATCATAGAATTAACGGAGTGATTGGTTTTCTGTTGCCAAAATATTCACAAGAAAAGGATTTTTGGTCTTTTTTCACCAGATTATAGCAATAACAACCCCATCACAAAACCTAGTTGCAGTTAGGTTTAACAGTCTGATAAGCTCTCCCAGCAAACAGTAAAGTCCACACTCATTAGCGGGAATTTATCTCGACATACACTCTATTGCGCCTTTAAACACAACGACGTATTCTCCGGCCGTCTTTGAATTAGCAACTAATTGAATGCCTGCATATAGCCAGTACACTGCATAAAGCCATCATCATGAACTTGGAAATCCCTACCGCCGACGCGCTATGTGAGTGGCTGCAAAGTGCAGGCGCACTGCACGCGGCCGATATACAGCGCGCCGCCCGCCTGGGCGTGGCTCAGGGCATTTCCGAGGATGAAAAACTGCACACACTGTTGCGCCTTGGCGCCGTCAAGGCCGACCAACTGGCCGCCGCCTACGTTCACTTGACCGGCGCCGCGCGGCTGGGTGACGAGTTGGTCGAAGGGATGCCCACCGCGACAGAACGGTTTGCCCGTCACCATGGCGTTGTCACCTTGAGCGAGACGGCCACCCATGTACGGGTGGCGACAGCCGTTCCCGTTTCCGCCTATGCCCTGTCGGCATTAGGCTATCTCGCCGACAAGGCCGTCGAGCCAGTCATCGGCACTGCCGAACAGGTGGGCGGTTTGATCGAACAGGCTTACGGGGCCGGCCGCTCAGCGATGGGCGCACTGGTCGAGGCACTGGACGACGACAGCGTCAGCGAAGGCGACATCGAGCACCTCAAGGACATGGCGTCCGAGGCGCCAGTGGTGCGCATGGTCAACCTGATGCTGCAGCATGCCGTCGACCAACGCGCCTCGGACATCCATGTCGAACCCTTCGAAAACCAGTTGAAGGTGCGTTACCGGGTCGATGGCGTGCTGCTGGAGGGCGAAGCGCCCCCCAGTGGCTATGCCCCAGCGATCATCTCTCGCCTGAAGATAATGGCCCGCCTCGACATCGCCGAGCGCCGCCTGCCCCAGGATGGCCGGATCATGCTGCGCATGCAGGGGCGCGAACTCGACCTGCGGGTATCCACCGTACCCACCAGCTTCGGCGAATCGGTAGTGATGCGCCTGCTCGACCGACAGACCGTCCGCTTCGACTTCGCCAGCCTCGGCATCAGCGGCCCCGTCTTGCGCCGCATCGAGCACCTGCTGGCACGCCCGCACGGAATTTTCCTGGTCACCGGCCCGACCGGCTCGGGCAAGACCACCACGCTTTACACCGCGCTCTCCGGCCTGAACAGTGCAGAACGCAAGATCATCACCGTCGAAGACCCGGTCGAGTACCAACTCACCGGCATCAACCAGATCCAGGTCAAGCCCGCCATCGGCCTGGGCTTCGCCACTGCCCTGCGCTCAATCGTGCGGCAGGACCCAGATGTGATCATGATCGGCGAAATGCGCGACCTGGAAACATGCAGCATCGCCATCCAATCGTCCCTCACGGGGCACCTGGTCTTGTCGTCGCTGCATACCAACAGCGCGGCAGCAAGCATCACCCGCCTTCTTGACATGGGCGTCGAAGGCTATCTGCTGGCCTCGACCCTGCAGGGCATCCTTGCCCAGCGCCTGGTACGCCGCCTCGACCCGCGCACCCGCATTGCCTTCGAAGCCCCGGCTGAACTGGTCGAGCGCCACCAGTTGCAGCGCTACACTGACCAGCGGCCGATTGTGCTGTACCGCCCCGACGAGGAAAGCCCGGGCGGCGGGTACCATGGCCGCAGCGCTATCACCGAGCTGCTGGTGATGGACGACGATCTGCGCAGCCTGCTGATGCGTCAAAGCGATGCCGCTAGCCTTGAGGCGGCGGCGCGTGACAAAGGCTTGGTCACACTTTACGAAGAAGGCCTGCGCCAGGCCCTGGCCGGCATCACCTCGCTGGAAGAAGTATTGCGCGTCACGGGTGGCGACTGACATGCCGGTCTATGCCTACAGCGCGCTGGACAGTGAAGGCCGCAAGCAACGAGGTGAAGTGCAGGCCGCCGACCAAGCCCTGGCTGCGCGCCAGTTGCATCAACGCGGCCTGCTCGTACTCAGCCTCAAGCCAGCCAATCGGCTGCTGCGCACCGGCACGCGAAGCAGCGTGCTCAAGCCTGCAGAACTGATCAGCTTCACCCAGCAGCTCACCACCCTGATCAGCGCCGGCCAGCCGTTGGACAAAGCCCTCGCTACCCTGTTGAAGAACCTGCGCAAGCCAGCTGCAAAGGCCCTGATCGAACGCGTGCGTGACCAAGTCAAGGCCGGCGAGCCGCTGTCCCTGGCGCTGGAAGAACACCCGGCTACCTTCACGCCCTTCTATACCAGCCTGGTGCGTGCAGGTGAAGCGGGCGGTGTCCTGGACGTCACCCTGACACAACTGGCCAATTACCTGGAGCGCAGCCACACACTGCGCGCCGAAGTGCTCAATGCCCTGATCTATCCCGCGTTCCTGGTGATTGGCGTGATCGGTTCGCTAGGATTGCTGCTGGCCTATGTGGTGCCGCAGTTCGTGCCGATCTTCCAGGACCTCGGCGTACCGATCCCCTGGGTGACCCGGGCGATTCTGGCGTTGGGCGACTTCGTCAACGCCTGGGGGCTGACCAGCCTGGGCACCTTGACCGCCGCCTTCTGGGCACTGCTGGCGATGCGCCGCAACGGACAACGGCGCATCGCCCAGGACCGCTGGTTATGGTGCAGTCGCCTGTTCGGCCCGCTGCTGCAAAAGCTCGAAACCGCGCGCCTGGCACGCACCCTTGGCACTTTGCTGAGCAACAGCGTCACCCTGCTGGCAGCACTGTCGATCAGCCGCGACGTCAGTGCCAACCATGCGCTGCGCGATCACGTTGGGCAGGTCGCCGAGGCAGTCCGCCAGGGCTGCAGCCTGCCCCACGCACTGTCCGCCGCCCCACTGTTGCCAGACTTGGCCCTGCAGATGATCGAGGTTGGCGAGCAGTCCGCCAGCCTCGGCGCCATGTTGCTCAAGGTTGCCGATGTCTACGACATAGAAAGCAAACGCACCATCGACCGCCTGCTGGCTGCACTGGTACCGACCCTGACCATCGTCATGGCGGTGCTGGTAGCAGCGATCATGCTCGCCATCATGCTGCCGCTCATGAGCCTCACCAGCACAATCTAGGAAACCACCCATGCGCTCCCGTACCCGTACCACCGCCCGTCAGGCGGGCTTCACCCTGCTCGAAATGCTCGCGGTCATCGTGCTGCTGGGTATCGTCGCGACCATCGTCGTGCGCCAGGTCGGCGGCAACGTCGACAAGGGCAAGTACGGTGCCGGCAAGGCGCAACTGGCGAGCCTGAGCATGAAGGTAGACAGCTACGCGCTGGACGTCGGTGCGCCGCCGGCCAACCTGGAGCAGTTGCTGCACAAACCGGCCAACGCCAGCCAATGGGCCGGCCCCTACGCCAAGCCGTCCGATCTGCTCGACCCGTTCGGGCATGCCTTCGCCTATCGCTATCCGGGCCAACACGGCAGCTTTGACCTGATCTTCCTTGGCCAGGACGGCGCTCCCGGTGGCGAAGGCTACAAGGCCGACCTGGGCAACTGGCAGTAACCATGGCCGCGCCGCTGCACCACCAGCGTGGTTTCACGCTGTTCGAACTGTTGCTGGTGATCGTACTGATTGGCGTAGCCACCCCATTGCTGGCAATCGGCATCAGCCGCGGCCTGCACAGCGCCCAGGAGCGAACGGCGCTGGCCAACATGGTCAGCGCCCTGCGCAGTGCGCGCATGCAGGCTATCGGCAGCGGCCAGCCGGTGCGTGCCGGCTTCGACCTGCAGCGGCGCGAGGTACACAGCGCCGGGCATGCGCCCGCCCGTTGGCCTGAAGATTTCAGCGTGCGCCTGCACACCGCAGAAGGCCTCGGCGCCGCCTTTGAGTTCTACCCCGATGGCGCAGCCAGTGGCGGTAACATCCAAATTGCCCGGGGCGAGCGGCACTGGCGTATCGATGTCGGCTGGCTGACCGGTCGCGTGACGCTGAAGTCCCTGCCATGAACCGACAACGCGGGTTCACCCTGCTGGAAATGCTCGCTGCCATCGCCCTACTGGTCATCGCCGCGTCGGTCCTGCTTGGCGCCTTTGCCCAGAGTGGCCGCTCGCTGCAACAAGTGGCGCGCGCCGACCGGCAACACAGTGCCGCACGCTCGCTGATCGATGACATCGACCTCGGCACGCTCGAACCGGGCCAGCAGCGCGGCCGTTGGCACGGCCTGCCTTGGACAGTGGATGTGAGCCTGGCAGCTGTTCCGCCAGGCCGGGTCACCCTGTACCGGCTCGACCTGACCGTGGGCGAAGGCCGCTATGCCTCGCACTACAGTACCTTGCGCGCCCGCACCTCAGAGGGCCCCAAATGAAGCGCCAGGGCGGCTTCACGTTGCTGGAGGTGTTGGTGGCGATCAGCTTGCTGGGCCTGCTACTGGGCCTGGTCGGCAGTGCCTTGGTGGCTTCCAGCCGCGCCGTGACCACGGCTCAGCGCTACAGCGACAACCTGGACGAACGCCGCGCCACGCAGCGCTTCTTGCGCCAGTCCCTGAGCCAAGTGCTACCGCTGACCGGGCGCACGGCCGAAGGCCGCCACACCAGCACTTTCGAAGGCGCTGGCGACAGTGTGCTGTTCTATGCGCCGCTGCCAAGTTCGGTGGGCGGTGGGCTTTACCGCCAGCGCCTGCGGGTGCACGGCCATCGTCTCGAAGTGCAGCTGGCCAGGCTCGATGGCCGACAGTTGCAGCCCTGGGGCGAGCCACAGCGGCTGCTAGATGGCGTCGAAGCGCTGTCCCTGCAGTACCGCGGCCACACCCCGCTGGGCAAGCCGACCGGCTGGCTAGCGCAATGGCCCTGGCCAGAGCGGGTGCCGCAGGCGGTGCGGGTCGACCTCCGTCTGCACGGCGGCCAGCAGGCCTGGCCAACGTTGCAGGTGAACCTGCTGCTGGACCTGTCCGGCGACGGAGGTCGGCCGTGAAGCGCCAGCGCGGTGCCGCACTGCTACTGGCGTTGTGGGTGATCGGGCTGCTGAGTTTACTGCTCGGTGGCCTGGCCGTCGCGGTGCACCTGCAACAGCGGCAGGCCCTCTGGCAAAGCCGACAGGCCCAGGCGGCGCTGGCCGCCCAGGCTGGCCTGGAGCTGGCCGTGGTCAACCTGCTGAGCCGTGATACTCAGCGCTGGCAACCCGATGGCCAGCTGCATGTCGAGCACTTTGCCGGCAGCACACTGCGCATCAGGGTGACCAGCGAGCGCGGCAAGCTCGACCTCAACGCGGCCCCGCCCGCACCGATCGAACGGCTGCTGCGCGCAAGTGGCGCCAGCGCCGAACAAGCCAAAACCATCACCCACGCTTTAAGGACGAGGCGCAACGAGGTACCCCTGCGAATGCTCGAAGAATTTCGTCAACTGCCCGGCATGAGCTACGCGCTATACGCGCACATGCTGCCGTCGATAACCGTGTGGTCGGGCAATGCCGAGCCCGACCCGAACCTGATCGAGCCGAAGCTGGCCCGCGCCCTTGGCCTGAGGCCGGGCAACAGCGTAGTCGCCGACGCCGGGCAGATCCTCAGCGCCAGCAGCGAGGCGACCCTGGCAGGTGGCTTTGCCGCACGCGTGCAGGCCACCTTTATCCTGCTGCCGGCCCACACCGGCGGCAAACCCTATCGCGTCCTGCGGTGGCAAGAGTGATGCCCTTGGCGAAACGCTGTGCGGCAGCCCTCGCTGCCTATCGGCAGGCCTGCGATGAATCGTGGCGGCACAGCATGGCCAGGCGCTGGCTGCTGGCCTGGCGCGCAGAACTGACAGGCCTGTTGCCGGCTGCGCTGGCCGAACGCCTCGGGCAGCGCAGTGCCCCGCAGGTACTCGGCTGGCCCTTGCCCATGGACCTACAGCCCGGTTGCCCCACCGTGCTGGTGCTGAACACCGGGCAAGTGCTGGCGCAGCGCATCTGCCTGCCGCAGGCAGCCACCCGCAACCTCAGGGAAGTGCTGACCTACGAGATCGACAAATACACCCCGTACACCGCCGAGCAGGTGTATTTCGTTGCCCGAGTGGTGCGCCAGCAGCCACCGAACGCCGAGGTCGAGCTGGTGGCCATCGCTCGCCAGCGTCTCGATATCCTGCTTGCCGCGTGCCGTGAACGTAGCCTGCCGTTGCTGGCCATTGACGTTCAGGGTAGCGATGGCCAGCGCCTGGCCGTTGACCTGCTGCCCGCCGGCAGCGACGCCGGCCTGCCCCGCCCGTCCCGCCTCGATCAAGCCTTGTGGCTGGGCCTGGCGGCCTGCTGCCTGCTGCTGATTGCTGTGTTCATCGCGCAGCGCCAGAGC
This sequence comes from Pseudomonas sp. DCB_BI, assembly GCF_026240995.1. Classification (NCBI taxonomy): domain Bacteria; kingdom Pseudomonadati; phylum Pseudomonadota; class Gammaproteobacteria; order Pseudomonadales; family Pseudomonadaceae; genus Pseudomonas; species Pseudomonas sp. DCB_BI. Next base: position 136,653 of record NZ_JAPFCG010000016.1, on the reverse strand, counting down.
CTGGTGACGACCATGCAGCAGCAAGTCACCCGCCAACGCATGGCCGTGCAGCACATCGAACAACTGCGCCAGGCCCTCGACAGCAGCGTCGGCGCCGCTTCGTACCTGGCCAGCCGCAAGGCTGGCCAGCCCACCGTGAGCGCGCTGCTGGCTGACCTCACCGATTGCCTGGGCAATGAAACCTGGATCGAGCAACTGGAGGTCCACGATGCTGGCGAGGTGACGTTCTCCGGCCAGAGTGCGCGCAGCAGCGCGATAATCGCCCAGCTCAAGACCTGCCAGACCCTGGAACATGCCCAGTTCCAGGGAGTTATCCAACCAGACAAGGCCACCGGCCAGGAGCGGTTTTCGATCAGCGCCCGGCTCAAGCGGGAGGTGCCCCATGCGCCCGCTCAACCCTAGGGAACGCAAGATCGTTGCGCTAGGCTTGCTCGGCCTGCTGCTCTGGGCCGGTTGGTCCCTGTTCGTCGACAGCCTGTTGCTGGCGCCGCTGCGTGATCTTGATGAGCAGGCGCAAACCTTGCGTGAACACCAACGCCGCTACGCCAGCCTGATGCTGCAACAGCCGCAGCTGGAAGCGCGACTGCGACAGGCGCGCAACGACCCGGCGCAGCGCGACAGCCTGCTGCCCGGTGACGACCCCAATGCCGTGGCCGCCGACCTCATGCAACACGCCGTCGAACAGGTACGCCGCCAGGCCTCGAACGGTGCCGGCTGCGAGGTGACCCAGCGCATGCCGATCGCTCCTGCGAACAGCGAAGATGGCCGGCCCGAGCCGTACCGCCCGCTCAAGGTCAGCTTGACCCTGGCCTGCGCCATCGAACCGCTGGCTGCACTGATGCATGCCTTGGAGTACGGCCAGCCCAGCCTGTTCATCGACCAGTTGAGCATCCGCCGCAGCACGGGGGCTCCAGCTCAAGGCCCGGCCGGGCGCCTGGAAGTGCATTTGCTGATTCGCGGCTATTTCCATGCTGCCAGTCCAGGAGCACAGCCATGAAGGCACAGACCCTGCGACTGACACTGCTGACCGCCAACGTGATGGTGCTGGCCAGCGCGGCTTGGGTATTCATGACTCCCGCCCAACCGCGTTGGCTCGAAGCCCACGCACGCGCCAGCGCCGCCCCCAGCCCTCCGCCCGTGCGCCCGGCCGAACCCGCCAAGGCGCAGTTGGCCGCGGTGTGGCTGCATCCGCTGTTCAGCCCAGGCCGCCAGCCGGATGCCCACGGCTCGCAAGCCCAGGCGCCGGCACTGGCGGGGATGACCCTGAGCGGCGTGCTGCTGGACGGCGAACGCCGTTTCGCCTATGTGCGCGACGGCAGTAGACCGGCCACCAAGGTCGCCTTGGGCGGCACACTCGCCAGTGGCTGGACCTTGAGCCAGCTCGGCGCCACCCATGCAACGTTCACCCGTGCCGGGCAGACCCATACGCTCAACATGCCCCTGCTGCGTCTGCCTGCCCCCTCCACCGCACCCGCCCTCACTCTTCCGCGTACGACGACACCATGACCATGCCGCTATCTTCCCTGTTCCCCCACCTCACACTGCGGGCGCCTTTGCTCGGACTGGGTGTCGCCATCAGCCTCGCGGGCTGCGCTCTGCCCGGGCAAGACCTGCACAGTGACCCTGCTCTGCTGCAGCAAGCACTTGAAGGTGCCGGTGCCCCGGCCCCGGCGAGCCAACCGAATGATACGCCTCCAGCACCAGCAGCGAGCGCTGCACCGAGTCGGCAGATCATCCAGGGCAACCAGCGCTTCACCCGTGCTGCGAGCCGGCCGGCCGCGACCGCTGGCAACGACCAAGGCGATATCGTCTTCAACTTCACCGATCAGCCGATCGAGGCGGTGATCAACAGCGTGATGGGCGACCTGCTGCATGAGAACTACAGCATCAGCCAGGGCGTGAAAGGCAGCGTCAGCTTCTCCACCTCTAAACCGGTGAACAAGCAGCAGGCGCTTTCGATTCTGGAGACCCTGCTGTCCTGGACGGACAACGCCATGATCCGCCAGGGCGAGCGCTACGTGATCCTGCCCGCCGACAAGGCCGTTGCCGGCAAGCTGGTCCCGGAAGCCGCTGTGGCGCAGCCACCCGTAGGCCTCGCTGCACGCCTGTTCACCTTGCGTTACATCGGTGCCAACGAAATGCAGAAGCTGCTGCAGCCGTTCGTGCGCGACAATGCCTTCCTGCTGGTGGACCCGGCACGCAACGTCATCAGCTTGGCCGGCACCCCGGAGGAGTTGGCCAACTATCAGGACACCATCGACACCTTCGACGTCGACTGGCTCAAAGGCATGTCGATAGGCGTGTACGGCCTGCAACGCGCCTCGGTGGCCGAACTGATGCCGCAGTTGCAGAAGCTGTTCGGCCCGGACAGCGGCATGCCGTTGTCCGACATGGTCAAGTTCATGCCCAACGAACGTACCAACTCGATCGTCGCCATCTCCTCGCAGCCGCAATACCTGCAGGAGGTCGGCGACTGGATCCGCACCATCGACGAAGGGGGCGGCAACGAGCCGCAACTCTTCGTTTACGACGTGCGGAACATGAAAGCCGCCGACCTGGCGCGCTACCTGCGCCAGATCTACGGCTCGGGAAAGGTCAGCGACGATACGCCGGCCAAGGTCGCCCCAGGTCTGAAGACCACCAGCTTGACCTCGCTGAACGGTACTGGCACCCAAGGCCTGAACGGTAGCGGCATGAGCGCCCGAGTGAGCCAGGCCGATGACGAACAGAGCGAAGCCTATGACGAGCCCGCGGAACAGGGCGGCGACAGCGAGACCGGCAACGTTGCCGCCGAAGCGGGCGAAAACGGTGCCAAGCGCCTGGAAGAAACCGTGCGTATCACCGCGCAGAAAAGCAGCAACCAACTGCTGGTGCGTACCCGCCCTGCCCAGTGGAAAGAGATCGAAGCCGCGATCAAGCGCCTGGACAGCCCCCCCATGCAGGTGCAGATAGAAACCCGCATCCTCGAGGTCAAGCTCACGGGGGATCTCGACCAGGGTGTGCAGTGGTATTTAGGCCGCCTGGCTGGCAACTCGTCCAGCACCACCGTGGCCAACGAAAGCGGCAGCCAGGGTGCGCTGGGCGCGGGTGGCGTGGCACTGGGCAGCAGTTCGATGTTCTACTCGTTCGTCAGCAGCAACCTTCAAGTGGCCCTGCGGGCCCTGGAGACCCGTGGCCTGACTCAAGTGCTGTCGGCACCATCGCTGGTGGTGCTGAACAACCAGCAGGCGCAGATCCAGGTCGGCGACAACATCCCGATCAGCCAGACCACCGTTAACACCAGCAACTCCGACACCACCCTGAGCAGCGTCGAGTACGTGCAGACCGGGGTCATTCTCGACGTGGTGCCACGAATCAACCCCGGCGGGCTGGTGTACATGGACATCCAGCAACAGGTAAGCGACGCCGATGACAGCGCGGTGACCACCACCCAGCCCAACCCGCGCATCTCCAGCCGCGCGGTGTCGACCCAGGTGGCGGTGCAGAGCGGCCAGACAGTGCTGCTCGGCGGCCTGATCAAGCAGGACAACACTCAGTCGGACACCCGCGTCCCGGGGCTGTCGCGCATTCCCGGCCTGGGCTGGCTGTTTGGCAGCAGCTCCAAGAGCCGTGACCGCACTGAGCTGATCGTGCTGATCACCCCGAAGGTCGTCAACAACCCGGAGCAAGCGCGCCAGGTCACAGCCGATTACCGTCAGCAGATGCAACTGCTGAAGGCCCAGGTGACCGGTTCATGATAGTGCAACTGCCAGAGCCGACGTTGACGCTCAGCGGGTCTTCGCTGCCGATCCGACGTATTGTGTTTCGCTCCCCCTTGGCAGGCACCCTCCTCCTCGGGGCAAGAGCGCCGCTGAACATGATCAGCCGCCTCTGCTTCGGCAGATCGTGGACATCCCGCTCATATCACTTTTACCGCACGGCCAATGAATTTCACCGGCCCCGTCGGCCGTCCGGTAGGTGAACCGCCAGATTTCTCAAGCGTCAGCTCGAACAACTGGTTGGCCTCCAGCGGTGGCAGGCTCTGAAGCGGAACACGGTAGGGTTCACCAGGGTTGACCAGGCCTAGCGAAACCGGTGCACCCCACTGCTCGCCCTTGGTCCAGAACTGCAAGGCCATGCCTTCGGGGACGGCATCCTTGCCAAGCGGGATCAACTCGATCGTGCGGCTATCGCTGGTCTGCACCACCCAGCCGGGCGCCTGGCTGCTCGGCGCCACCAGCACCACCACGAATTGAGTGGCTGGCGGGGGGGCGGTTAGCAAGGTAAACGCCAGCAACACGCTTGCAGCCAACCCCGCAGCACTTAACCCTTGCCACAGGCCGAGGCGCTGCCACCACTTGCCCGGCTGCAGCTGTTGTGCAGCCAGTTCATTCAGGCTGCGCTGGATTCGGCCCCATAGGCGGGCGCTCGGTGGCTGCGGCGCTGCCAGTGCGGTCAGCTCCAGCAAGCGTGCCTCCCAGGCATCCACCGCGGCGCGCAATGAAAGGTCGGTGCGCAGGCGTTCGGTTACTGCGGCGTGTTGCTCCGGCGACAATGACCCCAGTACGAACTCGCCAGCCAGGGTGTCCAGTGCTTCGGCAGTATCCGGCTTCATTCCAGGCACTCCCGCAGCGCCTTCAGGCTGCGCTTGATCCAGGCCTTGACGGTGCCCAATGGCGCGCCCAGCAGCCCAGCGATTTCGGCGTGGCTGCAGCCGTCCACATAGGCGTGCAGGATGCAACGCTGTGGTGCGGGTTGCAATTGTTCGAGGCAACGGTAGATTTTCGCCGAACCCGACCAGAGGTCAATGTCATCGAACGCCCCGTGCGGTGCTGGCGCGGTGTCGATGTCGGCGTCATCCAGCACGGTTTCGCGGCGAGTGTCGCGGATGGTATTCAGCGCCAGGTGGCGCGTGATGCTGTAGATCCAGCCTCGCGCCGAGCCGCGCGCCGGGTCGTAGCTGGCAGCGCGGGTCCATATGCGAATCATCGCATCGTGGACAATGTCTTCTGCGGTGGCGTCATCACGCGCGATGCGCCGGGCAACCCCCAGCAGGCGCGCGCCCTCATGATCGTAGAGCGCCTGCAGGGCCCGCCGGTCACCCTGTGCACAGGCCAGCAGGCAGCGATGGAAGTCGAAGGGGGCGACGGGCGAATTCAACGTGTGCGGCTTCCTTGTGTCATGCCAGGTACCCCGGCCATCCAGCCGGGGGGGCTTGCCGATGAGCGTAGATGAACGATTGCAAGACGTCTGCCCGAATGCGCTTTACCTGGTGGTCCAGAACACATAGTCGGCCTGGTACTGGACGACCTGCCTGGCCCCCTTGTTCTGCGCTGTGCAGTCGCTTGTTGGGGCCACGCCGCCGCGAGTGGCCAGGCGCTGAATATAGCTGACCCCCTGCATCGCGCCCTTGCCCTCTGCGGGGTTCGCCTTGACCAGTTGATAGGGTATGGCGCCTGTGCCTGCGGGTGCCACCGCCACCTGGGTGCCGGTGACTTTCGAGCCATCTTTCGCCTGCCAGGTGGCGGGTGGGCCAAAGTAATCACCCACCTGCTTGCCGGCGCGATCATTGAGTACTGCCTTGGGGCCGACAAACGTCCATTCAGTCTGCCCAGGGGCGTTGGCCTTGTCGCGGCACTCATAGGTAATCTCGCCAGCGCCAACGGTCTCGAGCATGACGCGATGGCCATCAGGGACCTTGACTGCCTCTGGCAGCGCGGACTGGGCGTGGGCAGGCTGCAGCGCCAGGGCGATGCTGCAGGCGAGCAGGCAAGCTGAGAGTTTTAGGTTCATGCGCAGAGCTCCTGAAAAGTCATTGGGCTGGGCAGTCACAGGCTACCCACTCTCAATACCCGCCAACCGACGTACTGGATGCACCCATTAGAAAAAATTCTGCGATGGCCATCCGCTCGGCCCATTCCGGAGGGTGTCCAAGAGGGTTGCGTCTAAGCACCCAGCGCCCGTTTCAACACTTCGTAAATTTTGGCATCGGCCGATTGGGCAACGTTGAAGCGCACGAAATCACCCGCAGCCATGGACTGGCTGAACGCATTCCCAGGCGCCAGCACCACACCCTCCTTCACGCAAGCCCTGGCCAAGGTTGCTGCATCCTTGCCTCGAGGGAGTTGGCACCAGACATACATGCCCGCCTGGGGGGTTATCCAGGGCTGGATACCCATGGCCCGAAGCCTCGCTACCGTGCTGTCCATTGCCTCGGCCAGCCTGAGGCGGACGCTTTCCATGTGTTTGCGGTACCCGCCATCAGTGATCACCTGATGGATGATGTCGGCGGCCAGGCGACCACCCCCGAATGTGGTGGCAATCTTGAGATCGGCCAGGCTCTCGATCCATTCACTGCGAGCAGCGATATAGCCGCATCGAATCGAAGCGGAAATCGTCTTGGAAAAGCTGCCTATCTGGATGACCCGAGACAGCCCATCGAAGGCCGACAGCCGTGGAGCCGGCGTATGTTCGAAATCCCCGAAGATGTCATCCTCTACAATCACCAGGCTGGAGCTGTCGGCCAGCTTCAGCAGCCTGTGTGCCGTAACCGGAGACAGGGCGGCCCCGGTCGGGTTATGGATGCCGGCATTGGTGATATACAACCGGGGAGCATGCTCCAGCAGGGCAGCGCCGAACGCATCGATGTCCGGGCCGGTCGCCGTGAAGGGAACGCCGACGATGTTCACCCTGTGTGCTTTGAGCAGTGCGTGAAAATTGAAATAACACGGGTCATCCACCAGCACGGTATCCCCAGGCTCCAGCAGAAAACGGCAGATCAGGTCGATGGCGTGGGTGCCGGACTCCGTGAGCATGATCTGTTCAAGCGGCGCTTCGATACCGATGCCTGCCAGCCTTCGCGACAAGAACTGCCTGAGGGGCGGGTGCCCAAGCGGTGACGCGTACTCGGTCAGTGCCAACATGTCCGCACGGGCAATGGTTCGCAGCGCTTTACGCATGCCCGTTTCGTACATCCAGGATGCCGGTAGCCATCCGCATCCCGGTTTCAACGCGTCGCTGGAGGTTGCCAGCGACTGGCGCGAGATCCACAAGGGGTCGACTTCACGATCGAGCCTGGGGCCGAGTTCGGTGAGTATCAATGGCGCCACCGGGCCGGCCACGTAAAAGCCCGAGCCCGGGCGAGAATTGAGCACGCCCTCTGCCATCAACCTTTCATAGGCCTCCAGAACGGTAGAAACCGAAACCTGCATGGTCTGAGCCATGGCGCGAACCGAGGGAACCCTCGCGCCAGGTGTGTAGGTTCGAGAAGCTATCCGCGACTGGATCTCAGCCATGACCGATCGAATTCGCGTTCCGTTGCCTTTCATCACACCCCCAACTGTGCTGGTTCCATATACATAACAGTTCGGCTGAACTGTATTGGATTGTACATGGCCTGCGTAAGCCTGTCGGTGATGTACTGAGCACTGGCTTAGCGAGGACATACCCATGGAAAAATCAACAAGCGGATGGATCAATGGCTTCATAGGTGTCGCCATTTTCGCGGGTTCGCTGCCGGCAACCCGTGTTGCAGTGGCGGCCTTCGAACCCACCTTCCTGACCTGCGCCAGGGCAACCATCGCCGCCCTTTTGGCTGCGCTTTTCCTGATCGTACTCCGGCAACCTCGGCCAGCGCGCGGGGATTTGTCGTCATTGGCGGTCACAGCACTTGGCGTGGTTATCGGCTTTCCGCTACTGACGGCACTGGCCCTTCAGCACGTCACCTCAGCCCATTCCATTGTCTTTGTCGGGCTTCTGCCACTCTGCACCGCAGCGTTTGCTGTCCTGCGGGGCGGCGAGCAACCTCGGCCACTGTTCTGGGTGTTCTCGCTGGCAGGTGCCGGGCTGGTCGCTGGCTACGCGTGGATGAACGGCGGAGAAGCGTCGGCACTGGGGGACGTGCTGATGATGGCTGCGGTGGTTGCCTGCGGGTTGGGCTATGCGGAAGGGGCGCGTCTGTCTCGGACACTGGGTGGCTGGCAGGTGATCAGTTGGGCATTGATCGTGGCGTTGCCGCTAATGCTGCTGCTGACCATCGCCAACCTTCCAACCCTCGATGCCCTCGCCAAGGTAACCGCCCCTGCCTGGTTCAGCTTCGGCTACGTGTCACTGTTCAGCATGCTGATCGGCTTTGTATTCTGGTACCGAGGGCTTGTGCAGGGTGGCATTGCGGCGGTGGGCCAACTGCAACTCGTTCAGCCGTTCATGGGGCTTGCCCTGGCCGCGTTGCTGCTGCACGAACAGGTGAGCTGGATGATGCTCGTGGTCACGCTGGGCGCTGTCATCTGTGTTGCCGGTGCAAGGAAATACGCCCGCTGAGCCGGCGGCAATAAAACTGAACCGGAAATCGCCTTTTTTGTCATCCGTCGGCATAGGCGCGCCGTCACACGGCGTCTGCTTCAACACGCCGAGCAATACTTGCCCGATACATGTCATTTACTATCTGTTCACGACACGGCCAAGTAGAACCTGATTTTCCGGAGACAAGCATGCTTCGTATCTTTGAGCGCTGGCTCGACCCCTTCCCTCCCGACGAGGTGCCACCGCCGCCCATGGGGTTGTTGCGCTTCATGTGGGCCTGCACCCGCGGCGCTCGTGGCTACATCCTGGCGCTGGCACTGCTCAGTGCCGGGGTGTCGGTGTATGAGGCCTGGTTGTTCGCCTTCCTCGGTCAAGTGGTCGACCTGCTCTCGGCCTGGCAGGCTGGGGGCACCGTTGGCCCGGAGGAAACCCGCGTGCTGTGGGGCATCGGCATCGTCCTGCTGGTCAGCGTCGGGCTGGTGGCGCTGCGCACCATGGTCCAGCACCAGGTACTGGCAATCAACCTGCCGCTGCGGCTGCGTTGGGACTTTCACCGGTTGATGCTGCGCCAGAGCCTTTCGTTTTTTTCTGACGAATTTTCCGGCCGCGTCACCACCAAGGTGATGCAGACAGCGCTGGCGGTACGCGATGTGCTGTTCACCCTGATTGAAATCCTGCCTGGCATTGGCGTGTACTTCATCGCGATCATTGCCTTGGCCGGTGGCTTTGCCCTGAAGTTGATGCTGCCCTTCATTGCCTGGGTGGTGCTGTTCGGCCTGGCCATGCTGTACTTCGTACCCCGCCTGGGCAAGGTCGGGCAGGAGCAGGCCAATGCCCGCTCGTCGATGACCGGGCGGGTATCCGACGCCTACACCAACATCACCACGGTGAAGCTGTTCTCGCACTCGAATCGCGAAGCGCACTTTGCCCGTGCTGCCATGGAGGATTTCAAGCAGACCGGTTTCCGCCAGATGCGCCTGGTCAGCCAGTTCGAAATCGTCAACCAGGCGCTGGTGGTGGGCCTGATCATGGCTGCCGGCGGCTATGCCCTGTGGCTGTGGCATCAGGGCCAGGTCGGTACCGGGGCCGTCGCAGCGATTACCGCCATGGCTTTGCGTATCAACGGTATGTCGCACTGGATCATGTGGGAAATCACCTCGCTGTTCGAGAACATCGGCACCGTGCAAGACGGCATGGCCACCCTCACCCGCGGCCCCCAGGTAAAAGATGCGCCAGATGCGGCACAGCTTGTGACCAAGGGGGGCGCGGTAAGCTTCGATAAGGTCAGCTTCAACTACAACGGCGAGCGCCAGGTACTGAATGACCTGAGCCTGCACATTCGCCCGGGCGAGAAAGTCGGCTTGGTCGGCCGCTCCGGCGCCGGCAAGTCCACCTTGATCAACCTCCTGCTGCGTTTCTACGACGTGGACAAGGGTGAAATCCGCATCGACGGGCAGAATGTGGCCAAGGTCACCCAGGACAGCCTGCGCAGTGCCATCGGCATGGTCACCCAGGACACCTCACTGCTGCACCGTTCGATTCGTGACAACATTGCCTACGGCCGCCCCGACGCGACCGACACGCAAATTCGCGCCGCGGCGGCCAATGCCCAGGCCGATGGTTTCATCAGCCAACTCAGCGACCGCCACGGCAACAGCGGTTACGACACCCTGGTGGGCGAGCGCGGCATCAAGCTGTCGGGCGGTCAACGCCAGCGCATCGCCATTGCCCGGGTGATGCTGAAGAACGCGCCAATCCTGTTGCTGGACGAAGCCACCAGTGCACTGGACTCGGAAGTGGAAGTGGCCATTCAGGAAAGCCTGGATGAAATGATGCAAGGCAAGACCGTCATTGCCATCGCCCACCGTTTGTCGACGATCGCCGCCATGGACCGGCTGATCGTGATGGACCAGGGGCACATCATCGAGCAAGGCACCCATGCCGAACTGCTGGCAAGGAAGGGTACCTATGCGCGCTTATGGCAGCACCAGAGTGGCGGGTTCCTGGGTGAAGACCAGGGCGTCGCCGAGCAGGTGGAATAGCGCGTTGACACTGCGCGGGCGCGGGCTTGCCCGCAATGCGGGCACGCGGTACCGGGGCTTGGCCAGCTCAGTCCAGCACCGGCCGCAACAACGCCTGCGCCTCATACAATGCCGGCAGATAGCGCAAACGTATTTCATCCATGCTCAACCGCGAAGCGTGAGTGGTGATGGTGAGCGTCGCTTTCAGCTGACCCGCTCGGTCCAGCAACGGCACGCCCAGCACCCGCATGCCGATTTCGTACTCCTGGTCGACAATGCAGAACCCCTGCCCCTTCACCCGCTGCAACTCTGCCTCCAGTGGGTCTCGGTCAGTCTGCGTATAAGGGGTCAACGCCCGCAGCGGATTACGCGCAAAGTATTCATCCCGCGCGCCCTCATCCAGCCAGGCCAGCCATACCCGCCCACCGGCCGTGCAATACATCGGCACCCGTGAGCCCGGCCTGATCGACAACGACGCCACATGGCTGTAGCGGCTGCGCACCAGGTGAATGATCTCGTCACCATCGCGGGTCCCTACCGACACATGTTCCTGGGTCTGCCGTGCCACCTGCTCGACGATCGGCCGTAGCATGCGCGGCAACTGAGCCGAGTCCACATAGGCCTGGCCAAGGCGCAAGGCCTTGGGCGTCAGCCAGTACTCACGGCTGTCCGTTTCGGCAAAGCCTTCGTGCACCAGAGTCAGCAAAAAGCGCCGCGCGGCGCTGGGTGTGAGGCCGGACAACCTGGCCGCTTGCGGCACGCTCAGGCGCGTCTGCTCGGCGCTGAACAACTGCATCAGCGCCAGCCCCTTCTGCAAGCCGGCGATCAGGTCACGGGGATGAACAGGGGGGGTGTGCATGCGTTGGCCTCATACGCTGGGAGCAAAAAACGTCGATTACTGCGATAACCGGATTATAGCTGCGATTATCGCATCAATCGCCCGATCAACGCATTGTCGCCTGACCTCACCTGCCTCACGCTTGCCTCCACAACAACGCCAATAAGGAGGTCAGCATGATTCGTGGTTCCAGTGAACTGGTTGCCATCGTCGGTTCGCCCATCGCCCAGGTGAAGTCCCCGGAAAACTTCAATACCTGGTTCGCCAACAACAACTGCAACGTCGCCATGCTGCCCATTGATTTGCATGAGGCAGCGCTGGACAGCTTTGCCGGGGCTTTGCGCGGCTGGCAAAACCTGCGCGGTTGCGTGGTCACCGTACCGTACAAGCAAGCCCTGGCCGGCCGCTTGGACGGCCTGAGCGAACGCGCAACAGCACTGGGCTCGGTCAATGTGATTCGCCGCGAGCGCGACGGGCGCCTGATGGGCGACAACGTGGACGGCGCGGGCTTTATCGGTGCCGCGCGCAAACACGGCTTCACGCCGGCGGGCAAGCGGGCGTTGGTCATCGGTTGCGGCGGTGTCGGCAGTGCCATCGCCTATGCGCTGGGTGAGGCCGGCATCACCAGCATCACCCTCAGCGACCCCAGCACCGCGCGCATGGGTGCGCTGTGCGAGCTGCTCGGCAAGGCCTTCCCAGGGCTGACGACAAGTACGCAGTTGAGTGGGCTGGAAGACTTCGACCTGGTGGCCAACGCGTCTCCCGTCGGCATGGGCACCTGCGCAGAGCTGCCTGTGTCAGCCGCCCTGCTGGCCACTCTGCAGCCCGACACGCTGGTTGCCGACGTGGTCACCTCGCCAGAAATCACCCCTCTGTTGAACCGTGCCCGACAGGTCGGTTGCGCAATCCAGACCGGGCCGGAAATGGCCTTCGCCCAACTGGGCCACCTTGGCGCCTTCATGGGCGTCACGCCGCTGGAGATCTGAAGCCATGGCGACTCATGAACCTACACCACACAATTTTGACCTGGTTGTACTGGGCAGCGGCGCTGGTGGCTTTGCCGCTGCCGCCACGGCGGCCCGCCACGGGCTGAAGGTGCTGGTGGTGGAGAAAGCCGGGCACTTTGGTGGAACCTCGGCTATTTCCGGTGGCGCGGTGTGGCTGTATGGCACCGATCAGGCTCGCGCGGCCGGGGCCGAGGACTCCGCCGAAGCCATGCGCACCTACCTCCAGCACGTGATCGGCGCTGGTTACGACCCTGCCCTGGCGGACGCCTTCATCGACCAAGGCCACAAGGCCCTGCGCTGGCTGGAGCAGCATACCGAGCTGCGCTATGCCCTGCGCCCGCACTCGCCGGACTATTACCCGGATGCTCCCGGCGCCACCCAGTTTGGTCGGGCGCTGGAAATGGTCGAATACGACGGCAAGCACCTCGGCCCGCGCTTCAAGGACCTGCAGATGCCTCCGCCCGGCATGCTGCTGTTCGGCGGCATGATGGTCAACCGCGTGGACATTCAGCACTTCCTTAGCATTCGCCAGTCGCCCAGGTCGCTGTGGCATTGCCTGAAACTGATGGCGCGCTATGCGCGAGACCGTCTGCAGCACCCGCGTGGCACCCGGCTGACCACCGGCAACGCCTTGATCGCCCGGCTTGCCACCAGCGCTTTCGGCTGCGGCGCCCATTTGTGGTTGCACAGCGAAGCCGTAGAACTGATCGTCGAACAGGGTGTGGTCACTGGCGTGCTGGTAGAGCGCGAAGGCCGCCGCGAGCGGGTGTTGGCCCGGGGCGGCGTGGTGTGCGCCATGGGCGGGTTCGCCGCCGGCGCGCTGGCCGCCGACTATCGCCCGGCTCAGGGCGCGCCACACCTGAGCATGTCCCCCCCTGGCAACGACGGTGCCGCCCTGCGCCTTGGCCAGGCGGTTGCAGCAGCGACCGGTGAAGGCTTGGCAGCCAATTTCTTCTGGGCACCGGTTTCCGAATTGCGCCATGCCAGTGGCCAGCGCGAGCGCTTCCCGCACCTGGTCACCGACCGCGCCAAACCGGGCGTGATTGCGGTAGACCCAACCGGGCGGCGCTTCGTCAACGAGTCCGACTCGTACCACCATTTTGTGCAAACCATGTTCGCCAAGGGCATTGCCAGCTGCTGGCTGGTCTGCGATGCCGAAGCGATGAACCGCTATGGGCTGGGCCTGGCGCGACCCAAGCCGGTAAACAACCAGGCGTTGATCGATGCCGGCTACTTGTACCAGGCCGCTACCCCGCAGGCCCTGGCCCAGGCCATAGGCGTCGACCCGCAAGTGTTTGCGCACACCTTGGAGCAGTTCAACCGTGATGCCGGCAATGGCATCGACCGTGTGTTCGGCAAAGGTGGCAACAGCTACAACCACTACATGGGCGACCCGCTGCACACGCCGAACCCCTGCCTGGCGCCACTGGCCAGCGGCCCGTTCTACGCCATCCGCATCCACACCGGCGACCTCGGTTCGGCCCGCGGCCTGGTTACCAACGCCAATGCCAATGTACTGAACCGCAACGGCCAGCCCATCCCCGGGCTGTACGCGGTCGGTAACGACATGAACTCACTGATGAAAGGCACCTACCCCGGCCCTGGCATCACTCTGGGCCCTGCCCTCACCTTCGGCTGGCTCGCTGCCAACCACATTACCGCGCGCCTGCAGGCGCCGACCACCCAAACGGAGACCCCAGCATGTACTACGAACTGAGAACCTACACCCTCGACCCACTGAAGATGGCCGACTGGCTGGCCCTCTACGAAAGCCACGCCCTGGAGGTGCAACGCGAACACCTGGGCGAGCTGGTGGGCTTTTTCACTACCGAGTTCGGCGACGTCAACCAGGTGGTGCACCTCTGGGGCTACACCAGCCTCGACGAGCGCATCGCACGCCGTGCTGCCATGGCAGCGGACCCACGCTGGACGGAATTCTCGCGGCGCAACCGCGAGCTGGGGGCGGTACTGCGCCTGCAATCCCGGCTGCTGCGGCCCACCGGCTTTTCGCCGCTGCAGTAAGCCATACGCCGTCTCTTTCAACACCCCTAGCGGAACACTGACATGCAATCCCTCGAATGTGACGTACTCGTCATTGGCTCCGGTGCCTCTGGCCTGGCTGCCGCCGTTACCGCCGCGCATCATGGCCTGCGCGTGATCGTCGCGGAAAAAGCCAGCCAGCTGGGTGGCACCAGCGCCTGGTCGGGGGGCTGGCTGTGGATACCGCGCAACCCGCTGGCCATCGCCGAAGGCATCGTTGAGGCTGACGATGCCCCGGAGCGCTACCTGCGTGGGCAAACCCACAGCAGCGCGCTGGATCCGCGCCAGCGCGCGTTCCTGCGTCATGGCCCAGAAATGGTGGCATTTTTCCAGCAGCACACTGCCGTGCAATTCCAAAGCGGCAGCCGCATGCCCGACATGCGTGAAGGGGACGGCAGTGCACGCGGTGGCCGTTCGCTGTGCGCCCTGCCCTACGACGGTCGTCTGCTTGGGCCATGGTTGCACACCTTGCGCCCACCGTTGGACATCGTCAGCCTGGCCGGCATGGGCATCGCTGGAGGCGCCGACATGGCCGCCTTTTTCAACGCCACCCGCTCGCCCAAGGCGGCGCTGCATGTCGGCAAGCGCCTGCTGCGTCATGGACGGGACCTGCTGCTGCACGGTCGCAGCCAGCAGCTGGTCAATGGCAACGCGCTGGTGGCACGCCTGCTGCGCAGCGCCCTCGATCTTGGAGTGACCTTGCTGACGGGCAAACCAGCCACTCGCCTGCTCGGCGAAGGCCGGGTCAGCGGCGCCCAGTTCGCCGATGGCCACGTGATCCATGCGCGCCGTGGCGTGGTGCTGGCTTGCGGTGGTTTCCCCCATGACCGCCAGCGCATCGCGCAACTGATGCCGCACGCACCCGATGGTGACCAACATTACTCGGCGGCACCCAAGGAAAACACCGGTGATGGCCTGCGCCTTGGCGAACACGCCGGGGGACGGGTCTCCACCGATGCGGCGCAGGGTGGTGCCTGGGCGCCGGTATCACGGGTGCCGCGACGCGATGGCAGTTTTGCTCACTTCCCGCACCTGATCGACCGCGCCAAACCCGGGTTCATCGCCGTGCGCCGCAATGGTCGGCGCTTCGTCAACGAAGCCGACTGCTATCACGACTTCATGAACGCACTGTTTGCCGCCACGCCGCAGGGTGAACCTGTGGAGGCCTGGCTGATCTGCGACCATGCCGCGCAACGCCGCTATGGCATTGGCTGGGCCAAGCCCTTCCCTTTCCCGGCCCGCTTCTACCAACGCAGTGGCTACCTGCACAGGGGCGCCAGCCTGGCGCAACTGGCGCAGCGCTGCGGCATTGATCATGCGCAGCTGCAACGCACAGTGGCGCGATTCAACCAACATGCGGCCCAGGGCCTAGACCCTGCTTTCCAGCGTGGCGTATCTGCCTACAACCGGGCCCAGGGCGAACCGTTGCATGGGCCCAATCCGTCGCTACGGCCACTGCTGAAGGGGCCGTTTTACGCGGTCAGGCTGTTACCGGGCAGCCTGGGTACCTTTGCCGGCCTGGCAACAGACGCTGCAGCCCGCGTGCTGGACCGCGCGGCACAGCCGATCCCCGGGCTGTATGCGGTAGGCAACGACATGCACAGCGTGATGGGCGGGCACTATCCGAGCGGCGGTATCACCTTGGGGCCGGGGATGACATTCGGCTACCTGGCTGGCAAATCGTTGAGCGGTCTGTAACCCCATTTTTTACAATGACCTCTCAGCCGACAGCACCACCTGCCCCCCACCGGCGGGCTGTTGCAACAAACCCCGAGGCAAGTGAAAACCCTTGAATGGTTGCTGGGTTATGGGATTGAAGGCTTTTTCCGCATTCAGCCGGTAGCGCATCATGCCATCGCCAGCCCTGAAGCTCAGGTCGACGCTGGTCGCCGTTCGCCCATTCAGCGAGCCACGGCTGAGCAAGCGGAACATCGACCAGGGACCCCGGTATTCCAGGCTGCTGCTATTGCCATTCTGCCTTAGCAGGGTCAGGTTGCTACGCACGTGCTGCCTCAGCGTGTTGGGCCAGACGATCCCAATGATCTGGCCCGGGCCGTGGGTGTAGGAAATCAACTGGCCATCCAGGTCCAGCAGGCTGGTACGTTGATTGGCGCTTAGCCCCAAGGGCTCGATGCTGAACTGCACACTCAGGCTACCGCGGTGATCGAAGAAGGTTTCGCGAATGCGGTCTGCCACCGCCAACTGCTCGATCACATCGCTGCGGATCAGCGACTGCCCCTGCTGGCCGGACTGCAAGGCTTCGAGGTTATCCGTCAAAAACACCTTCAAGTACTGGTCGTGGAACTGTTGCAGTCGCCCTTTTGGCCCGAAGAACGCCTCAAAGTCCTCCAGGGAAGCATCAGGCGCTTTCACCACAAAGGGATAACGCCCTGCCAGACGTTGCTGGAAGAAACTGTAGACCTCCGCGTCCCAGCGACGCTCCAGCTCGCGCAGTGCTTCAACATTCAATACCTGCGCAGTCTGGTCCGCCAGCTTTCTCACTTGCTGGTTGAGCGGTTCCGGCAAACCGGTGGCTACCCGCTGCAGAGTGCCAATCGGGTCATGCCCCGTGAGGGAAAAGCGATGATGCACCGCTTGCAATGCAGCCTTGCCGCGGTCCGGGCTATCCTGCACCGCCTTGGCATAGTCGTGAACAGCCGCCAAGGCACCGAGTGTTTCAGCGTAGTAGCTCGGTTTTTCCCCTGCTGGCTGCAACATGGCATTCAGCCCGGCAAACGCACGTTGGATAGCCAACACGTGCGGGTGGTCGGCGTTGCGCCTTGCCAATTGCTTAGCCGCTACCCCCTCCGGGGTTTCGGCGCCCACCGCCGGTAGCAGCTGGGTATTTTCCCGCACCGTATCCAGCAACCGCTGCAGCGGCGCCGCTGGCCCTGTCAGGTGCGCCAGTAGGGTCACGCCGTGGTCCAGGTCACCGAAGTCTGCAACCGTAAAGGCATTCAAGGCGCGCCGCCAGCTGTCGATGTAATCATCGCTGTAGAGGTTGCGCAAGCGTTCGGCCAAGGCATCCCGGTCGGCTGCCGAGTAATCGAGCTGGGCGCGTTCGCCCAGCGCCCATTGATCGATCATTGCCATTTCGGCGAGGCGTTGACTGCGCGGTTCGAAGAATTCACGGTAACCTTTGGCGGTGAGCATCGGAGCCAACAGGATGCCACTATCGCCTTGCCTGGCCCCCGAGGATGGCTGATACACCACATCGAAGGCTGGCCCCACCTGATGACGCAGGTCCAGGCCAGCCTGCAGCTGCTCTTCAGCTTGTTGCTTGAGCCCGGCATACACCCGCTGCGCCAACGGCACCTTGCGTAATGCCTGCTGCACATCGGTGACGGCTTGGCGGGATGGCGGCAAATCGGCATCGGCATAGGCCAGTGCGTATTGCAGGTGCAGCATGAGGTCGCGCTGCAGCTGGCCTTGCCCAGGGAAGGCCTGTTGCCACTGACGGGCCATCCACGCTTCGACCCACTCCACCCGGCGGTTCTGGCGATCTTCAAGCATTCTGTAGACCCTGAGTGCAGCCATCTGCTGCTCACTGCCCGGGGGGGCGCTGTTCATGGCATCGATCACACCGTTGGCCAATGCTGGCAGGAAGTGCCTGGCGAGCAAGTCCAGGTATGCCTCATCGATACGGGGGCCGATTGCACGCCCCTGGTACAGCCCGAAATCAGCAACACCCGGCCACGCGGCGCGATAGTCACCAAATACCGATACTGCATCACGGATCTGGTCCAATGGCTTCAAGAGATTGCGCCCGGTCGGATCCACTCGCTGCTCCACTTCGTAGTGGCTGAACTCGCGGCTCTTGGCAAGCACCGAGGTTGCCTTGGCGGCATTGACGGCAAAGTAGTACTGCCAACTGGCAACGACCACACAGAATGCCAGCACCCCCGTACCCGAACCGACCCAGAGTAGTTGGCGTTTGGTACGCGCCACCCTGGCGTTGTCCCCGGCAACGCCGACCTCCGGGTAAATGACGCGCTTGAATGCCTGCTGGACGAAGTCGGCCGACGCCCTGCCCTGTGCCTTGCCTTCCCACAGGGGTAGCTTTGTCGTGTAGGGCTGTGCCGCCTCACGGACGAAAGCATTGAGCATGTCACCCTGCTGGACG
This sequence comes from Pseudomonas sp. DCB_BI, assembly GCF_026240995.1. NCBI lineage: Bacteria > Pseudomonadati > Pseudomonadota > Gammaproteobacteria > Pseudomonadales > Pseudomonadaceae > Pseudomonas > Pseudomonas sp. DCB_BI. Next base: position 118,344 of record NZ_JAPFCG010000016.1, on the reverse strand, counting down.
ACCGAAGAGAAATACACACCCCGCACCAGTGCAGGTGTGGTGAAGCGGTCACTCGCCAGCGCCTCACGGAGGAAACCCAGCAGTATCGGCTGCAACCCAGCCAACTGCGCATGCAAGCTAAACAGACGCGCACTGGGCGGACCGTTATCCAGCCAACGGAGCTGGTCAAGCACCTGCTCAAACAGCATCCTGATCAATTTATCGTAGTGTTCACCAAACTCGACCAACCAGGCATCGAACGAGGCGACCGTATCCAGCGTGAACGTGAAACCCAGTAGGTTTTCCCGCCCGCGAGCCGTGAGTTTGCCGTAGAGCTGATCGAAGCCATCCAGCAGGTCAAACTTGGAGAGCACCACATAAAGCGGCAGACGCGAACCCAGTTGGCGACTCACCTCGTACAAACGCGTACGTAAAACGTGGGCCAGCGCAACACGGTCTTCAGGCGTTCCATGCAGCAGCACCGGCAGGTCAATGACCAGTACCACGCCATTGAGTGCTCTTTGACTGCGATTGCGCAGCAGCCAGTCCAGCAGGTGATGCCACAATCTGGCCGGGGTGCCGGGCGGTACTTCCTGGTCGGATTTCAGGGTGTTCTCGGCAGGCGCGCCAGCCGAGACTTCTTGGCTGATAAAGCTACCAGGCGGGTCGATCATCACGGCGTCATCGCCACCCCACCAGCCCACAGGATAGGCAAGCGCATCATCCTTACGACCAAGAGCAAGGGCCCTGCCCATGCGGTTCGAGCAGAAATTCTGCCCGGTGCGATCAATCAAACTGGTCTTGCCCGCGTGTTCGCCGCCCAGCACCAGATACCAAGGCATTCGGTACAGTGCCCTTCGCCCGCCAGCATGGTCCAGATAGCGTTCAAGCGCATGGTTCAACGCGTTCTCTTGCGCCTGCACAAACGGCAACGTGCGATCCAGCTCGGCTGACACTGCTTGCTGGCACTGCGCCTGAAGCCGGCGAAAACGCGTGCGTAACACAAGCAACCAGCACGACAGCATGGCCATCGCCAGCACAAGACTTGCCACAATACGATAAGCCCGGTTGGCCAAGGGTTGATGCTCTCGCCAGACCCAGTGCGGGCCAAACCACCAGATGGCAATCAGCAGTAGCACGGCACCTAGCGCCAGTAGCAGCGGCAGTGCCAGGCCAATACCGTTGGCAAAGGGCGAACCCCAGCGCTTGAGGTGTTTCCAAATTGGGTTCATCGCGGATCCGCGTCCTTGTTCTGATCGGCCAATGCCGTGGATATCGTGTAATGCTGAAGCCGCTGAAACAGCTCGGGCTCCCAGGCATCCGCTGTGGTGCGCTGCATCGTTCGTGCTATGGCGGCGCACAGGTCCTGGGCCAACCAGGACACGCCCTGCCCAGCCAACAAGTCAGCAGCGATAAGCGTGGTTCGAGAACGCTCCCGCGGTGAATGAAGCCCCGCCTGCATCCCTTGCAGCTTCAGCAGAGCCTGCTCGACACCCATGCCCTCCAGTTCAGCGCTGAGGTCCTCTCGCAAGCCCCGAAACGCCTGGAAGGCCGCGCCCTGCTCAGCCGTAGGCCGATTGCCCCTGAGCCACGCCAGGCATTGATCGTCGACAAACGCAGTGCCATCGCTGAAACACAGTTGCTGCAACGAGGGCAGCCGCTGGACAAACCGTGCGGTGGTACTGCGAATGGCTTCGCTGACCTCCGGCATTGCCAACTGCGACGCCACACCTGCCGCCAGGTAACTTCCGCGCATCCAGTAAGGGGCGGCCGTAATGCTTTTCTCGAGCCGATGCAACAAAGCAATGTCATGCGAGGCTCCAGCTGCGGCACTTTCGTAGCCGGCGACCACGTCCGCCGGCAACGCCAACAGCCCTGTGCAATTGCGCTGTTTTGCGGCTGGGGCAGCCTGGATATGGCTCCACAAGCCGAAACGACGTAACTGATAGCCCGTCGGGTCGTAAGGATCCTGCTGATTGATGAGCTCGGCCATGCTCAGTACGGTACCCCGCGTTTCCCGTTCGTTGCCGATCGCTAGACAGGGCGCGGGCCTGGTACTGACGTCCGCCAGCGGCGCAGTCTGGATGCTTGCGGCAGGCTCGGGAGCTTCGCCAATACCACTGGCCATGCTTGAGTATTTGCTCAGCAAGCGCGTCAATTCGCCCAGCGCAGCACCCTCCAGTCGGGCCTGCCCAAGTTGCTGTTCCAGACGTGTCAACGCGCCCTGGGCCGCCGCCGTGCAAGCTGGGGAATAGGTGAAACGGTCTAGGTGCGGCAATGCCTCGATCAGGCGATTGAGCGTGAGGGCAACCAGCTTGCGCTTGCCGAGCAAGCCTTTGGGGCCAGGGTTGGGATGAGCGGTTTCCCAATAGCCCTCAACCATCCCGGACAGTAACGCCAAGGTCATTCCCCAGCGCGCCCAGCAACGACTGCGCAACCACGCGGCACTCAAATGCGCAACGATACGCAAATGCTTGCAGTGCTGCCCCAGGTACTGACAGGACGCCTCCTCGATGTAGGCCCAGTCGATTGAAGCCTCCTGCAAGCCGCCCAGCTTGACCATCTCCTGGTCAATGGCCTGGTAGGTTTCATCCTCCATGTCGAACAGACCAGCGGGAGTTTCCGGATCGATCGGCGTGAGCAAGCAGGCGAGTTGCTCATCCAGCCCGCCCGTTACCAGCGACATGCGCTACGCACCCTGCCGATCAGAACGTCCAGGCCCTGAGCGTCGAACATCAGGCCATCCACCTCGGGGTGGTCGCTGAACAGCTGTATGCGCCGGGTGCCAAGCAGTTTCTTGATCTGCTCGATGGCTGGCAGCCCACGCCCTGCGTCGAGCACCCGGCCGTTCTCCATCACCTGCCAGGGTGTTGCAGCCGTGGACACTTCCATGCCTTGCAACTGAACCTGAACCCTTCTCGTATCCAGGGGGCGTGCAGTAATCAACTGCAGCCTGGAGATGCTCTGTATGCAACTGATCGCCAGGTATGCACGCGGTTCGGTCGACGCAATGGCTGGTGCTGATATCACCAGCCCTTGCAACCGCCCCTCTGCCTCACGTGCACTGGCGAGAAAGGTGAGGTCATCCGGTTTTCGCGCGCTCTCGTTTGCCAGCACTCGTAGCACGCTGGGCGCATCTTGCTCCGGGGCTGACCACTGCCGCGGTGTTGCATGGGCAGGTGTGTTGGCCGCCTCGTCAAAACATGCCAGGCGCGCCACATTGGACATGATTCGGGGGCAATCCCGAACCGGGCTCGCCAACGCCGGCGGCAAGCAAAACATCAACGAAAGGAGAGCACCACAGGAATAGCGGGCAGTCATCGAAATTACATTCCTTTGCAATAACACATACATCCCACGTGACAAGTCGAACTTTCCTACAAGTTTAACTTACCGCAGCCAATATCATTCGAAGCGTCAGCCAAAATGAAACTTCGCAAAGCCTAATACATGGCAAACCCACCCTACAAATAAATATTTTTTAACACCTTGCCGCTCGACTCAGCACGGACTCAAGGCGCATGGTTTAAATACGAAAGTGATCCTGCAAGGTTACCCGCTTATATAAAACACTCACTGCCATAACACCCCACAGGAAAACACAAACAATCAAGGATATGAGTCCATGAGCAGACCCTCCGGCTCCGTTGCTCCGAAAGAGCGCATCAACATCAAATATGTACCGGCCACCCGTGACGAAAAGTCTGAAGTGGAGTTGCCTCACAAGATGCTTGTGCTCGGCGACTTCGGCCTGGATGACGACCGTGCCCTTGAAGACCGTGCTGTCATGCGCATCGATAAACACACATTCAACAACGTGTTGAACGACGCCGGCGTGCGCCTGGAGTTGTCCGTGCCGTCAATGCTCGGCGCAACCCCGGATGCAGAGCTTGCAGTAGCGCTGCAGTTCAGGTCGATCAACGACTTCGGGCCCGACCGCATCGCTCAGCAGGTACCCGAGCTGAACAAGCTACTGCAACTGCGTGAGGCGCTGGTTGCCTTGAAGGGCCCGCTGGGCAACGTGCCAGCCTTTCGCAAGCAACTGCAGCATCTGCTGAATGATGAGCAGGCCCGTAAACAGCTCGCCAAAGAGCTCGACTTGGTGCTGGAAGCGCCAAAAGAACACTGAGACATCGGAGCGTCTACATGCCAAAGCCAAACAGCACCATTCCCCATGCGGGTGCAACTAGCGACACCGTTAATAGCGCTGTCCTGCTCGACCAGATTATGGCAGAGACCAAACTGATCCCCGCCCAGGAGGGTTATCAGATTGCCCGCCAGGGTGTCGCTGCCTTTATCGCTGAAGTCCTCAAGACCCATGATCCGGATCCATTGATCAACAAACATCGCGTCGATCAGATGATTGCAGAGCTGGACCGAGTTCTCAGCAAACAGATGGACGCCATCGTGCACCAGCCAGCGTTCCAGCAACTGGAGACTTCATGGCGCAGCCTCAAACTTTTGGTCGACCGTACGGACTTTCGCGAGAACATCAAGCTGGAGGTCTTGCATGTCAATAAAGCGGATTTGCTGGACGATTTCGAAAACGCCGCAGATATCACCTGCAGCGGTATGTACAAACACGTTTACACCGCAGGTTATGGTCAGTTTGGGGGCGAACCGGTTGCCGCCATGGTCGGCAATTACAGCTTCGGCCCGTCATCCCCGGATATCAAGCTGCTGAGCTACATGGCCTCCGTCGGCGCCATGTCACACGCACCGTTCCTCGCTGCCCCATCACCGGAATTCTTCAACCTTGCCAGCTTTGAAGAGTTGCCCAACCTCAAGGAGATCAAAGATATCTTTGCCGGCCCACGGCATGCCAAGTGGCGCGCTTTCCGAGAAAGCGAAGATGCCCGCCACGTCGCCCTGGCCGGGCCACGCTTCATGCTCCGCTCAGCCTACCACCCTCAGGAAATGGCGATCGAGAGTTTCAACTACGCAGAAGACATCGCCGGGAGGCACGACAATTATCTGTGGGGCAACTCCGCCTTCCTGCTGGCCGGTTGTATCAATGACAGCTTTGCCCGTTACCGCTGGTGCCCGAACATCATCGGCCCTCAATCGGGTGGGGCCGTCGAAGATTTGCCAGTGCACCTTTACGAATCGCTGGGCCAGCTGCAGGCCAAGATTCCTACCGAGGTACTGATTTCCGATCGCAAGGAATTCGAACTGGCCGAAGAAGGCTTCATCGCCCTGACCCTGCGCAAGGACAGCGATAACGCGGCGTTCTTCTCAGCCAACTCGGTACAGAAACCCAGGACCTTCCCCAAAACCCCCGAAGGTTTGCAGGCACAGACCAACTACAAGCTTGGCACCCAGTTGCCCTACCTGTTCATCGTCAACCGACTGGCCCACTACATCAAGGTGCTACAGCGTGAGCAAATCGGCAGCTGGAAGGAGCGACGTGACCTTGAGTGCGAGCTCAACACCTGGATCAAGCAATACGTTGCCGACCAGGACAATCCGTCTGCCGAGGTACGCAGCCGTCGTCCCTTGCGGGCGGCCAAGATAGAAGTTTCGGACGTTGCCGGCGATCCGGGCTGGTACCAGGTCTCGCTCGCCGTGCGCCCGCACTTCAAATACATGGGGGCGAACATCGAGATCTCTTTGGTCGGGCGGCTCGACACACAATGAGTGGGCTTTTCGAACGCTTGGTGGCGGACACGACCGTCAGCCAGAAGCCCTCTCGGCAAGAGCACGCATCGCACAAGTTCGCGGCCATCAAGCGCCACCTCGAAACGCTGCTCAATGCACGTAAAGGGTGCTCGCAAAGCAGCCCTGAACTGGGCCTGGCTGATTTCAACGGGCATGACGCAAGCAACGGCGACCTGCTCGAACAGGTGAGCACTGATATTCGCCGCACTCTCCAGCGCTTTGAACCCCGCATTCAGGTGCGTGCGCTGAAAGCGGTACCCGATTGCCACGCGCTGCACGAACTGCACTTCAGGCTGGACTGCCAGGTGCAGGTGAACCACCACGCGGAGCAGCTGCAACTGGAACTGCTGGTGAACGGGCACAACCGCCATACCCGAGTGAGGTGATACATGTCTCTGAAGGACCGTTTCAGCGAAGAACTGCGTTACCTGCACGAGCTGGGTAACGACTTCGCCAAGGACAATCCGCGGCTTGCCCGCTTTCTTGGCGACCGTGCCAGCGACCCCGACGTCGAACGCCTGATAGAAGCCTTTGCGTTCCTGACGGCGAGGTTGCGGCTCAAGCTGGAAGACGACCTGCCAGAGCTGACCCACCCCATGCTGCAGTTGCTATGGCCCAACTACCTTCGACCGTTGCCCAGCATGACGATCATCCAGTTCGCGCCGCGCAAGCAATCACTCAGCCAGTCACAGCAGATCGCCAAGGGTTCAAGGCTGTTCTCAAAACCGGTGGATGGTGTCGCCTGCGAGTTTCGCACCTGCACGGCGGTAACCATTCACCCGTTCGAAATCGCAGCGGTTGGCGCCACCCAAACCCTCGACCGCTCAGTAGTTCGCATCGGCCTTCAAACCATGGTCGAACGACCGCTGAATGCCTTGGGCTGTTCCAGCCTCGACATTCACCTGAGTGGTGACCAGCGCAGCGCTAGGACGCTGTACCTGTGGCTCTCGCAATACCTCAAACATATCAGCGTAACCATCAATGGCGAGGTTCGCCGGCTGCCGGCCAGCAGCATTGCTTTCCCAGGGTTCAGCCCTGAGGAAGCCCTGTTGCCTTACCCGCAGAACGTCTTTGATGGCTACCGGATCCTGCAGGAATACTTCGTTTTCCCACAGCGGTTTCACTTCTTCACCCTCACGGGCCTGCACAAACTGTGGCCCGCAGCGCGAAGCCAGCAGGTGGGGATCGAGTTCCATTTCACCCGCCAGTTGCCGGACTCACTGCGTGTTGGCAAAGCAGATTTCAAGCTGTTCTGCACGCCGGCAATCAACCTGTTCAAACACAGCGCCGAGCCGATCGACCTTTCCTGTGAAGTTGCCCAGGTGGAGCTGAAGCCTAAAGGTGCAGAACGGTACGCTTATGAAATATTCAGTGTCGATGAGGTCATCAGCAGCCGCACCACGCCAGACGGCAGCACCGGTGAGCAGCTGAGAACCTTCCGTCCCTTCGAATCGTTCGCCCACGAAATTGAACACCTGCAAGGCCGGACGGCGTTGTATTACCGCTACACGCTCCAAGCGTCGTTGTGCGGTGATGGCGTCACACCCCGCATTGCCTTCGTGCGCGCCGATGCCAACGCCTATATCGGAGAACTGGAAACCGCCTCCATCGACCTCACCTGCAGCAACCGCGACCTGCCGCTGGCGTTGAGCATCGATGACATCAATGTGCTCACCGAAGCCACACCTCCCCTGGCGACCTACACCAACATCTGCGCCCCAACTCGCCCGTGCCGCCCGGTACTGGATGGCCAGTTGCAGTGGGCGCTGATTTCCAACATGTCGCTCAACTACTTGTCGCTGCTGTCGGTCGACGCCCTGAAAGCGGTCATTCGTGCCTATGACTTCGTCGCCTTGCACGACATTCAGCAAGCACGCACCACAGCCAAGCAGCTTGATGGCATTCGCGAAATCCACACAGCCCCCTTGGACTGGCTGATCAAGGGGCAGCCCGTTCGCGGGCTGCACACCCAACTGAAGCTGGACCAGTCGGCGTTCCTCTGTGAAGGCGACCTGTACCTGTTCAGCTGCGTCCTCGCTCACTTCTTTGCCTTGTACGCCAGCATCAACTCCTTCCACCAGCTGGAAGTGATCAACACCACCAACAACGAGCACTACACATGGCCAATACAAACCGGCAAACAACCGCTGATCTAGCCGACACGTTGCTCGCCGGAGCCCACCAGTACAACTTCTTTCAGTTGCTGGAACGTTTACATGGGCTGCACGGTGATGACCTTGAACCACGCTGGCCAAGCGAAGCAGCCCGGTTGCGCGTGCGCCTTGCCAGCGACCCACGGCTGACCTTTCCTGTTTCGGACGTGTACAAGGCCGAACGCATGGGTGGTGAAGAAGGCCGCTATCGCGTATGCACCACGTTCATGGGGTTACATGGCACTGACTCGCCCTTGCCCACTTACTATCTTGAACAAGCAGCCTACGAACATGCTCAGGGCATCGGTGTACGTCCGGCTTTCTTCGACTTCTTCAACCACTACCTGCTCAGTTTGTTGCACCGCATATGGCGCAAATACCGCTACTACATCCGCTTCCAGCCGGGAGCCAGCGATGGCTTCTCACAGTACATCTTTGCCCTGCTCGGCCTGAACGACAAACAACTGCGAGGGGACACGGCACTGCCTTGGAGCCGACTGCTCAGCTTCGCCGGTGTCATTGCCAGCCGCAGCCGCGCACCGGGTACCGTCGCCGGCATCATAGCCCACTGCTTCGACCTTGGGCGGGTCCAGATCCGTGAGTTTGAAACGCGTACCGTCCCCACTGCTGAAAAGCAGCTCGTAAGCCTTGGCCATTGCAACGGCGAACTGGGCAGCACGTTCATGCTCGGCAGCCGCACACGTACCCGCAGCAGCAAGTTCACCCTCGTCATCAGCGAACTGGACCAAGCGCAATTGCGCGACTTGCTCCCCAGTGGCATCAACTTTGGTCGCTTGCGCGCGCTGATCGACTTTCTCCTACGCGACGGCCTGGCCTACGACCTGGAACTGCGCCTCAAGCAAGACGAGCTCTCGCCTTTCTGCCTGCACCGGAGCCAAGGCGCCTACCTGGGCTGGACCAGCTTCATGGGCGACCGTGACGGCCAGATAACCCCAGTGGCAAGTTTTCGGGGGCGCTCATGAGTACGTTGACCTTGAATATCAGCAACCTCGACTGCTTGGAGCCCGACGTCGTTGCCCGGCACCAGTTCGATAGCGCGGGCGGCACCATTGGCAGCGCGGCGGTCACCTGGCAGATCAATGACCGTGAGCGGACCATTGCCCCGATCCACTGCGAAATTCGGTGGATAGAGGGCGGCTTCTGCGTGATCGATCACTGCAACCGCACCTATCTCAACAGCAGCATCCTCAGCCTGGGATTCCGGTCGGCAAGGCGGCTTGTCGAGGGTGACCAGCTACACGTCGGTGCCTGTCGGTTACAGGTGCGGCTAGCACGAGCCGATACACGTTCATTGCCCGACCTGTTCGCCCCCGGGCCAAGGCTGATCGACCGGTTGATAGCCGATGTCCCGGCCGAGACTTGCCCGGCCAAACCGCCGGCCACGCAGGTCGCCGTAGATATCTGCTCGATCTTCGGGACGCCCACGGACAAAGACCCGCTGGTGGCACTGGATGCGAAATCGGCTGCTGTATGGACACCAGAGAACTCGCTGCCAGGCCTGATTCCAGGAGATCGCTCATGACGCGGCTACGCGCCACAGTCGCACTTCTGGTCCTGGTGATCGGCCTTTCGGGTTGCACATCCCTGAGCAGAATGAGCCAAGTGGTGATGGATCATTCAGTACCCATCGGCCCACCGGAGGACCACCCGACCGAGGTGGCCTTCAGCATCAATGCCAGCCCTACGCTCAACGTCAACCCGAACAGCCTGAACGTTGCGCCCGAGCATGAAGCTGCCCTGGAACCCAGCCCTTACGCTGTCAGCTTGAGCGCAACCGACCCCGTTGCACTGACCGAAAAGGTCGGGACGTTATTCGAGTACCTTCAACAGCAGTTTCCTGCCCTTTCGCCTGTTGTCATGGACCTGGACGAAGGCAGCGATCCACCTCGTTCGCCCTTGGAAGAAAGCACGCCTGGCAGTTACGACGATCCAATGGTGATGCTGACATTGCCGCACACGACGACCGTGGCCACACCGTCACTGGCTACGCCGATGGCCATCAAGATCCTGCAATTGCGCGACGACTCGCTGCTACGTAACAGCGTGTACCAGTTGCTGGACCAAGACCCCGCCAAAGCCCTGCGCAGCACCTACGTTCGCGATGATGATTACCTGTTGCGCCCAGGCCAGTTCAAGTTCATCCCCTTTGCACCCATTGAGCCAGAGACGCGCTTCATCGCGGTGATCGGCGATTACCGAAGCCACGAAAACGCGACCTGGCGACAAGTGCTGCGCGTTCCATCACGCGGTCGGAAAGTCGTTCTTTCGGTGCTGCTCAACGACGCCCAGTTGTTGCTCAAGGAGGAAGGCTGATGCCTTTCCAATCCTGCGCCTTTCCCTGCTCACGCTGACACGGAGTGCTCATGAGTACGCGTAACCCTGTGCTATGGCCTGAAGGCCTGTACGTAAAACCGCAGCATTTCCAGCATTCGATTCGGGCCAGTGAAGCGGCCCTGCATCAGCGCCTGGCAAGCCTCAATAATGCCTTTTACGGTTTCAGCGAACTCCAGTTGAATGAGGAGTACCTGAGCCTGGGCAAAATCGCCATCACGCGGGCACGGGGTGTCATGCCCGACGGCACCCCGTTCGATATCCCCGCAGACCTCACGCCACCGCCACCGCTGGAAATCGACGATGACGGTTCAAATAACAGTGAGGTCTATCTCTGCCTGCCCTTGCGTACCGACGGCGGCCGAGAGGTCAGCTGGCCTGAGGATGCCGCCAATTTCCGCTACCTTGCCCGAGCGCAGGAAATCAAGGATACCCACAGCGCAGACGGCGACCTGGTAACAATCGACCTGGCTGCCCCCAACCTGCAACTCAAACGCCAAGCAGACGATAGCAGTGCCTATACCCGCCTGGCCCTGACGCGCATTCTGGCACGTCGCCCGGATGGCAGCCTGCAACTGGATGAAGCGTTCTATCCCACCTGCGTGTCGGTGCGAGCCGTGCCGGCACTGCAGCGCTTTCTCGATGAAATCACCCATACCCTGCGGGAACGGGCGCGCAACCTCGCTGCCCGCATTGGCGGTGCCGGCCAGTCCGGCATCGCCGACATTCGCGATTTCAACCTGCTACAAGCCATGAACCGCTGGTGGCCCTGTTTCCAGCACCTGGCCAGACAACCCCAGACACACCCCGAACAGCTCTACCTGTGCATGAGCCAGGCTTGCGGCGAGTTCGTGACGTTCACTGACGAGGGCCGTCTGCCGCACGAGTACCCGGCATATCACCACACGGCGCTGCGCACTTCGTTCAAGCCCCTGGAGGATACATTGCGCCGGGCACTCAGCACGGTGCTGCAACCCCGCGCCGTGTCGTTGCCATTGATAACACGCGACTACGGCGTGATGACGACCGCGCTAGAGGACCGCCGACTGATCGAGGTCGCTGACTTCATCGTCGCCGTCCGTGCCAACCTGCCCCCTCAAGTGCTGCGCCAGATGTTCGTGCAGAAAGTCAAAATCACTTCCCTCGAATCGCTGGAAGAACTGGTGCCGCTGCAACTCCCAGGCATCCCGTTGAACCCACTACCGGTGGCACCACGCGAACTGCCCTTCCATGCAGGCTTCAGCTACTTCGAGCTGGATCGACGCGATCCGGCATGGGCATGCATGAGTACGGCGAACGGCTTCGGTATCCACATCGCAGGGGACTTCCCGAATCTTGAGCTGCAATTCTGGGCAATCAGGAGTGAATGAGATGAACAGCGTAATCCTTGATGCCGTGAAGGGTGAAGGTGCTCGGCTTCATTCGGAGCTCAAGACACCCTTGCCCAGTTCCCCTTCCGCTTCTACAGCATCTGAAGCTTCCAATCACAAGCCCCAGCCCGGGCCAGTTGATCAAGGCTACCCGGCTGATCCGGACTTCAGGCTACGGGGCGGCTACGACAATTTGATGCTGGATGCAGCTGCCCCGCTGTTCGGGCTGGTCATGCGTTTGCGCACGCTGGATGCATTGCCAAACATCAAAGAGGTGCACCGGAAAGTACGCAACCAGATTGAGAACATTCAGGAAGAAATGCGCCAACATGGCTACGACTCCGCCCATGCGATGGCGTACTCATATGCCCTGTGCCTGTACATCGATGAAGCGGTGATGGACAGGCCTTGGGGCAAGAACAGTTGCTGGAGCCAGGAGCCGCTGCTGAGTATCTTCCACGACGAAACCTGGGGCGGGGAAAAGCTCTTCACGGTGTTGTCCCGCCTGACACAGGAGCCTGCACGCTACCAGGACGTACTGGAATTCATGTACTTCGCGCTGTGCCTGGGCCTGAAGGGTAAATACGCCATTGCGCCGAAAGGCGAAGAAACACTGAAAGCACTTACCCACCAACTTCACGGGATCATCCGGGAACTGCGCGGGCCTGCCCCGGAGTACGTCTGCGACCCCTACGCCAACGTCGCCCCGCGAAACTTCCGGATGACCCGGATATGGCCATGGTGGAGCCCGTTAGTGATATCTGGCGTGGCCATGGCCATGGCTTACGGTATCTACAGCTATCGCCTGCACCTGATCACCACCCAGGTCCTGGGGTCGCTGAGCAGCATGTTGCAGCCGTAAGAAAATAGCACACCGAGTAGTCACGAATTAGCGAGGTGTTCATCTCGCTACAAGCCCATCGTACCCGATGGCCATGCCTCGATAAAAAGGCATGCACAACCACTGAAACCAGGAGCTTATCATGGCGTCGCCCGCTTATTTGAAAATCACAGGAACAGCAGGAGGCAACATCAGCGAGGGAGCAAGCACGGTGGAATCGATAGGTAATATTTACCAATCCGATTTCGAAAATGAAATCATGCTGCAAAAGATTGAGCACGAAATCAATACGCCTATCGACCCTCAAAATGGCCAACCTTCGGGAAAACGTGTACACGGGCCATACAAAGTCACGTTCACCACCAACAAGTCCAAACCCATCCTGCTGGAATCCATCTGCAAGGCAGAGCTTTTACCGGAAGTTACAATCAAACAGTTCCGCGCCACCAATGAAAACCCTAACCAACACTATTACACCACGACACTGACCGATGCGACCATTATCAAACTGAGGACCCATCAACCCCACGCACAAGAAGACACGCTAACCCCCCGACACCAGGAGGTGGAGCTCTGGTTCTCCTACCGAAAGATCACTGAAACCCATGTAAAGAGCAGTACGGAAGGGTCCGACGACTGGCAGAAGGCTTGAAACGCCAATTCCCCAAGGCATCGCGTGTTCCGGGCAGCTTGCTGTCCGGGCACTTGAAGAACCTCAGACGGCGGACAAGGAATTATCATGCCTAGCCAATCCGGTCTGTACTACAGCTTTCGACCGCTCGTTACCCCATTGGAATTTGAGGTGGCCTCGTTCCAATTGAAAGAGGGCATCAGCAGCAACTTTCAACTGGAACTCGAGCTGGTCAGCCACGAATACGATGTGGACTTCGGGGCACTACTCGACCAGCCTGCGTTATTTACCATCTCCCGTGGGCAGCAGGCGCTGCGTCATGTTCACGGCTTGATCAGCACCTTCAGGCAAGGCGACAGCGGCCCTCGTCGCACACGCTACAGCGCCGTCATCGAGCCACGACTGGCACGGGCCAACCTGCGTTCGAACTGGCGTATCTTCCAGCACAAGACCGTCCCGGAGATTGTCGAGTTGTTATTGATGCGTCAGGGCATCAGCCAATACCAGATTGGCAAAGGGCTCGACCATCACGTGCGTGAGTTCTGCGTCCAGGCGGGAGAAACCGATTTTGATTTCTTTGCCCGGCTGCTGGCAGAAGAAGGTTTTGTCTACCGCTTTGAACACTCAGAGAAGCAACACACCCTCATCATTAGCGACCGGTTACTGGCATTCGGAAACATCCCGCCTCAGCCATCGTTCGCCCACTACACGGATGAGGACCCTGCCAGGGCCTGCAGCGTGTTATATCGGGCCTGTAGCGGTGGCGACCAGGCAACCCCTTGCTTGCGACGCCTTCACTACAGCGAACAGGTGCGTACTGCATGCCAGGTGCAACGCGACTACACCTTCATCAACCCGGCGTACCGCCAGGAACACAGGGCAACAGGTCATTACCTGGAACATCAGGCTGGCGACTACGAACGCTTCGATTACCCCGGCCGCTACAAGCGCGATGCCGTCGGCAAGGCGTTCACCGAAAACCGCATCACAGCCCTGCGCCACGATGTCCACGTTGCCCAAGTAGAAGGGGACGATGTACGCCTGCAGCCCGGCCTCGGTTTTACCCTTACAGGCCACCCGCGCGCAGCTTTCAACGTACATTGGCGCGTCACTGCAGTCACCCATGAAGGCAGCCAGCACACCTGCCTGCAAGAAGATGCGGCCGGCGTCGAGCAAGGCACCCGCTACGGCCAAGTCGCAGAGCTTGTTCCCGGTAGAACGGAATGGCGCCCTGCACCGCTGGGTAGACCTCGCGTCGACGGGCCCCACATGGCAACAGTCGTCGGCCCGCGGGGTGAAGAGATCTATTGCGATGAATGGGGCCGGGTCAAGGTCAGCTTCCCTTGGGATCGCGAAAGCCAGGGCAACGAATTCAGCTCCTGCTGGGTGCGAGTATCGCAAGGCTGGGCCGGCGGCAGTTGGGGTGCGATGGCCATTCCCCGTATCGGCCAGGACGTGATCATCCACTACGTCAACGGCGACCCTGATCAGCCGATGATCACCGGGCGCACCTACTGCGGGGACCAGCTACCGCCTTACGACCTGCCGCAGCACAAGACGCGCATGACGATCAAAAGCCAGACCCACAAAGGTGATGGCTTCAATGAGCTGCGTTTTGAAGATGAACTGGGTCAGGAAGAGGTCTTCATCCACGCGCAGAAAGACCAGAACATCGTGGTCAGGCACGATGAGACTACCCAGATCGGCAATGACCGCAAGGAACAGGTCAACAACGACGTGTCGACTCTGATTGGCCATGACCGTACCGAGACGGTGGCCAATGATGAGCGTGTCAGCATAGGGCATGACGCTGCCCTGGAGATTGGTCGAAACCAGTCGATCAAGATCGCCAAGGACCGTATTGAAACCATCGGCAATCACCGCCACGACCAGATCACAGCAAACCACCACACCTCTATTGGCGGCAACCTCGAGCAGCAGGTCGAAGGCGACGCAGAACTCGAGGCCCGCGGCGCGATCCGCAGGCGTTCACGCCGCTACGAGTTGCACACAGCAGAGGCGGTAATCATCCAGGGCCCTGGCGGTTCTATCCAGATCGATGAGACAGGCATCACCCTCGATGGCCCGACAATCCGCATCAACGGCCAGTTGCTCCAAACGCCTGCCGGGGCAAGCAGCCTCTTTTCCCTCAGTGGCGCGCCGGTCAATGGCAGGCCCCTGGATCGTCAGTGCGGGCGCCGCGCGGATGGGTCCTGCCCCCTGCCCGACTGCCGCTGCTTCAGAGGGGCAAGTCGATGACAATAGTCCCCTCGCACACCTTGCCTGGCCCGCATTTCGGCCAAAACGCGCGCTTTCTGCTGCTGCTGACCCGCACACTCGAGTACTGGGCCTATAGGCCAGTATCGCAAATACTCGAAAAGGGCGAACTGGTCCCGGCCTATGCCCCTTCGGTGGTTGAGCTTATCCATGCAGTCAGCCGTAACACCCCGCATGCGTGGCTGTGGCGGCGCAGTGCCCTGGACGAACGACACGACTTCGGGCCGTTGTTGGTAGACGTGTCAGGCGCCCCCGAACTGCTTGCCCATGCAATCTCTACCTGGATACCCGTTGGCGCGGCCATCGCGCTGGATGCCGATATCGGCCTTGCCAGGTTGGCAGACCATTTCACCAGCCTTGTACAGGTCGCGCTTCCAGGTCAGGGGCTGGCCACGTTTCAGTTCCAACCGGACCACCTTTCAGCGTGGCTGGATGCGCTGGATGAAGACCATCGCGCTACCTGGCTCGGGCCCGTGACTTCGCTCGCCTGGCGAGTCAACTGGGGGCCGGTCTGCGAGTGGAAGACGCTTGAGCGCAGCCCGGCCCCTGCCCGGCCCTTCTCGCACGCCCCGTTGTGCCTGAGCACGCGTGAACTTGAGCGCCTGCAAGCAGGCATGCACGAACATTTCGTGCGCACGCTGGCCCACGAGGTATCGGCCCTGCCACAGCACCACAGCCAGCCATTGGCCGATATCAGACACTGGATTGAAACCCTGCTGCCGCAACTGAAAGCCCTGAATTTTCGCGACGAGGAAGTGGCCGGCCAGTTCATCAGGCTGATTGCCAGGCACATGTGGCTAATGCGCAACGATGAGGCGGGGGAGATCTACGCCAACCTTGAAGCGTCACCTCAAGATCGCCTTCGCAAACTGCACGCGTTGATCGAAAGGCAGGAGCCCGCCCATGAATGACAACTCCGTCAGCAGCGCCACCTCCGGCCCAGCCTGCAGCGCACGCATCCCTATACTGCCGGTGCGCTACGCCATCGTACCGCGCAGTGGCGACATGCCCGCCTTCCGCTATGCCGATGCCGGTTTCAACCTGGAACAAGGCTTCGGCCCGCTGCAACACTCCGCCTACACCTTGCGCGCGCTACGCCCAGGCTATGTCTACGTGTTCATGAGAGGCGCCTTGGGCGAAAGGCTGGTCATTCACGAGTACGCGGGCGCGGGCCTTTACAAGGAACTGCTTTACAGCGGGCTGGAAGACTACCACCTGCGTGAACGCTACCTGACCAGCCGCTCCATGGGCTGGGTGTGGGCCGATACCTGCCCCGATACGGCCAGGGAAGTGTGGGTCGGCTACAGCTCGCACCTGTGGACCAACGCCATGACCGCCCGTATCACCGGCTCGCCAACCCTGCGCAAACGGCACATGCGCCAGCTGGACATGGCCGAGCTGATCGCCGGCAACCAGGCCCCGTCAACCCAGCCCCATGTGTTGCCGGTCAGTGCCCTGCAAAGCTGGGTCGAAGACTACAAGCCCAGCGGGCAACGCATGCCCCTGACCTGGAGCAGTGACCCGATCAGCGAAACTTTGCCCATCGGCAACCTCGTCGCTATCGGCCGGCACTACCCCTACCCTCAGCCGAAGGTACCGGTAGTGGTGGCGCTCGCTGATGCCGAAGGCATGGCCTTGGACCTGAGCCTGACGGTATCTGCCTACCAGCATCAACTGCGCGACCTGATGCCCGCCGAGCCGCTGGAGCACATGGCACCTGCTCAAGCGCCAGAACAGGAAGGGGTGCCGGCCTGCTACAAGCTGGATGTCGAGCAACTGAGCAGGCAAAGCCGCGATTTCCACCACCGCAACCTGGTGGCCACGCTGCTGAACAAGACCCTTGAAAGCCTGTACCCCGCCGATGCGCCCTCTGCGGACCTGGCCGAGTTCCGGCTTGGCACGCAACGCCGGGGCCCTGCCCTGTCGCCCTCCGAGTCACGGTTTCAGGCCCTCACCCACGAAGACTACTCCCCCAACGGCGCGCGCCTGGCGCAGCGCCTCGACCTCGCCAAGTACCGGCACTTTCTCAGCGAACGCGATGAACTGGAGCGCCGCCTCGGCGCCCTGCGCAACCAGGCCTTGCAGGCCAGCAACGACCATGACGCCTGGCTCGGGACGGCTGAACCCCAGCATGTCGATAACCCCTACAGCCTGGCCGCTGCCCTGGCCTGTTACGACCGCGACGAAATGGCTTCCGCCCGTGGGCTGGAAATTTCGTTGGCGCTGCTGATCCAGCCGATGGGCCAGCCTGCACCCGGTACCGAAGAACAGGATCGGCGACTCGAACGCCTGGAACGGTGGCTGGATCAGCACGACAGCCCGCTGTACACCGCCCTGGCACCCTTCAACCCGTTCAAGGACAAGGCGGATGCGATCGGCAGCCTGTTCGGTGCCAGCGACAACGTGATCGAAGGGCTGGCCGGCCGTTTCCCGGCCATGGCCGGCATTACCGACCTCACCGCCCAGTCGGTCAATACCGTGGTGCTCAAACGCCTGCGTGGGCAAACCCGCTGGGATGCCAGCCGCGGCCTGCGGCAGCAGGTGCTGCTGGCGGCGCGTGAGGCCAATGCCGAGAAAGCGCTTGGGCTGCTGGCGGCGCGCTACCGCATCACCGGGCAGGCCATCGCGGAAAACCCGTTCAGCCAGGAGGTGGAAAAGTACCTGAAAAGCGGCATGGCGCAGGTTGAAGAAATGAAAGCGCTGCGTATCTCGGGTAGCCGGAAGGTGTCGATCGAACTGACCACCACCGTGCGCGTGAAACCCAACTTCCTTGGGTTGCTGACCTCCGGCGTTGGCGGTGGTTTGAACGCGGGGATGCTGTGGTTCAACGTGATCTCGCTCAGGACAGCGTACAACAGCCTGCAGCAGAGCGATGCACCGGAATACACCATGGGGTTTGCTTCCTCGATTTTTGGGGTGATCGGTGCGGCATCGGCGACGCTGGTCAGCGCACGCGCAACGCAGAAGGCCGTGATGTTGAGGTTGAGTTCCACAGCGCCAGGCATGGCTTTTGGCAACGGGGTTATCAAGTTTTTGAGCAGTAATCTTTATGCGCGGTTAGCAGGATATCCGGCAATAGCGTTTAGCCTTCTTTCTGACTTCACCAAGGCGTGGCGCCAAAACGACAACGGAAATCAAACTGCCGCCATATACACGCTGACTGGAGGAATAACCATGGCTGTTGGTTCTGCTGTCGTTCTTGAGGCTGGTCTTGCAGCTGCCGGCGCAACATCCGTTGTGCCTTTTGCCGGTTGGGCTGCGGCCGCGCTTGTACTTGTAGGAGTGGCAATCATCGGAGGAGGTCTCTATCTTCAAGCAAAGGCTCATGAGCGTCTTCACAGCCCAATTGAGCTCTGGGCAGCACGCAGCATCTTCGGCAATCACATCAACGATGGAGAGGCCCGTTCTGAAATCGCATTAGTCCATGATGAAAAACTGCCTGGATACGCCACACTGCAGGCAGAGATCAAAGCTTGGCACAATGAGCACTACGGGCCAAAACCACTTACAGCTGAGCAGGCAAACTCACTCGGCGCAGGCGAAATCGCGTCTAAACCCATCGCAGAATTCACAGTGCTACTGCCAGGTTTTGTATTAGGGCTAAGTAGCTGGTCAGGTAGCTTGCACACATGTTGTGACACCCAAAAAATGGATGTGCTCCACGTATCCTCCAATGCAAAACTTGTAGCTGCGGGTTTGATTCTGCAAATTAAGAACAGGTTACCCAGTCAACGTAGTGTCTCTCTGCATTTAGCCTACAGTGCCAATCAAGGGCTGGCCGAGGACAGTGAAATCCAAACTGTATTCCACCTTGAGGACTGATCATGTCAACCACTTGGCTATTCAACACATCATCCTTTTCCGGCCATAACCCTGCCATTGGCGGGCAGTTCTTAAGAGCATCAAAAAATACGCTATGCCTACGAAATCCTTGGGTGTCATATTCCGTACTCATGGGAAAATTATACGGCGCAATGATCATCGCACTGATGATAGGCTTTTATCCAGTTCTACTATCTGAAAGAGCTTGGAATCCATCTACCTTCAACCCTGCTTTAATCACTGCTACTGTTGTCGGACCTCTGACTTTCCTTCCATTTCTGGCTTATCGAATATACCTCATTAAAGGCCTATCAAGCTTCTGCCTCAACCGGTCAAACCGTAAAATCTACTATAAACGTCTGAGCAAGACATTGGTCTTTGATTGGGACAATACTGGCGGCGGCATTTTCAAACGCACAGAATCCGGCGGCTCATCATTCAGCACCAGCTACGCCCTCGCCTTCGCCCCTCGCCGGGCTGACGGGAGCCTCCACCAAAAAGATTGCCTTTGGGTAGACAGCAACGAACCCACCGAACCCGGCGTCAAGCACGTCGCCGAAGTCTGGGAATACCTGCGCCACTTCATGGACCATGGCCCGGACAAACTGCCACCGCCCGGCGAACCCAACTGGTGGCACCGGCCGCTTCACGCCATCTGCCTGACCCCGGCAGAAGCCTGGCGCCACTACGCCCCCTGGCGAACGGGCGAACCTGGTGAAATGCAGGGCAAGAAGAACTGGCAACTGCCGTTCTGGGCCGTGCTGTTCCCCTACAACCTTACGCTTGCCATTTGCTGGTACGGCGTCTGCCGGCTGTTCAACGTGCGTCCGGCTTCTCCGCCGCCTGAAGCCTTTGAAGTAGTACCTGAGCCAGCCCGCAGAAGAAAGCGCAAATGAACCAGTCGGGCTGGTGCGGGCAACCGCATCAGCCGCGGCGCCGTGATCGAAAAAAGGGCTGGCAGCAGATTCCCCTTGGAAACCTGATGTAATCAATAGTGTAGGCGTTTACTTACACGAACCGCTTAAAACCAAACACTCCCACCAGAGACCGATTCATCACGTTCAATCTAAAAAATCTCTCAAATTATTTCTCTACTTGCATTGCCGATCTGCGGGCGCTAACACTTATCCCGTCAAGGAATGGAGAAAAGCCCATGTCCCGCCTAGCTGAATTCCGTGCCCTCGAGTGGTTGCTTGCCACAAAAAAGTCCGAGCTCCAGTTCATAAAAGTCAACCGGCAGCTCATGCGCGAACTCGAATTCGAAAGCAAACTTAACGAGCTGCTTGCCGAATACAAGTTCAGCCTGGGGCATGTATTGAGCATTTTCGAACATGAAAACCAAAGCACGCTCAACGCTATCGATCAACAACCCCTACCTCTTCCTGCGCCACCACGCTATAGAACACGACAAAGCAAATATTATAAGAACCCGCACACTGGCGAAGTCGTAGCAGCCAAAAATACCCTGAACAACACCGTGCGTTCGTGGGTTGAGCAATACGGCCGCAGCGAGGTCGAGAGTTGGGCAACCGCGTGGTCGGTTTGCGGGCATCAACCGGACCTGTAGCGCTGCCATGCTCCTGCGGGGACAACGACAGGCGGAGGGGTCAGATGCCGTCTACGCTAATCAACATCAACGTGGATACCTGCCGCGCCCACTGACAAACGCAACCGTTCGATAACCGAACAGTAGCCCGTCTCTTGAATTGACGCTGCCGCCTTCACTGCGCACCATGCACCGGCCTTGCGTGCCCCCCTGCCTGGGAACCGGTCACGTACTCGTAGCACCGCAGCTGAATACAATTTCAAGAAACGAGCAGTTTATGAACGACTCCAAGATCACCCCCGCCGCTACCCGGATGCCTCAGGGTTCGATCGGCGACAAGCTCCGCGGCGCCTTCGGCGTCGGCAAGACCCGTTGGGGCATGCTGGCCCTGGTGTTCTTCGCCACTACCCTGAACTACATCGACCGCGCCGCCCTTGGCATCATGCAACCTGTGCTGGCCAAGGAAATGAGCTGGACGGCGATGGACTACGCCAACATCAACTTCTGGTTCCAGGTCGGTTACGCCATCGGCTTTCTGCTGCAGGGCCGCCTGATCGACAAGGTGGGAGTAAAACGCGCCTTCTTCTTTGCCGTGCTGCTATGGAGCCTGGCCACTGGGGCCCATGGCCTGGCCACCTCGGCGGCAGGCTTCATGGTCTGCCGCTTCATCCTAGGCCTGACCGAGGCCGCCAACTACCCGGCTTGCGTGAAGACTGTGCGCCTGTGGTTCCCGGCCGGTGAGCGGGCAATTGCCACCGGGCTGTTCAATGCCGGCACCAACGTCGGCGCCATGGTTACCCCGGCGCTGTTGCCGTTGATTCTGGCGGTGTGGGGTTGGCAAGCCGCGTTCATCGCCATGGGCAGCCTGGGCCTGGTGTGGGTGGTGATGTGGCTGTTGAAGTACTACAACCCTGAGGACCACCCCAGCGTGCGCCAGAGCGAGGTGCAGTACATTCAGCAGGATGACGAGCCCGAGCCGACCCGCGTACCGTTCAGCCGGATCCTGCGGCTGCGCGGCACCTGGGCGTTTGCGCTGGCCTATGCGATCACCGCGCCGGTGTTCTGGTTCTACCTGTACTGGCTGCCGCCGTTCCTCAACCAGCAATACAGCCTGGGCATCAACGTGACCCAGATGGGTATCCCGCTGATCATCATCTGGCTGACGGCGGACTTTGGCAGCATCGGTGGCGGCATCCTGTCGTCGTGGCTGATCGGCCGTGGCGTGCGCGCCACGACGGCGCGGCTGGTGTCGATGCTGATCTTCGCCTGCACCATGGTCAGCGTGGTCTTTGCTGCCAACGCCAGCGGGCTGTGGGTCGCGGTCGCGGCCATCTCGCTGGCGGTGGGCGCGCACCAGGCATGGACGGCAAACATCTGGAGCCTGGTGATGGACTACACGCCCAAGCACCTGGTAAGCACGGTGTTCGGCTTCGGCAGCATGTGCGCAGCAATCGGCGGGATGTTCATGACGCAGATCGTCGGCAGTGTGCTGACCGCGACCAACAACAACTATGCCGTGTTGTTCACCATGATTCCCGCCATGTACTTCCTGGCGCTTGTGTGGATGTACTTCATGGCGCCGCGCAAGGTCGAGAGCGCCTGAGGGCGCTGACCCGTTACCTCTACGGGGCCCTTGCGGGCCCTTTTTTTTCGGCTGAAGGTTATCAATGTGCGGGTAACGTGAGGCATGGCACGGGCCATGCGCCACGCTCTTGGAGTCAGACTGCGGCCAGTACTGCCTTGGCCCTTTCCAGCGCCATGCGCGCGCGCTGTTCGCCACTGATCCCTTGCTCCAGCAATTGCCGCGTCGGGATTTCCAGGCTTAGCGGAACGGTTGCCGGCAACGCGCGCAGCAGGCCGACCAGATCGGCGTCGCCTTCACCGGGGAACCGTCGTTCGTTGCGCGCCTGGCGCAGGATTTCGTCCATCTCGGCCGGCACCGGGCCGGCAACGTCACACAGCTGGGCATAGCGCATGCGCTGCGGTGCCAACTGCGCCAGGTCGCTCAGCGATGAGCGCGAGCGGTTGAAGTGGAATGCATCGACCAGCACGCAGCCATTGGCGTGATCGGCGTTGGCCACCACGCGCATGGCCTGGCGCAGATCGCGCACGTCGGTCCACGGCATGAACTCCAGGTGCGGGTAGATGCCATGCAACGCCGCCAGCTCGCACAGGGCAGCAAAGCGATCGGTCAGGCGAGCTTCATCCGGGTCGTTGCCAGCCACCAGCAACTCTGTCCCACCCAGTTCGGCGCCCACCGCCAGGATCGGCTCGAAATCCGCAACACAGGTTTCCGGCTTGAGGCGCAGGATCTCCAGGTCAAGCACCTTGATACCGGTATCGCGCAAGCGCGCCTGGGTCTGTCGGCGCAGGTCGGCATCGGCCACCAGCGGGAAATGCTGCTCCTGCTCGGTGGCCGGCACCAGGCGGAGGCCAACATGGCTATAGCCGGCGCGGGCGGCTGCCTCGACCATGTCCGGTGGGGACAGTTCGAGCACCGTCAGGGCGGCAAGAGAGAAAATACGGTCAGTCATTTATCGTCACCAAAAATTGAGGGCGTACTAGGCAATGTGCTCCGGCGCACAGGCACGGCCGCTTTCGGCGGCTTGGCGAATAGCGTCGATCAGCGCCAGGGTGCGACCACCGTCGGCGGCATCGATCAGCGGCGCCTGTTCACCCCGGGCAACCCGCACGAAGTGCTGCAACTGCAAAGTCAGTGCATCGCCAGCGGGGATGGCTTCCTGGTTCTGCAGCAGCGGCGTATGCCAGCCCGAACCAGCGTCGGCGTAGTGCCAGCGCTTGAGCTGGGGAATGCTCAGCGCGCCCTGGGTGCCCGCCAGCAGGTAGCACGGCTGGTCGGCCTGGCGTGGGTAGACCGGGCTTTCGCCAGAGTCCAGCTCCCAGCTCCACGGGGCCGCCACGGCGTCGGAGCCGGTCAAGCTGCCCAAGGCCCCATTGGCGAACTGCAACAGCACTGCAGCGCTGTCTTCGTTGGCGAAACCGCGCACGTCGTTGCGGGTGAACGCCTGCACCTGCACCACTTCGCCACACAGGTGCCGCAGCAGGTCGAGGTCGTGGATCAGGTTGGTCAGCAAGAAGCCGGCGCCCGGCTCGCGACGCCATGGCGTTTCAAAGTAGCTGTCGGGCTTTTGCAACTGCCACAGTGCAGTGACGTTGATCAGCCGGCCCAGCTTGCCTGCACTGATTACCTCATGCGCTTTGGCGATCAGGGGGTTGTGCCGGCGATGATGACCAACCAGTACAGGCACATTGCGCTTGCGCGAAGCCTCTACCAGGGCCCGAACTTCATCCAGATGCACGCCCACCGGCTTTTCTACCAGTACCGGCACACCGGCTTCGACGCAATCCAGCGCGGTGGCCACATGCTGGTTGTTCGGATTGGCGATGATCGCCGCTTCTGGGCGCACGCGTTCCAGCATCTGCCGGTGGTCAGCAAAATACGGCACGCCGCATTCGGCTGCGAATGCCTCGGCCTGTGGGCCAGGGTCGGCCACCGCGCACAGCTGAGCCTGAGGCACATTGCCCATGTGCTGGTAGTGCTGGCGACCCATGATGCCGGCGCCGATCAAGGCAATACGAAGGGGTGCGTTCAACAGCCTGTCCTCTTGTCATTGTTGTGAAATGGATTCTGAAACCACGTTCCACAATCCACTCTCGACAATTTAGAACCAGGTTCAGGTTTTCAGAAGAAGCGGGACAAGAGACTGTGCGGTAATCGACCGGAATATCCGCTTATGCGAATAGCTCGCTGGCCGGGCTGGCGGCCGATAACTCCTCTGCAGCTGCGAGCAACAGCGGCGCCAGCTCTGCAAGGCGGCTTTGCGCCATGCGGGCGCTTGGCCCGGCGATGCTCAGTACACCAATGACCTCGGCGCTTTGCGGGCGCCGTACCACCGCAGCCAGGGCCGAGGTGCCGATGGCCGACGTTTCTTCCACCCAGGCATAACCACGTTCTCGGGCTCGGTGCAGGTAGGCGATCAGCTCATCGGTGGAACGTGGCGCGTTCGGGCCGAACCGGGTGGGGTCGGCAATGCCTTGGCGCAACACCATCTGCAGCGCCTGTTCATCGTCCAGGCTGGCCAGCCAGGCATGCCCCGACGCGGTGTAGAACAGCGGGGCATCGCGGCCCATGTCCGGGTCGTAGCGCAGCCCGGAGCGGGCGCCCTGCGACTTGGCGATCCAGATTTGCCGGGCGCCATCGATCACGCCAAGGCGCACCAGCTCGCCGCTGTCCTGGGCCAGGCGGTCGAGAATCGGCTGAATGATATCGGCGCCGCTGCTGGCCAGGTAACGAAACCCCAGCGCTACCAGCTTGGCCGACAACTGGTAGCGGCTGGTGTCGCGGTTTTGCCGCACATAACCCAGCCGCACCAGCTCGGCGAGCATGCGGTGTGCCGCACTTTTAGGGATGTCCAGGCGCTCGGCCAGGGTTTGCAGCGGCAGCCCCTGAGGCTCACCGGTAAGGGTTTCAACAAGACTGAAGGCGCGTTCGATCTGACTACCAGCCATGACACAGGTCCCTGCTATTTTTTGCGGATTCTAGAAGATGATTCCACATTGCCGATAGCCGCCGCATTCAGCAGACATTCCAAATGGCCGATTATCGCCCAATTCTTGACCGGCTCGCCGTCCTCACCCTTGCAGATCGCGGGAGCGGCGATGAGAATGTGGAACACCGTTCTAATAAACAACAGGATTGCGCAATGCCTTCTGCTCCCTTCGAAACCGAGTGCGACGTACTGATCATAGGTTCTGGTGCTGCCGGGCTGGCTGCCGCGGTAACGGCTGCCTGGCATGGGCAGAAGGTCATCGTGGTGGAGAAGGAGCCGGTATTCGGCGGCGCCACGGCCTGGTCCGGTGGCTGGGCCTGGGTGCCGCGCAACCCGCTGGCTCGTCGGGCCGGCATCGAGGAGGACATCGAGCAGCCGCGTACCTATCTGCGCAATGAATTGGGGGCCAATTATGACGCTGAGCGCGTCGATGCCTTTCTTGAGGCCTGCCCGCACATGGTGGCGTTTTTCGAGCAGCACACGGCGCTGCAGTTCGCCGACGGCAATGGCATCCCGGACATGCACGGCGACACCCCGGGCGCGGCCCAGGGCGGGCATCAGGTGATTGCAGCCCCGTATGATGCCCGCGAGGTGGGTGCGCTGCTGCCGCGCCTGCGCAAGACCCTGCGCGAAACCTCGTTCATGGGTATGCCAATCATGGCCGGCACCGACCTTGCCGCGTTCCTCAATATGACCCGCTCGCCCAAAGCCTTGCTGCACGTATGCAAACGTTTTGGCCGCCACCTGTATCACCTGGCCCGCCATGGCCGGGCAATGCACCTGGTGAACGGCGTGGCACTGGTGGCGCGGCTGGCCAAGTCGGCACAGGATCTGGGCGTACACCTGCAAGAGTCGGCGCCGGCCAAGCGCTTGCTGGTCGAGGATGGCCGGGTGCGTGGCGCGTTGGTGGCGACCCCACAGGGCGAGCAACGAATCCGGGCCAAGGCTGTGG
Organism: Pseudomonas sp. DCB_BI; assembly: GCF_026240995.1. Taxonomy (NCBI): domain Bacteria; kingdom Pseudomonadati; phylum Pseudomonadota; class Gammaproteobacteria; order Pseudomonadales; family Pseudomonadaceae; genus Pseudomonas; species Pseudomonas sp. DCB_BI. Next base: position 92,192 of record NZ_JAPFCG010000016.1, on the reverse strand, counting down.
TGCTGGCGGCGGGAGGCTTCCCCAACGACACTGCGCGGCGTCGGCAGTTATTCCCGCGTGACGCCACCGGCCACGACAACCTGGCCCTGCCGCCCACGGGCTGTTCAGGGGATGGCCTGCGCCTGGGCGAGTCGGCCGGTGGCGTTGTCGCTACCGACCTGCAGTCGCCTGTGGCCTGGGCACCGGTTTCGCAGGTGCCGCACCGCGATGGCAGTGTCGGCCACTTCCCGCACATCATCGAGCGTGGCAAGCCGGGCATTATCGGCGTGCTGGCCAACGGCAAGCGCTTCGTCAATGAAGCCCATGGCTACTACGACTATGTATCGGCCATGGTCGCGGCAGTGCCGCAGGATGAGGAAGTGTGTTCGTGGTTGGTGTGTGACCATCGCTTCCTGCGCCGCTATGGCCTGGGCCATGCCCGCCCTGCCCCGCTGCCGGTGTGGCCACATGTGCGCAGCGGCTACCTGAAACGCGGCGCCACGCTCGATGAATTGGCCACTGCTTGCGGCATCGACCCGGCCGGGTTGCGCGCCACCGTCAGCGATTTCAACAGCCATGCGCGTAATGGCCAGGACCCAGCGTTTGGCCGTGGTTCCACACCGTTCAACCGTAAGCAAGGCGATCCGCAGCACAAAGGGCCAAACCCCTGCGTGGCGCCAATCGAGCATGGGCCGTTCTATGCGGTGAAGGTCAAGCCGGGTTGCTTTGGGACCTTCGCCGGATTGCGCACCGACGCCAGCGCCAGGGTGCTGGATGAGTCCGGGCGGCCGATTGCGGGGCTGTATGCGGCAGGTACCGACATGGCCAGTGTGTTTGGTGGTTGGTATCCGTCTGGCGGTATCAACTTGGGGCCGGCATTGACCTTTGGCTATGTGGCCGGTCGGCATATTGCCGGGGTGCGGGAGTATGAGTGAGGCGGGCCCTTGCTCACAGTTGCTGCTCTGATCGCCCTGGACAGACGAGTCATGTGGGGCCTCGCGCCGCGATAGGGTGCGAAGCGCCCCCGGGATCTGAGCTTCACCCTCTACAAGCGCGTGGGCAAAGGGTCATGCTCAGGCCGGGCAGCGCATCTGCTCAAGCCAGTAGGCCACATCCACCTCATCGATCTGCTCGGCGCGCAGGAAGCGCTCAGCATACTGGCGGTAGACACCGCTGTTGAGGAACAACTGCAGCAGTTGCCCGTCGAGGTGCCCGTCACGGGCCATGAACACCAGGATCTTCACTGACTCGGACAAGGTCTTCGCGGGCTTGTAAGGCCGATCAGCGGCCGTTAGCGCCTCGAATACATCGGCAATCGCCATCACCCGCTCAGCGACACCCAGGTCGCGCTCGCCGAGCCGGCGCGGGTAGCCGCTGCCATCCATTTTTTCGTGGTGGTTGCCGGCGATATCCGGTACCCGCTTGAGCTGGCGCGGGAATGGCAGCGAACTGAGCATGATGATGGTCTGCACAATGTGTTCGTTGATCTTGAAGCGCTCCTCGTCGTTCAACGTGCCACGGCGGATCGCCAGGTTGTACAACTCGCCATGGTTGCTGGCATTGGCCGGCAAGCGCATGTCGAAGCCCCAGGTATTACGCGGGTCGTCCTTGGCCACGGGCGGCTTGCGCGCGCCCCAGGGCACCCGATGTTCCGGCCGGTCGGCCAGCAGCGGCTCGTCCACGGGTAGCGTGGCTGGCGGCACCCCGGCAAAGCGTTCGGCTTCATCGCGGGAAATGCCCAGACGGTTATCGAAGTGGCGTTGCCAACGGCGCTGGCCGATCAGCTGCAGGCGCTCGATATCCGCGTCCTGCATGAACTCACCGCCAATGTTGGCTTGGGCGACAAAGGCAAAATCGTCCTGCAGCCGGGCCTGGCTGCGCGCGCGTGCGGCTTGCAGTGCCTGCGGCTCGGCGCCGCTTGCAAGGCCCTGCCAGTAGGCCAGTTCGGCATCACGCCACAGCACTTCGAAGCGCATGCGCACTTCGTGAATGCGGTTGTACAGGGTTTCCAGCTTGGTCGCCTTGTCGACCACGTACTCGGGGCTGGTGACCTTGCCACAATCGTGCAGCCAGGCCGCCACGCGGAATTCGTAGCGCTCGGCTTCGCTCATGCTGAAGCTGGCAAAGGGACCTCTGTCGGCGGCCACCGCCTGGTCCAGCAGCATTTGCGCCAGCTGTGGCACCCGCTCGCAGTGGCCACCGGTATAGGGGCTCTTGGCGTCAATGGCGTCGGCCAGCAGCTTGATCATGGCATCCAGCAGGTTCTGCTGGGCTTCGGCCAGTTGCCGCGTTTCGATGGCCACTGCTGCCACCCCGGACAACTCTTCGACAAACCGGCGGAACGGCAACCCCACCTGCTCGCACGCCTGTTCATCGTTCAGTTGCAACACCAGAATGCCCAGCAATGCCTGGCCACGGTCGTTGAGCACCAGGGCCAGGCTGCGCTCATGCAAGCCGAGGGCATCAGCCACCCTGACGGCCAACTGCTGGTCGCCATCGTCCACGGCCAGTTCGTCGGGGTACTGCTCTCCCCGGCAAGAGGCGGCCAGGCGCAATACGGTGTGGTCGTCATCATAAAGGTACACCGCCCCGCCGCTACCCCCGGCCGCTTCCACCAAGTGGGTCAGTACGCCGTCGAGCATGTGCTCTAGGTTGCGCTCGCGGCTGAGCGTGAGGGTAATCGCCTGGAAGCTGACAATGGTGCCTGACATCTGGCTGAGTACCCGGCTCAACTCACGCACCTCGGTCACTCGCGAACGCACCCCCACCTCACGGCTGAAATCGAAGCTGGCAAGGCCTTGCACCTGCGCGGCCAGCAAGCGCAACGGGCGGCCGATGCGCCGCCCGAGCATGCCGCCGAGTACCAGCAGCACGGCCATCAGCGCGGCGGTCCAGAGCAGTTGTTCGAACAGCACCTTGCGTGCACCCGCCAGCAGCTCATGGGCCGGTATTGCAATCAGCAGCTGCAAGTCCTGCCCGGCCAGGGTTGTCAGCGGTACCCGTATGCCAAACCAAGTCTCGCCGTGCACCTGATAAGGCTGCGGCCGGGTGCCTTGCGGCAGGTCCGCAAACAGCTGCTGCAGGCTGGCGATGCCCAGCTCGCCAACCCGCGACAGCCGCACCGCCGGCCCTTCATGCACGATCACCCGTTGCAGGTTGGGGTAGGCCACCACATTGCCCCGGTCGTCGATCACGACAATCTCGGTGCCGGGGGTCATGCGCAGGTCCTGGGCCTCATTGGCCAGGTCGTTGACCGAAACATCCATGCCAATCACCGCCCCGCTGTCGACACTGCGCTGGGCCATGGTCATGCCGATTTCACCGGTGGTGAAAAACACGTACGGGCGGGTCAGTACCGTGTCGGGTTGTGCCGTGGCCTCGGTAAACCAGGGGCGCATGCGCGGATCGTAGCGGTAATCTGGCCTGGCCTGGGTTTGCAGCAGGTTCAGTGCCCGGTCGTAGAACCGCCATTCCCCCTGCACTGCCCCGCCTTCACGGCTGACGGTCTGCACCAGGAACGCCGTGCCCGGTGGTGCAGCGAAACGCTGCAGCAGCTGCGGGTCGCGCACGTGACGCACCAGCATGAACTCGCCATTGGGGTACCCCATGTAGGCGGCGCTGAGCATGCGATTGGCGTCGAGCGCCGCGACCAGTTGCGGCAGCTGTTGCAGGCGCTGTGCAAGGGTGCGGGCGGATGGGTTGTAGGCCAACAGGCGGATGCTGCTTTGCACCGGCTCGATCAGGCGACGGGCGCGTTCGTCAATGGTCTTGCCGACTTGCTGGGCAGCATCGCCCGCGGCGGCCACGAGGGTCTGGCGAAGGCCGCTATAGCCTTGCCAGGCCAGGGCGGCGCCCAGTACCAGCATGCCCAGCATGATGGCCAGGGCCACCAGCCATTGCAGCGAAACGCCCCGTGCGGCGCTGCCAGAGGCACGACCATTCGACACGTAGCCCATCCCAGGTACTCCATGTGCGGCACATTGCCTTGGCTGATATCCGCAGCAGTGTAGAGGGCGCGTGGGCTTTTTGCCGGGGTGGACGGCTAAATTAGTGCAGGTGGGCGTCAGGTACGTGCCGACCGGTTTGCCCGGCGGTTAGCTGCGCAACTGATACCAGGTGGTCTTGAGCTGCGAGTACTTGTCGAACGAATGCAGCGAAAGGTCGCGGCCAAACCCCGACTGCTTGCCACCACCGAACGGCACCGTCACATCCAGCGCATCGACCGTGTTCACCGACACGGTGCCGGCCTTCAGTGCCCGCGCCACACGGTGCACTTGGTTGAAATCATCGCTCCACAGCGAGGCTGCCAGGCCATAAATGCTGTCATTGGCCAAGCGCACCGCCTGCTCTTCACTGTCGAAAGCACTGACCGCCAGCACCGGCCCGAACACTTCCTCCTGCGCCAGGCTGAAGTGCTGTTCGACACCGGCAAAAATGGTCGGCTCGATGTAGTTGTCCGAACCGTCGATGGTCAGGCGTCGGCCGCCACACACCCGCTGCGCGCCTTGTTGCCCTGCACGGGCGATGGCGGCCTCGATGCGGCTGGTCTGCTGGGCATCGACAATCGCCCCGGCACGGCTTGCCGGATCCAGCGGATTGCCGGGCAACCATTGGCGGGCCTTGGCCTGCAGGCGCTCGATGAACTCATCATGGATGGAGCGCTGCACGTACAGCCGCGAGTTGGCCGAACACACCTCGCCCTGGTTGAAGAAAATGCCGAAGGCGGCCTTTTCCGCTGCCAGGTCCAGGTCCTGGCAGTTTTCGAACACCAGGTTGGGGCTTTTGCCTCCGCACTCCAGCCACACCTGCTTGAGGTTGGACTGCGCCGAATACTGCATGAAGTACTTACCCACCTGGGTGGAGCCGGTGAACACCAGGCAATCCACATCCGGGTGCAGGCCCAGGGCCTGCCCGGCCTGCTCGCCCAGGCCCGGCACCACGTTCAGCACACCTTCCGGCATGCCTGCTTCCAGCGCCAGGCGAGCCAGGCGCAGGGCCGAGAACGGTGATTGTTCCGCAGGCTTGAGCACCACGCTGTTACCGGCAGCCAGCGCGGGGGCCAGCTTCCAGGCGGCCATGTCGAGGGGGAAATTCCACGGCACCACGGCGGCCACAACGCCCAACGCTTCGCGGGTAATGGTGGCCAACGCATTGGCTGCGGTGGGCGCGACCTGGTCGTAAAGCTTGTCCAGCGCCTCGCCGTACCAGGTGAAAACATGCGCCGAGCCCGGTACATCGATGTTGTAGGCGTCCATGACCGGCTTGCCCATGTTCAGCGAGTCGAGCAAGGCCAGCTCTTCGCGATGGGCCATGATCAGTTCGGCCAGGCGCAGCAGCACCTTCTTGCGCTCGCCCGGGGCCATGCGCGGCCACGGGCCTTGCTCGAAGGCTCGACGGGCGCTGGTGACGGCCAGGTCGACTTCGGCATGGCCGCAGGCGGCAACCTGTGCCATTACCTTGTTGGTGGCGGGGTTGATGGCTGCGAAGGTAGCACCATCCTGTGCGTTGACGGGCTTGCCGTCGATCAGTGCATTGGCCGGGAGGTAGAGGTCCGAGGCGCGTTGCTGCCAGCATTCGAGGGTGTACATGTGTACTCCAGACGACCGTCGTGGCGGTCCTTCTTGCGCAAGTAACAGGTACCGCACCGTCCGCAGGCACGCCGCACTCGCTCCGTGGGAGCGGGCATGCCCGCGAATCAGGCGATACAGTGGATGGCACCGGCTTCGCCGGTGTTCGCGGGCGTGCACGCTCCCACAGGGAAGTGCGTTGCCCGGGTCAGCGGTTCAGAGCTTGCCGACCAGGCGCGCCGTGCGGTCGACGGCAATGCGGGTCTTCTCCACCAGCTCATCCAGCTCACTGTGGTTGGCGATCAACGCCGGGGCCATGATCATCCGCCCCAGGGTCGAGCGGATGATCACCCCTTCCTCGAAACCGAAGGTGCGGCACTGCCAGGCCAGGTCGTTCTCATTGGCAAAGCGCTTGCGCGTCGGCTTGTGCTCGGCGAACTGCAATGCCGCCACCAGCCCGGCGCCCTGCACCTGGCCGATCAACGGGTGGTCGGCAAACACCTCGCGCAGGATGCGCTGCAGGTAAGGCCCAGTGTCGTCCTTCACCTGGCGAACGATGCCTTCATCCCGCAGCGCCTTCAGGTTGGCAATGGCCACCGCCGCGGCCACCGGGTGGCCGGAATAGGTCAGGCCGTGGGCGAACACCCCACCACGCTCCACCAGCGCCTCGGCAATGCGCTTGCTCAGCACCAGGCCGCCCATGGGCACATAGCCGCTGGTCAGGCCCTTGGCAATCGACAGGGTGTCGGGCTCGAAACCGAAGTATTCATGGGCAAACCACTCGCCAGTGCGGCCAAAACCACCAATCACCTCATCGGCGCACAGCAGCACGTCGTATTGGCGGCAGATGCGCTGGATTTCCGGCCAGTAGCTTTCCGGCGGGAAAATCATCCCCCCTGCCCCCTGGAACGGTTCGGCGATGAAGCCGGCCACGTTCTCGGCACCCAGTTCAAGGATCTTTTCCTCCAGCTGCAAGGCGCAGCGGCGGCCAAACTCGGCCGGGCTCAACTCGCCCCCTTCGGCATACCAGTACGGCTCGTCGATGTGTGCCACATCCGGGATCAACCCGCCCATCTCGTGCATGAATTTCATGCCGCCCAGCGCCGTGGCCGCCAGGGTCGAGCCGTGGTAGCCGTTCCAGCGGCCGATCATGATCTTCTTGCTCGGCTGGCCGGCCACCTGCCAGTAGCGGCGCACGGTGCGGATCAACACCTCGTTGGCCTCGGAGCCGGAGTTGGTATAGATCGCGTGGCTGTAGTGCCCGGGCAGCAGGCTGAACAGCAGCTCGGACAGCTCGATCACCGCCGGGTGGGTGGTGTGGAAGAACATGTTGTAGTAGGCCAGCTGGTCCATCTGCGTGGCAGCAGCGGCAGTCAGGTCGCGGCGGCCGTAACCGAGCTGGGTGCACCACAGGCCAGACATGCCGTCCAGGTAGCGCTTGCCCTCGCTGTCCCACAGGTGCAGGCGTTCACCACCGACGATCACCCGCGGCCCTTCGGCGTTCAGCGCCTTCTGGTCAAGAAAGGCATGGATATGGTGCGCGGCATCGGCTGCCTGGTAGTCACGGGTCTGGCGTTGCGGGGCGAAAGGCGCGTTCATTGTTGGTTTTCCTTTGCGGTGGGGGTGCAGGGCAGGCGCTCAGCGCAACTTGCCCATGTAGCTTTCCAGTGGGTCCTTGCCCAGCACGCCCTGGGCATTGGCCAGCGCGTCGATGAACAGGGAAAACAGCTCGGACTGGGTGCCGATGTCGAGCTTGGCGTAGACGTTCTTGCGGTGCGACTTGATGGTGTCTTCCGACACGCCCAGGCGCTCGGCCAGCGACTTGGTCGAGTGGCCACGCAAGATCAACTGGGCGATGCGGCATTCACGCTCGGTCAGCAGCGAACTGCCGAAATTGTTGAGCGCGGCGTGGATACGTTGCTCCAGGATGTTCTCGAAGCGCCCGGCGCGGCTGTCCAGCCCGGCAAAATGCTTGCTCAGAACCGCAAGCACCCAGGGCGTGATGCACCCGAACAACGCGCGGCTGTGCGGGTCGAGTTTGTCGGTGAAGGCCAGCGATACCGCCAGGCTCTGGCCGGGCGCCAGTTGCAGGATGTAGTTGAGCTCGTCCTCCAGGTGCGAGTGGCGATAGAACGATTGGTAGTACTCGCTGACCTCGAAATGGTCGGGCGCCACGTCGAACAGGCCGTAGCTACCGGACTCGACCTGCTCCACGCAGGCACCGTAAAAGGGGTCGAGCAGGTAAAAGCCCGACAGGTAGCGGCTGACATTGCCCTCGGGCTGCCAGGGCGCCTTGTCGTCCTGTTCGAACAGTGCGCAGGGCATGCCGTCGTGCGGGTACAGGTACACCGTGGTGGCCTGGATCGGCCGGATCACGCCCAGCGCCGCAAACAGGTTGGCGGCAAAGCCCGGCCGGCCGATCGCCTCGGTGACCTTGGCCAGGTGCTCGAACCACTGTTCTGAAAGCAATTGATTAGTCACTGTAGGCCTGCCGTATGAGGTAAGGCACCGCCGCCAGTGCGGTGCGTTGTTGAGCAGATACTCCCATGGCATTGCCGGCACCGAAATCACCCTTTGGGGTGAGCGGCCACGTCGCTGCTTCAGCTCACCCCAAAGGGTGATTCCGGGTGCCGCCGGGGTGTGGGAGCATCAACCTGCCCCAGCGCTGCGAGCCTTCCGCTCGACCTCCTTGCATGACGCCCCCCGGTAGCGAGCCCTGCTCGCCTGCCGCAGTGCCCTGCATCCCTTTTCAGGAGTTAGCAATGCATACAACAACAAGTACAGCTCATCCCGCCGCCCCGCATGCACCCTCGCAACCCGCCGCCAGCGGCGGGCGCTTTCGCAAGTCCATGGGGATGACCGCTCTGGTGCTGTTCGGCCTGGCCTACATGGTGCCCCTGGCCGTCTTCACCACCTATGGGCTGGTCACCCAGATGACCAAGGGGCACCTGCCCACCGCCTACCTGCTGACCCTTGCCGCCATGTTGCTCACCGCCTACAGCTACGGCCGCATGGTCCAGGCCCACCCCTACTCCGGTTCGGTCTACACCTACACGCGCAAGGCCTTTGGCAGCCACATCGGCTTCATCACAGGCTGGACCCTGCTGCTCGATTACATTTTCCTGCCATTGCTCAGCTACCTCCTGATCGGCATCTACATGTCGGAGTACTTCCCGACCATTCATGCGTGGGTGTGGGTGGCAGGTTCCATAGCCCTGGTTACCTTCCTCAACCTGATCGGCATTGAATCGATCACCCGGGTCAACTGGGTCCTGGTGGTGGCGCAGCTGGTGTTCATTGTCGTGTTCGTCAGCTTGTCCGTGCTCAAGCTCAACGGCCAGGCGCAACCGGTATCGCTGCTGGCGCCGTTCCACCACGAAGGCTTCAGCGTGCCGCTGATCATGACGGGCGCGGCCGTGTTGTGCCTGTCGTTCCTGGGCTTTGATGCGGTGTCGACCATGGCCGAGGAAACCAGCAACCCGACCTATCGCATACCGGTGGCGATCCTTGCCGTATCACTGATCGGCGGCTTGCTGTTCCTGGTGGTGTCGTACTGCGCGCAGATGGTGTTCCCCGACTGGGGCAGCTTCGCCAACCCGGACTCGGCCTCGGTAGACGTGATGCGCTGGGTGGGCGGCGAGCTGCTGGTCACGGCTTTTACCGCTACCTACGTGGCCGGCTGCTTTGCCTCGGCCATGGTGTCGCAGGCCAGTGTGTCGAGGGTGCTGTTCGCCATGGGGCGTGACGGTGCGTTGCCGCGTGCATTCGGCCAGCTGGTGACGAAGAAACGCGTGCCGGCCACGGCCATCCTGGTGGTGAGCCTGCTGTCGTTGATCGCCCTGGTTATCACCCTCGACACGGTGGCCAACATGATCAGCTTCGGCGCGCTGTTCGCGTTTTCGGCGGTGAACCTGGCGGTGGTCAAGCACTACCTGGTAGACCAGCGACTGCGTGGTGGCCGTAATGTCCTGCTCTATGGCGCCATTCCCGGGTTGGGCTTCTTAAGCACGCTGTGGCTGTGGAGCAGCCTGACCAGCCTGTCGTTCACCATCGGCCTGTGCTGGATGGGCCTGGGCCTGCTGGTGCTGCTGGGGCTGACCCGGGCGTTCCGGGTCAAGCTGCCGGCGTTGCAGATGGCCGACTGAGCACGGTCTTTGCAGAAGGGGCCTTGTGTTGCGCAAGCCCCCCTCTGCGATGGCAGATCACTGTCAACCGCCTGGACCTGCCTGTTCACGGAGTGTCACTGGCGCATTGCAAGATGTATACAACTTCAAGGTTTCCTGATTACATTAGCGCTCGCCTACGACGTCGGTAACCGCCGATGCGTATTGCGACGGGCTTAAGCCATGTCATTTGCTACTACCAAGAAAACCCTCCTCGTCAAAAACGCCGAACTTCTGGTCACCATGGACGGCGAGCGCCGTGAGATCAAGAACGGTGGCCTGTACATCGAAGACAACCTGATCAAGCAGGTCGGCCCTAGCGATACCCTGCCGCAGCACGCCGACGTGGTGCTGGACATGGCCGGCAAGGTGGTCATCCCCGGCCTGGTCAACACCCACCACCACATGTACCAGAGCCTGACCCGCGTGGTGCCGGCAGCCCAGGATGGCGAGCTGTTCAACTGGCTGACCAACCTGTACCCGATCTGGGCACGCCTGACCCCGGAAATGATCGCGGTGTCGACGCAGACCGCCATGGCCGAGCTGATCTTGTCCGGCTGCACCACCTCCAGCGACCACCTGTACATCTACCCCAACGGCTGCAAGCTCGACGACAGCATCCATGCTGCCGCCGAAATCGGCATGCGCTTCCACGCCGCGCGCGGCAGCATGAGCGTGGGCCAGAGCCAGGGTGGCCTGCCGCCTGATTCGGTGGTGGAAAAGGAAGCCGACATCCTCAAGGAATCCCAGCGCCTGATCGAGGACTACCACGACGCCAGCCACGGATCGATGCGGCGCATCGTGGTGGCACCTTGCTCGCCGTTCTCTGTCAGCCGCGACCTGATGCGCGAAGCCGCCGTGCTGGCACGCCAGTACGGCGTGTCGCTGCACACCCACCTGGCCGAAAACGTCAACGACATCGCCTACAGCCGCGAGAAATTCGGCATGACCCCTGCTGAGTACGCCGAAGACCTCGGCTGGGTCGGCCACGATGTCTGGCATGCCCACTGCGTGCAACTCGACCAGCACGGCATCGAGCTGTTCGCCCGCACCGGTACCGGTGTCGCCCACTGCCCGTGTTCGAACATGCGCCTGGCCTCCGGCATCGCCCCGGTGCGCAAGATGCGCGACCACGGCGTACCGGTTGGCCTGGGGGTCGACGGTTCGGCGTCCAACGACGGCGCCAGCATGATCGGCGAAGTGCGCCAGGCCCTGCTGCTGCAACGCGTGGGTTTCGGCCCCGACGCCATGACCGCCCGCGAAGCGCTGGAAATTGCCACCCTGGGGGGCGCCAAGGTGCTCAACCGCAATGACATCGGTGCCCTGGCCCCAGGCATGGTCGCCGACTTCGTCGCCTTCGACCTGGGCCACGTGGCCTATGCCGGCGGCCTTCACGACCCGTTGGCGGCCCTGGTGTTCTGCACCCCGACCCAGGTGCACACCAGCGTGATCAATGGCCGTGTGGTGGTCAAGGACGGGCAGTTGGCAACCGTCGATCTGCCACGGGTGCTGGAACGCCACAACCAACTGGCCCACCAACTGGTCAGCGGCGCCTGATTCAGGCGGGCCGCTTGGCGGCCCGCCTCCCCCCTTTTTGTTGCAGGATTGGCTGCCAACGCCCTCATGGGCGGCTTCAACGGTGTTCGGCCCTGGGCGCCCCATGGTCGACATGCGTGGTGCTTGCTGCTTGCCAGGGATGGCAAGCATGATGAGCGCATTGCCCTTATGCCACGGATATGCCAATGACCGCTGCACCCTCACTTATTGCGGACTCAGGCCGCTGCAAACGCTTGAAAGCGGCCAGCAGCCGGGACCATGACAGCGTCGATCAACTGGTGATGGCCGCCCGGCCCTTCGAGAGCCGCGAACGCTATGGCCGCTTCCTGCAGGTGCAGCACCGGTTTCATGGCAGCCTGTTGGCGCTGTACCAGGATGAACGCCTCAACCTGCAACTGCCGGGCTTGCTGGCACTGTCGCGCTTTGCGGCGGTCGAGGCCGATTTGCGCGACCTGGGCCTGCCGCTGCCGTCGCCTGTGCAACCGGTTTGCGCCAGCCCGGCCCAGGCCCTGGGCTGGCTGTACTGCAGTGAAGGTTCGAACCTGGGCGCGGCGTTTCTGTTCAAGCACACCCAACGCCTGGGGCTGGATGGCGACCTAGGCGCGCGTCACCTGGCGCCGCACCCGGATGGCCGAGCGCTGCACTGGCGCGAGTTCGTTGCCAGGCTGGATGGCTTGCTGCTGGATGAACGGGAAGAAGCCCAAGTGGTGGCAGGGGCAATTGCTGCGTTCGACAGTTATCGGGGGCACTTGCGCGAGGTGTTCACGGACGGTTGACTGGGCGCATGGCACCTGCAGCCTCGGTGTTAGCAACCGCAGCCAGTCCACAGAAATCGTCAGCCCGAAACCTGCGCAGCATGTGTATGTGCAAGCACGCAAGTTCTACAAGTTGTTGCTGCAGCGAACTTTTTCTCGATTGCAGGTCTATGAGTGAGGCGCAGATAGGCGGCGGCAGGCGAGAAAAGCTCCGCCCCGTCCCTGCTGGCCAGATAGCTCAATTGTGATCAGAGGTTGGCTTCGCTCATGAAAAAACATGTCGCTAGGTTGATGCTGCTCGGCCTGTTCTCGTTCGCGGCTGTGGGCACGGCATCGGCAACACAAATGAAAGCACCAGACGCCGTTGCACCGGCCGTTCAGTCACCGCTGCAGCCGGCCAGCAACCCCTGGTCGAGGGTGGCCAGTGTGGCCGACACACAGCCGGCCACGCTGCTGGCGCACGATGACGATCGCTGGCACGACCACAGGAGCGACTGGCGCCGCGAGCAATGGCGGCGTGAGCAGGCCCGTCGAGATTGGGAGCGGCGCCGCGACTGGGAACGCCGCCGGGATTGGGAGCGCCGCCACGAGCGGGCAATGCACCAGCGTCACTACGACGAGCACCGTCACTACCGCCGCTGAAGCTGACCCGCCCCTGCTGAAGCGGCCTTGCGTTGCAATCGCGACACAAGGCCGCTTCAGGGTTTGCCTCAGTCGGCCCGTTGGCTGGTGTCCCCTGCCGCCTCGGCCTCCATCTTCAAACGCTCAGCCTTGCATATGTATTTCGGCTTGCGCGGCGCCAACTTGGCGCTGGCCTTCTTCTGGTGCGCCTGCAACAGCTGCTTGATCTTCTTACGACGGTTCATGGTCCACGGGCCTTTCAGTACGGTTCGCTACCGCCATCATACCCGTGCGCCTTGCGCATTGCGCAGCCGTTGCGCCAGACGCCCTTTCGGCCTCGAGGCCCCGGCACAACCAGCAGATCAGCGGTGATGGCTATCTGGCGCGTGGTCTTGACGTTATTTTCACAGCCCACCGATTAGCGTCACGCCCCTATCGGCCGCAGGCATATCCGCAGGCCGCCAAGGTACGACGAGGCATACGTGTCACACACTCTATCCCCCACAGCGCACAAGCGCGTGGACTGGGCCGGCCTGGGCTGGCTGTTGCTGTTCTTCTGGTACTTCTCCGGGGTTACCCAGGCATTGCTGTTGTTCAGCGGTACCACCGGCTTTTCCGGCTTCCGTAACGCACTCTTCCTCAGCAGCCTGTGGCTTGCCCCCGTCTTGCTGCTGCCGCGCTTCACCCGCGTCACTGCGGCTATCCTGGGCGTGGTGCTGTGGGCTGCATCGCTGGTAGGCCTGAGCTACTTCGGCATCTATCGCCAAGAGTTCTCGCAAAGCGTCATTTTCGTGATGTTCGAGTCCAATACCGCCGAGGCCGGTGAGTACTTCAGCCAGTATTTCAGTGTCTGGCTGGGCCTGGCGCTGCTGCTGTACACGCTGCTGGCGGTGGTGCTGTGGCGGCGCGTACGCCCGGTCTACCTGCCGCTGCGCAGCCGCCTGCCAGTGGTGGTGCTGTTGCTGGCAGCCAACCTGGTGCTGCCGTTCTACAAACAGATGGTCACCCAGGACCGCAATTTCGCCGATGCCCTGGAAAAAGTGCAGCAGCGCCTGGAACCGGCCGTGCCCTGGCAATTGCTGGTCGGCTACCGGCAGTACCGCCAGCAACTGGATAACATGCAGGAGTTGCTGGCCCAGAACGCCGCGCTGCCGCCCTTGCAAAACCTGCGTGACAGCAGCGGCACGGCCCCTCGCACCCTGGTACTGGTGCTGGGTGAATCCACCACCCGCGAGCACATGCACCTGTACGGCTACAACCGCGACACCACGCCCAACCTGGACGCGCTGGCCGCCCACGACAAGGGCCTGACCGTGTTCCGCGACGTGGTATCGCCACGGCCGTACACCATCGAAGTGATGCAGCAGATTCTCACCTTCGGCGACGAGCAGAACCCCGACCGCTTCCTCACCGCCCCGTCGCTGATCAACCTGATGAAACAGGCAGGTTACAAGACTTTCTGGATCACCAACCAGCAGACGATGACCAAGCGCAACACCATGCTGACCACCTTCTCACAGCAGACGGACGCGCCGGTCTACCTGAACAACCAGCGCAACCAGAATGCCAGCCAGTATGACGACGTGGTGCTGGCACCGTTCGAAAAGGCCTTGCAAGACCCTGCGCCGAACAAGTTCATCATCGTGCACCTGCTGGGCACACACATGGACTATCGCTTCCGCTACCCGGACAACTACACCCATTTCAAGGACAGACAGGGCGTGCCAGGCGCACTGACAGATGACCAGGCAAAAACCTACAACTTCTACGACAACGCGGTACGTTACAACGACTACGTGGTTTCGAGCCTGATCAAGCGTTACTCGGCCGGCACCCCCAATGGCTTCCTGATGTACCTGTCCGACCATGGTGAAGACGTGTACACCTCTGGCAACCACGACCGCCTGGGACGCAATGAAGGGGCGCCGACCCGGCCGATGTACACCATCCCTTTCCTGCTGTGGACCTCACCAAGCTGGCAGGCCGCGCACCCGCGGGACTTGCAGGCAATGGCCAGCCGCCCGTACAGCAGCTCGCACCTGATCCACACGCTGTCCGACCTGGCTGGGTTGACCTATGACCGGTTCGAGCCAGCCAAGAGCCTGGTGAGCCCGCAGTTCGTGGTGGCACCGCGCTGGATTGGTGACCCGTATCGCAAGGATGGCTTGCGTGAATTCGATCATCTGCCGATGGACAAGGCTGAACGCGTTCAGCAGACGGCCAGCAGTGCCGAGTAAAACGGCAAGCGCCTGAACTGACTGCTCCAGGCTTGAGGTGACTGGGGGGCGCGTTGCGCCTCCATGGGGGCAGCCTTCCACCCCATAAATTAAATTTAAATTGATTTTAAACTAAACCTGCGCCACGCTCTGCCCATCCTCCTCGCCTGCAGAGCACCCCGCCATGTCCACAGCCCCCCGCGAACCGCGCAAGGACGGCGCCGTCACCCGCACACGCATCCTCGAAGCCGCCGGCGAACTGTTTGCCGCGCTCGGCTACGCCGAAACCAGCAACAAGGCAGTCGCTGCCAAAGCCGAGGTCGACTTGGCCTCGATCAACTACCACTTCGGTAGCCGCAACGGCCTGTACCTGGCCGTGCTCGACGAAGCCCGCCAACGGTTCCTGGACCTCAGCGACCTGCAACGCATCACCCAAGGCCCACAAGCGGCCGAGGACAAACTGCGGGTATTGGTGGAACTGGTGGTGCACAAAGCCACTTCGGCCCGGGACAACTGGCACCTGCGGGTGCTGGCCGCGGAAATCCTCGCCCCCAGCCCCCATGGGCAGGCGCATTTGCAGGCTGCCGCACCGCTGCGCCTGTCGCTGCTCAAAGCGTTGTTCAGCGAGGTAAGCCACATTCCCGCAGACGACCCTGCCCTGACCCGCTGCATTCTGTGCGTCACCGCGCCCTGGGCCATGTTGCTGATCGGCCCCCGCGGTGGCTCTGGGGCGCTGAACGAGATTCTGCAAATGCCGGTCGAGGCAGTTGCCGCCCAGTTGTACCGCTTTGCCCTGGCAGGCTTGCAGGACGCCGGCCAACAGCATGCCCAGGCCCACGCCACAGCCCGTTGAGGTCCGCCCAATGCAACCGACTTCCACAGTGACTTCTCCGGCCGCCACAGACGCGCAAACGTCCATCCCGCTGCTGCTGGCAGCGCTGATGCTGGTGATGTTCCTGGCCGCCCTCGACCAGACCATCGTCTCGACCGCGCTGCCGACCATCGTCAGCGACCTGGGCGGCTTGCGCTGGCTGTCGTGGGTGGTTACCGCTTACCTGCTGGCCTCGACGGTGGTGGTGCCGCTGTATGGCAAATTCGGCGACCAGTTCGGCCGCAAGCGCGTGCTGCAGGTCGCCGTCGTGCTGTTTCTGCTGGGCTCGGCGCTGTGTGGCGCGGCGCAGACCATGGGTGAGCTGATCGCCTTTCGGATCCTGCAAGGCCTGGGGGGTGGCGGCCTGATGGTGGTGGCGATGGCCGCTATCGGTGATGTCATCCCGCCCGCCGAACGCGGCCGCTACCAAGGCCTGTTCGGCGGCGTGTTCGGCCTGGCCACGGTGGTTGGGCCATTGATCGGCGGCTTCCTCGTCGAGCACCTGTCCTGGCACTGGATTTTTTACATCAACCTGCCGCTGGGCTTGCTGGCGCTGCTGGTGATCGGCAGCGTGTTCCGCCCGCATGTGGCACTGGTGCAGCACAAGGTGGACTACATCGGCGCGTTCTTCCTTACCGTGGCACTGGGCGCGGTGGTGCTCATCACCAGCCTGGGCGGTAGCCTGCTGGCGTGGCAATCGTTGGACATGCTGTGCCTGTCGCTGTTCGCCCTGATCGGCCTGGTCGGTTTCGTTCTCGAGCAACGCCGCGCCGCCGAGCCGATCATGCCGCTGCACCTGTTCCGCCACCGCACCTTCGTGCTTGCCGGCCTGATTGGCTTTATCGTCGGGGTGTCGTTGTTCGGTGCAGTCACCTTCCTGCCGCTGTACATGCAGGTGGTAAAGAATGCCACCCCGACCAGTGCCGGGTTGCAGATGCTGCCGCTGATGGGCGGCTTGCTGGTGGTGTCGGCGATCACCGGGCGACTGATCAGCCGCTGGGGCCGCTACCGGATGTTCCCGATCCTCGGCACGCTGCTGCAGGTGGTTGCCCTGGGCCTGCTCAGCCGGCTTGACCTGGACACCCCCATGGCGCTGATGAACCTGTACATGGGCCTGCTGGGGGCCGGCCTGGGCATGGTCATGCAGGTGCTGATTCTGGCAGTGCAGAACAGCGTCGAACCGCGGCACATGGGCGTGGCCACCTCCGGGGCAACCTTGTTCCGCTCGATTGGCGGCGCCATCGGTGTGTCGCTGTTCGGCGCGCTGTTCTCCCATGCCCTGCTGGGCGGCCTGGCCAGTGATTTCGCCGCGGGTGCCGGTGGCCCGGCGAGCCTGTCGCCTCCCGCCGTGCACGCCCTGCCTGCGGCCCTGCAGCACAGTTACCTGCAGGCGTTTTCCCGCGCCATGCATGAGGTGTTCCTGCTGGCCGGCGGCATTACCAGCGTCGCGTTCGCGCTCTCCTGGCTGCTGCGCGAAGTGCCGCTACGCCAGGCCGCACAGCGGTGATCGAGGCCAATGCGGCGGCAGCAAGAACGAAAACGCTTTACATCCATTTCGCATGATTGCAACCGCATGATCATGCTCATTGGATGTAAAGCGTCTGGGTCGCAGGAAAGCGATGTGTCTTGCGGTGGTCCGTTCCTACTTGCCCCGTGCCTTGTTATAGATGGTCTTGGCCCGATCGGCCGAAGCCTGGCATTTGCTCATGTCCCCTGAGGCCTGAGCTTCTTTGGCCTGCATTAACAGCTCATGGTAATCGTGCGCCATGCCGCCGTGCAGTGCCTGGCCATCGGTTTTCTTGATGTCCTCAAGCTCCTTGATCTTGGCCGCACAGTTGCCCGCAGGGTCGGCATGTGCGGCAAGACTGAGGACGGAAGCGATTACCAGCAAAGGGATGCATTTCGTGGATTTCATGAAGCGTTCTCCTGAAAAACCCCAAGGTTCGTCGAGGTACATGGGGCTCGACGAAAAACAGCATAGTTGCCCGGTGCCAGCCCCGCAGCGCTTCAGCCCGGCGGTAGCCCGGCCTTGTCGAACAGTCATTCAATACCCGCCACTCTCACTGGCGCAGCCGCTCCAATGCCTGCAACACATGCGCCGTCGCCCGCTCCACCTGCCCCTCCCGGCAAGCAATGCCCAACTGCCGCCACAGGCCCGGCCGCAAGGGCCGGCGGGCCACACGGCGATCCAGTTCCGCGGCCTCTCCTTCCTGCGGCAACAGCGTCGCCCCATACCCGGCACCCACCAGGCTCTTGATCGCATCGTTGTAGTTCAGCTCGATACGCGCCTCTGGGTATAGCCCCGCGGCCGCAAACCACTCGCTCGTTACCCTCGACAGCTGGGTGCTGCTGTCATTGAGAATCAACGCCCGCTGCGCCAGCCAGCCCGGAGTGACCCTGGCCGGTGGCTGCCAGTCAGCCGGTACGTAGGCCAGGATCGGATCGCGCCGCCAGGGGGTGACCACCACTCCCTTACCGGCCACTTGCGGCAAGGCTACCAGGCCAACATCCAGCGTGCCCTCGCGCAAGCCCGCCAGTGATGCCTGGGAGGTCAGCACCTGCACCTGCACATCGATCCGCGGGTGCTCGACCCGCAAACCCGCCAATGCCTGGGGCAGCAAATGGGCGATGGCACCGGTAGACGCGCCCAGGCGTACCCGCCCGGTCAGGCCCTCGACCTGGCGGCGTACTTCGTCCAGCGCCAAGTCGGCGTCGGCCAGCAGGCGGCGGGCACGCGTCAGCAGCGTTTCACCGATGGCCGTGGGCCGTACCTGGCCACGGGTGCGGGTGAGCAACGGGGCGCCAATGCGCGCTTCCAGCTCGGCTACGTGCAAGCTGATGGTGGGTGGCGCGAGGTTGAGCTGGCGGGCGGCCTCGGCAAACGAGCCGAGGTCGCTGATGACCACCAACGTGCGGAGGCGGTCGAGGCTGATTTCGCGCATGGCATCAAGTTTTCCTGGCAGTGGCACTTTTGCAGAAAAGCGCCTTAGCCCGCGGCCGCAGCCTTGGGCTGCGCGGAGGTCACGGAAGCTCTATCGTTCATTAAAGATGAACATCAGCATCATGATATTCAAATTTCCTTTATGAAAGCCACCAGCGAGCATAGGTCATCCCCTCTGACCGGACCGCGACCATGCACACCCCTGTTGTCTTCATCGATGGTGACCAAGGCACCACCGGCCTGCAGATTCACGCCCGCCTGCAAGGCCGCAACGATTTGCGCCTGCTGACCCTGCCCGAGGCCGAACGCAAGGACCCACAGCGCCGTCGCGAAGCGATCAACAGCGCCGACATTGCGCTGCTGTGCCTACCCGACGCCGCCGCCCGCGAGGCGGTGGCGGCCATCCTCAACCCACAGGTAAGGGTGATCGACGCCAGCTCCGCGCACCGCACTGCGCCAGGCTGGGTCTATGGCCTGCCTGAGCTGGATGACCAACAGGCCGAGCGTATTGCCCATAGCAAACGCGTAAGCAACCCGGGCTGCTACCCCACCGGCGCCATCGCCCTCTTGCGTCCGCTGGTCAAGGCAGGCCTGCTGCCGGCCGACTACCCGCTGAATATCCACGCCATTTCCGGCTATTCCGGCGGCGGCCGCGCAGCCGTCGAGCGGCATGAGCAACCCGGCGCCGACCCAGCCCCGACCCTGCAGCTGTACGGGCTGGACCTGGCGCACAAGCACGTGCCGGAGATCCAGCTGCACGCTGGGCTGTCGGCGCGGCCGATGTTCATGCCGGGTTATGGCGCCTACCGCCAAGGGATCGTACTGAGCATCCCGCTGCAGTTGCGCCTGCTGCCCGGGCAGGTCAGTGCCGAACAGCTGCAAGGCTGCCTGGAGCAGCACTACCAAGGCGCCCGTCACGTCCGGGTGATGCCGCTGCACCAGCACGGGGCCGCGGCAAACCTGGACCCCGAGGCGCTGAATGACAGCAACGACCTGCGCCTGGCCCTGTACGCCAACCCAGAACATGGCCAGGTATTGCTCACCGCCGTGTTCGACAATCTGGGCAAGGGCGCCTCTGGCGCGGCGGTGCAAAACCTCGACCTGATGCTGGGCGCGCTACAGGCACAAGGCTGATTGGGCAAAACCGGTTAGACTGTACCCCCGCGTCGACACGGCGCGGGCTGTATTCCCACCCGCCGGAGCCTGCCCCCGATGTTCATCCTGAGCCGCCTCGACAGCGTGCCGCCCGAGTCTTTTCAAAACCAGATCCGCGAGCTGGTGATCCACAATGTCGGCGAACTGAGCAGTGTCGCCATCACCGTCGACAACCCGCTGTACCCGCTGTACCAGTACGGCGTGGGCATGGAGGTGCACCAGTACCTGCAAGCGCTGGACGGCACCCGCGGCCTGGCCGTTGCGCTGACCCTGGCGCTGGACGCCGAAGCGCCAGACCAGTTGCTGGGCTTTGCGCTGTCGCTGCCGGCCGAGGACGACGAGCAGGCCTGTGCCCTGGCATTTCTCGCTGTGCGCCCCAGCCATCGGCGCCAAGGCATTGCCCGTGCCCTGCTGGGCGACCTGCAGGCGCGACATACCTGTGTCGAGCTGAACGCCTTTGCCAGCCAGGTGCCGTGGTTCGAGGCCATGGGCATGCAGGTGGTGGCCGCCAGTGGCCCGCAGGTGCTGATGAGCAGCACCGGGCAGCCCAGCGGTGCACTGATCGGTCGGCTGGACATAGCACCGATCTACCAGACGGCGGAAGTGCTGCAGATTCATACCTACCTGCTGAATCAGCAGGGTGAGGATGCGATGCTCGAAGCAGAGCAGATGCGAGATGAGCGGCTGGATGAGCTGACCGCCCAAGCGCTGGAGTGTGTACGCCAGCGCAAGACCGTGCATTGACCCAAGGGGCTGTTGGCGACTAACCCCACTCACAGGTACAACGCAGGCCTTGAGCACTGTGCCGTACCCTGTGGGAGCAACTGTCTTGCTCAATTTCCAAAAGCTGGCGCGAGCCCTGTGGGAGTGGGCTTGTCCCGCGAACACGGGCGAAGCCCGTGCCATGCACTGTGTTGGATGCTTCGCGGGGCAAGCCCGCTCCCACCGCAGGCTTGAGGCTGATGCAGTACCTGGGGAAACAACTGGTTCGCTCAGTTTCTAGAATCTAGCGCAATCCCCGTGGGAGTGGGCTCGTCCCGCGAACACGGGCGAAGCCCGTGCCATGCACTGTGTTGGATGCTTCGCGGGATAAGCCCGCTCCCACAGGCACCCCCGCTGGCTTGAGGCTGATGCAGTACCTGGGGAAACAACTGGCTTGCTCAATTTCTTGAATCTAGCGCAATCGCTGTGGGAGCGGGCTTGTCCCGCGAACACGGGCGCAGCCCGTGCCATGCACCGTGTTTGGCCGGGCAATCGCCGAGGCATGTTCTGCTGGCGCTGCGCATGCGCCAGGCCTGCCAGTTGCTGCAGGCCGGGCACACCGTGGAGCACGTGGGCGCGCAGGTGGGGTATCAGTCGGTGCCGGCATTTACCCGGGCGTTCGCCAAGGTGGTGGGGGTGCAGCCTGGGGCCTATCGGCGGCAGCATGAAGGGCGCTGACCGGCGTACGTCCCCACCCGCGCAAAGGCCAGTACGGGCAACCCCTTCACACCTGCTCTAGCGGAATATCCCCAGCCCCCTTGGCCTCCCGCCGCTCCCCCATCCAGGCATCGACCTGCTGGCCGAATTCAGCCGGGGCCTTGCGCCCGAAACGCATGGCCAGGTCCAGCACAGTCTGCTGTGCCAATGACTCTTCCATGCGCTTCTGCGCCCCCAACATCACTGCGTGGATCGCACAGGTACCCTCCGTCGCCCAACTCGGCGGCGAGCCGTCGAACAACGTGCAACGCTCGCGCACCTCGCGGCAATCGAAGATCTTCTTCGGTCCATCAATGGCATTGACGATATCGAGCACGCTGATCTGCGCCGCCGGCCGCGCCAGGCGAAAACCGCCGCGCACGCCTTCAGTGGCCGCCACCAGCCCGGCACGGGCCAGCTTGGTGAAGACCTTGGCCAGGTATTCCTGCGGCACGCCTTGCAACTCTGCCAGGTCGCGCACGCTGGAATCACGGGTTTCACCGCGCTCGTCGACTAAAAACAACAGGCAATGGATGCCGTATTCCACGCCAGCACTGTAAAGCGACATTCAAATCTCCGACCGATTTTGTCGCATATGTTACGCCGATGCCCCGGCACTGACAAAACAAGCGTCGAAAGGTAGCGCCACTGCAAAGGGAAAGCCCTTGCCGAAGATAACTCCGATCGATATAGTCGTAGTTAATCGAAGGCCATACAGCTGGCCCTCGAGGCCCTCTTCGAACCTTGCGGAGCACCTTCATGAAATCCAACATCCTGATCATCGGTGCCGGCTTTGCCGGTGTCTGGAGCGCCCTGAGCGCTGCACGCCTGCTCGACCAGGCGCAACGTGGCGACCTCAGCATCAGCGTGCTGGCGCCTCAGCCAGAACTGCGTATTCGTCCGCGTTTTTACGAGGCCGACGTGCATGGCATGAAGGCGCCGCTGGGTGATCTGTTCGCGGCCGTGGGCGTTCACTTCATCCCGGGCAACGCCGACAGCATCGACACCGAAGGTCGCAGCGTCAGCTATATCGATTCCCACGGACAGCCGCAGCGTATCGACTACGACCGCCTGATCCTGGCCGCAGGCAGCCAGGTTGCCCGCCCGGCAGTACCAGGCCTGGCTGAGCATGCGTTCGATGTCGACCAGATGGAATCGGCCATGCGCCTGGAGCAGCACCTGGTCAATCTGGCCGCCCTGCCGGCTTCGCCAGCTCGCAATACCGTGGTGGTATGCGGCGGCGGCTTCACCGGCATCGAAACCGCAACCGAAATGCCTGCTCGCCTGCGCTCGATCCTCGGGGCCAAGGCGGCATTGCGGGTAGTGGTGGTCGACCGTGGTGCGCAAGTGGGCGCGGCATTGGGTGCAGGGATCACACCGTCGATTGTTGCCGCGTGTGAACAGGCCGGTGTCGAATGGCTGGCCGGCGCTTCGGTGGTGGCTGTCGATGCGGCGGGAGTCACCCTGGACAACGGCGAGCACATCGCCAGCAACACGGTAATCTGGACCGTTGGCGTCAAGGCCAGCCCGTTGACGGCGCAAGTTGCCGGGGAGCGCGATCACTTCGGCCGGCTGAAAGTGGATAGTCATTTGAAGGTGCTGGGCCAGGACCACGTTTATGCCACCGGCGACACCGCCTGGGCTGCGGTAGATGACTTGGGCAACCATGCCCTGATGACGTGTCAGCACGCCATCCCCATGGGCCGCCACGCCGGCAACAACGCCGCCGCCGACCTGCTCGGCCTGCATCCGGTGGTGTATCGCCAGCCCAAGTACGTCACCTGCCTTGACCTGGGCGACTGGGGCGCCGCCTTCAGCGAAGGCTGGGAGCGTGAACTGAAGCTGCACGGCCAGGCAGGCAAAGACCTCAAACGCCAGATCAACTCGGTGTGGATTTACCCGCCAGCGGCTGACCGCACCGTGGCGCTGGCTGCGGCGGACCCAATGATCGCCATCGTTTAACGGCATTTTCCTGACAAAACCGTCAACAATTGGCGGTTTTGCCAGTTCTGGCCGTTACGTTGAATGGCTGTTCAATAATGATGGCCATATGGCATCATTCAAACAAAAAAGTCACGAGGGTGAGACACACAACCCACTTCGCAGCGCATCAAGAGCCTGGCGCCATACCGGTGACCCGGCCATCCGCCCAAGCTCCTGAGGCCTGCACGCCACCGTCAAGGAGCATTCCATGCAGTTACGGAATTTGAAGATCGGCATTCGCGCTGCAAGCGTGTTCGCCCTGTTGGGCATCCTGGTCCTGTTCATGGGCTTGATCGCACTTTATGAAACCCGGCAGATGGACAACGCCACGGATGAAATCCGGGTGACCTGGATGCCGGCCGTAATAGCCCTCGGTGACATCAGCACCAACCTCGGGCGCGCCCGCGCCGTCACCTTGCGTGCCGCCCTGGACGACAACCCCAGTGACCGCGTGCGCAACCTGCAGATGCTCGACGGTATAAATACCGAGCTGAATAATGCTCTGAAGAATTATGCCGACACGATCATCGCCGCCGATGACCGCGCCCTGTTCAATGCCTTCAGCGCTGCTCATCAGCACTACTTCGAATTACAGACCCGCGTGCTGCAAGACATCCAAGCCGGGCGTATGGACGACGCCAAGCAGCAGATCAGTGGCGCGCTGACTCAGCGCGCCGACAGCATGATGCAGGCCATGGCAGCGTTGATCGCCTATAACGGCACAGGCGCCGAACAAGCCTCGCAGCGCAGCAGCGACGTCGCTGACGAAGCGTTCACCGCGCTAGTGGCCGCACTGGTGGTAATCATGCTGGCCCTTGCCGCCATCGCCACCGTACTCACCCGCAGTATCGTTGTGCCGCTGGCCGATGCGCTGGCTGTGGCCGAGCGCGTGGCGACCGGCGACCTGACCCGGGAAATACGGGTAACCGGTCGCGATGAGCCGGCCATGGTATTGCGCGCCCTGAGCCGGATGCAGGGCAGCCTGCGCGATACCATTCGCCAGATCGCCGCGTCTTCCGACCAACTGGCCTCGGCCTCCGAAGAACTGCACACCGTCACTGAAGACACCAGCCGCGGCCTGCATCAGCAGAGTGCAGAAATCGACCAGGCCGCCACGGCGGTGAACCAGATGACTGCGGCAGTCGAGGAAGTGGCGAACAACGCGGTCAGCACTGCTGATGCTTCCAAAGGCGCTGACTAGACCACCCGAGATGGCCGCGACCAGGTCAACCAGGCGCTGGCATCCATTCAGCATCTGGTAGCGGATGTGACCGGCACATCGGCCGAGATCGAACAACTGGCCAGCAACGCCAACGAGATCAGCCGGGTGCTGGACGTGATTGGTGCGATTGCCGGGCAGACCAACCTGTTGGCACTGAACGCCGCCATCGAGGCGGCAAGGGCCGGTGAGGCAGGACGTGGGTTTGCCGTGGTGGCTGACGAGGTACGTGCCCTCGCCCACCGTACTCAGCAATCGACGGCAGAGATCGAGCAGATGATTGCCGGTATCCAGAACGGCACCGAGCGGGCGGTGACGGCAATGCACAGCAGCCAGGGTCGCGCCACGGGTACGCTGGCAGTGGCGCAAAGCGCAGGGGAGGCGTTGGAGGTGATTGCCGAGGCCATTGCTTCGATCAACCAGCGCAACCTGGTGATCGCCAGTGCCTCGGAGGAGCAGGCGCAAGTCGCACGCGAGGTAGACCGGAACCTGGTGAATATTCGTGACTTGGCGATGCAAACGTCGGCGGGCGCGAACCAGACCAGTGCGGCGGCGCAGGATCTGTCGCGGTTGGCGGTGGACCTGAACGGGATGGTCGCGCAGTTCAAGGTTTGATCCAAAACAGCCGGGGCCGCATTGCGGCCCCGGTTACAGCAACAGCGGTCTATCAATCGTTGACGCTTACCACCCGCCCCGCCTTCTCGACAGCCTTGCCGCGGGTCGCCAGGCAGTAGTACAGCGGCACGGTCACCAGCAAGCCGAACAGCCATGACAGGTCGGCCCCTTCGACAATGTTCGAGTACGGCCCCACATACAGGGAAGTATTGGCAAACGGCAGCTGCACCAGGATGCCGCAGGCATAGGCAATGATCGCGTGGTGGTTGAAGCGGCCATAGATACCGCCGTCGGCACTGAAGATCGACGCAATGTCGTACTGGCCCTTCTTGATCAGGTAGAAGTCGATCAGGTTGATCGAAGCCCACGGTACCAGCACCAGCAGCAGCGCCAGGATCAGGCCGATGAAGTGGCCGATGAAGTCTGCCGAGGCGTTCAGTGCCACCATCCCGCAGCCCAGCAGAATCACTGACGCCAGGATCACCCGCACCTTGATGCTCGGCGTCCACTCGGCCATGAAGGTCTGGATCGCGGTCACGATCGACAGCACGGCGCCGTAAAGGTTGAGGGCGTTGTGGCTGATGATGTTGAGCAGGAACAGCACCATCAGGATCGGGCCCAGCCAGCCGGTGGCCTGCTTCACCGCATCCATTGCGTCGGTGCCTTCCGGTACGCACAGCACCGCCACCGTACCAAAGCTGAAGCACAGGATGGTGCCCAGGGTGGCGCCGAAGTAAGTGGCCCAGAACGGCTTGGCAATGCCCACTTCACGGGGCAGGTAGCGCGAGTAGTCAGAGGTGTACGGCGAGAAGCTGATCTGCCAGATCACACCCAGCGACACGGTGGCAATGAAGCCCGACAGGTTGAACGCGCCACGGCTGAAGAAGTCAGCCGGCAGATCCTGGACGAACATCATGATGAAACCGGCAAGCAACGCCGAGCCCATCACCCAGGTACCGATGCGGTTGAGGATATGGATGAAGCGATAGCCGATCACGCCAATGGCAGTCGCACTCAGGGCACCGATCACGATCGCGCCGGGCATCGGCACGCTTGGCGCGATGCCGTGAATGGTCTTGCCCGCCAGGACGATATTGGAAATGAAGAAGCCGACATAGATCAGCGCGGTGAAGAACACGATCAGCAAGGCACCGTAGCGGCCAAACTGGCCACGGCTCTGCACCATTTGCGGAATGCCCAGCTGCGGCCCCTGTGCAGAGGCCAGGGCGATGACCACGCCCCCGACCAGATGGCCCAGTACGATGGCGATCAGGCCCCACAACAGGTTCAGGTGGAACACCTGGACCACCATGGCACCGGTCACGATAGGCAGTGGCGCGATGTTGGTACTGAACCAGAGGGTGAACAGGTCGCGCGCCTTCCCATGGCGCTCGGCAGGTGGAACGTAATCGACCGTGTGATTCTCGACAAACTGGTGTTGCGACGACGGTTGGGACATGGTTTTCAGCTCGAAAGGTCGTTTTTATCTTTGTAAGGAAACCGCATCAAGGCGGCCTCTCAGCTGCGGACCATATTATGGTATTCCAAGCTTTTGACAACACTGATCCGCATGAAAAAACGGCCACTGATCCGCTTGCGAAACCCCTGCGACAAACCGCCTCACCGCTCAAGGCCACGATTTACGTGGCCTTGGGCCGTTCATCGCGAAAAATCAGGGTTAAAAATTCTGCTTGCAAAATAGGTATTACGGTATACCATCAGACACATCAACGATAAAAACCGCGGACCACCGCAGCCCTTTAGAGGTACACGAGATGATCGACGCAACCGTCTACAAGAACGTCCTGGGCTCCTTCCCGTCCGGCGTTACCGTCATCACCACCCTGGACGACGACGGCTCGGTCGTCGGCCTTACTGCCAGCGCTTTCTCCTCCTTGTCGATGGACCCGCCGCTGGTGCTGTTCTGCCCCAACTACACCTCCGACTCCTACCCGGTACTGATCAAGCAGAAGCGCTTCGCCATTCACCTGCTGTCCGGTGAACAGCAGGCCGAAGCCTACGCGTTCGCCAAAAAGGGCAAGGACAAGGCCAGCGGCATCGAGTGGACCCTGAGCGAACTGGGCAACCCGATCCTGGCCGGTGCCACCGCCGTCATCGAATGCGAACTGTGGCGTGAATATGAAGGTGGCGACCACGCCATCATGGTCGGCAAGGTACACAACCTGATCGTCCCTGCCGAAGCGCCACGGCCGATGGTGTACTGCCGCGGCAAGATGGCCAGCCTGCCGGCCTTTGCCTGAAGCCTGCACTAGGACGCAGCCCGCCCCCACACTGAAGCCCGCTTGACTGACGGGCAACAACAAGCGTTGAGGAAAAACCCATGAAATTTTCGTTGTTCGTGCACATGGAACGTTGGGATGAACAGGTCAGCCACCGCCAGCTGTTCGAAGACCTGACCGAACTGACCCTGATGGCCGAAGACGGCGGTTTCAGCACCGTATGGATCGGCGAACACCACGCCATGGAATACACCATTTCGCCAAGCCCGATGCCGCTACTGGCCTACCTGGCCGCACGCACCGAGAAGATCCGCCTGGGCGCCGGCACCATCATCGCGCCGTTCTGGAACCCGATCCGCGTCGCTGGCGAATGCGCCCTGCTCGATGTGATCAGCAACGGCCGCATGGAAGTGGGCCTGGCCCGCGGCGCCTACCAGTTCGAATTCGACCGCATGGCAGGTGGCATGCCGGCCACCGACGGCGGCAAGGCGCTGCGCGAGATGGTGCCGGTGGTGCGCAAGCTGTGGGAGGGCGACTACGCCCACGACGGCGAAGTCTACAAGTTCCCGACCTCCACCAGCGTACCGAAACCGTTCAACGCCACGCCGCCTATGTGGATCGCCGCCCGTGATCCGGACTCGCACAACTTTGCCGTTGCCAATGGCTGCAATGTCATGGTCACCCCGCTGATGAAGGGTGACGAAGAAGTGCTGGACCTCAAGAACAAGTTCCAGGCCGCCCTGGACAACAACCCGGACGTGCCGCGCCCGCAATTGATGGTGCTGCGCCACACCCATGTGCACAGCCCGGCCGAACCGGAAGGCTGGAAGGTTGGCGCCCAGGCGATCTCGCGCTTCTACCGCACCTTCGATGCGTGGTTCGGCAACAAGACCACCCCGGTGAATGGCTTCCTGGAGCCGAGCCCGGAGTCCAAGTTCGCCGAAGTGCCGGCGTTCCAGCTGGAGAACATCCGCAAGAACACCATGATCGGCACGCCGGAAGAGATCATTGCGCGCATCAAGTACTACCAGGAGCTTGGCGTCGACGAGTTCAGCTTCTGGTGCGACAACAGCCTGCCCCACGCCGAGAAGAAGAAGTCGCTCGAGCTGTTCATCAAGGAAGTGGTGCCGGCGTTCGCCTGAATTCCCATTGCCTGAATCATTGCGGGACGCAGCCCGCTCCCGTGGGCCCTTGTGGCTCGCGTGAGCGGGCTTTTTTTGAGGGGTACGCCTTTCGTCCCCCCGCAAGAGAAATTTCCAGCCACCTCTTGCACAACAAATATTATGGTATACCATCAGACAACAAGAGCTGATAACCCTCACCAGGAGCCATCCATGAGTTTCGAAATCCGCAAGATCGTCACCTACTCCGAAGAGACCCGCATCGAAGGCGGCAAGGCCACCGACAAGCCGGTGACCATGGTCGGCCTGGCCGTCGTGATCAAGAACCCATGGGCCGGTCGCGGTTTCGTTGAAGATCTAAAGCCGGAAATCCGCGCCAACTGCTCGGAGCTGGGTGCACTGATGGTCGAGCGCCTGACTGCCGCCATTGGCGGTGCCGACAAGATCGAAGCCTACGGCAAGGCCGCGGTGGTCGGCGCCGACGGCGAAATCGAGCACGCCTCTGCGGTGATCCACACCCTGCGCTTCGGCAACCACTACCGTGAAGCGGTACAGGCCAAGAGCTACCTGAGCTTCACCAACAAGCGCGGCGGCCCAGGCACCTCGATCCAGATTCCGATGATGCAGAAGGACGACGAAGGCCTGCGTTCGCACTACATCACCCTGGAAATGCAGATCGAAGACGCTCCGCGCGCCGATGAAATCGTCGTGGTCCTGGGTGCTGCCGACGGTGGCCGTCTGCACCCGCGTATCGGCAACCGCTACATCGACCTGGAAGAACTGGCTGCCGAAAAAGCCAACGCTCAATAACAACAACCAAGACGGGCCGGGGCGTGGCGTGCTTACCCGCCGCGCCCGACCTTCAAGGAGCGCCCTCCATGATTCAGCCTGTCGCTGAACGCACACCTGCCGGCACCAGCTACCTGTCCGTCGGCCAGGGCCAACCCGTGGTATTGATCCACGGCGTGGGCCTGAACAAGGAAATGTGGGGCGGTCAGTTCGTTGGCCTGGCCAACGACTACCGCGTCATTGCCTACGATATGCTCGGCCACGGCCAAAGCCGTGTACCCGCCGCAGACACGCCGCTGGAGGGCTACGCCGACCAGCTCGCCGAACTGCTCGACCACCTGCAAATTGCCCAAGCCACCGTGATCGGTTTTTCCATGGGCGGCCTGGTCGCCCGCGCCTTTGCGCTCAACTACCCACAGCGCCTGGCCGCCTTGGTCGTGCTCAACAGCGTGTTCAACCGCAGCCCCGAGCAGAGTGCCGGCGTCATCGCCCGCGCCGCCCAGGCTGCAGAGCTAGGCCCTGACGCCAACGTCGATGCGGCGCTCGACCGCTGGTTCAGCCGTGAATACAAGGCTGCCAACCCGGCGCAGGTCGCTGCCATCCGCCAGGTGCTGGCGAGCAACGACCCGCAGGGCTACCACACCACTTATTCGCTGTTCGCCACTCAGGACATGTACCGCGCAGGCGACCTGGGCAGTATCCAGGTGCCGACGCTGATCGCCACCGGCGAACTCGACTCGGGCTCCACCCCGGCCATGACCCGCCAGCTCGCCGCCAGCATTCCTGGCGCACACAGTGTGGTCCTCGCCGAGCAACGGCATATGATGCCGGTGGAAGCACCGCGTGAAGTCAACAAGATGCTGCTGGACTTCCTCACCCAAGCCCGCACCCTCACCGAATCCGCCAAGGGGATTGTTGCATGACCCTCGTTCGTTTCCAGATGTGCATCGACGGCCAATGGCGCGATGCCCAGAGCGGCAAGACCTTCGACAGCCTCAACCCGGCCACTGCCCAGGCCTGGGCGCAACTGCCCGATGCCGACGAAGCCGATGTCGAGCTGGCCGTACAGGCCGCCCAGCGTGCCTTCGACAGCAAGGAATGGCGCAGCATCACTGCCACTGCACGCGGCAAGTTGCTGCGTCGCCTGGGTGACCTGATTGCCGAGAACAAGGAACACCTGGCCCAGCTGGAAAGCCGTGACAACGGCAAGCTGATCCGCGAAACCCGCGGCCAGGTCGGCTACCTGCCCGAGTTCTTCCACTACACCGCAGGCTTGGCCGACAAGCTCGAAGGCGGCACCCTGCCGCTGGACAAGCCCGACCTGTTCGCCTACACCGTGCACGAGCCGATCGGCGTGGTCGCCGGCATCATCCCGTGGAACAGCCCGCTGTACCTCACGGCGATCAAACTGGCCCCGGCCCTGGCAGCCGGCAACACCATCGTACTGAAACCGTCCGAGCACGCCTCGGCGACCATCCTCGAACTGGCCCGGCTGGCCCTCGAAGCCGGTTTCCCGGCTGGCGTGGTCAACGTGGTCACCGGTTACGGCCCAAGCACCGGCGCGGCGCTGACTCGCCACCCGCTGGTGCGCAAGATCGCCTTCACCGGCGGCGCGGCCACCGCCCGCCACGTGGTGCGCAGCAGTGCCGAAAACTTCGCCAAGCTGTCGCTGGAGCTGGGCGGCAAGTCGCCGAACATCATCTTTGCCGACGCCGATCTGGACAGCGCCATCAACGGCGCCGTGGCCGGCATCTATGCCGCCTCCGGGCAAAGCTGCGTGGCTGGTTCGCGCCTGCTGGTGCAGGACGAGATTTTCGACCAGTTCGTCGAGCGCCTGATCGCCCGCGCCAAGCGCATCCGCATCGGCAACCCGCAGGACGACGCCAGCGAAATGGGCCCGATGGCCACGGCACAACAACTGGCCGTGGTCGAAGGCCTGGTCGCTGCGGCCAAGGCCGAGGGCGCGAAGCTGCACATGGGTGGCAAGCGTGCCGAGGTCGAAGGCGATGGCTGGTTCTACGAGCCGACCCTGTTCGAATGCGACAGCAATTCGATGACCATCATGCAGGAAGAAGTGTTCGGCCCGGTCGCTGCGGTCATCCGTTTCAAGACCGAGGAAGAAGCCCTGGAAATTGCCAACGACTCGCAGTTCGGCCTGGCTGCCGGCATCTGGACCCGCGACCTGGGCCGCGCCCACCGCCTGGCCCGTGACGTGCGTTCGGGGATCATCTGGGTCAACACCTACCGCGCCGTGTCGGCCATGGCACCGATCGGTGGCTTCAAGAACAGCGGCTACGGCCGTGAGAGCGGCATCGATTCGGTGCTGGCCTATACCGAGCTGAAGACCGTGTGGATCAACTTGTCCACCGCGCCGATGCCCGACCCGTTTGTGATGCGTTGAGAGGTAGCACGAGATGATCGAACCCGGCATCTACAAAGACGTGATGGGCTCCTTCCCGTCCGGCGTCACGGTTGTCACCACCCTGGACGCCGACGGCGGCATCGTCGGCATCACCGCCAGCGCGTTCAGCGCGCTGTCGATCGATCCGGCACTGGTGCTGTTCTGTCCCAACTACGCCTCGGACACCTACCCGATCCTGCGCGACAGCAAGCAGTTTGCGATCCACCTGCTGTCTGCCGACCAGACCGCCGAGGCCTATGCCTTCGCCGGCAAGGGCAAGGACAAGGCCAAGGGTGTCGAGTGGCAGCTGAGCGAACTGGGCAACCCGCTGCTGACCAAGGCCACCGCGATCATCGAGTGCGAACTGTGGCGCGAGTACGACGGCGGTGACCACGCGATCATCGTTGGCGCGGTGAAGAACCTGGTGCTGCCGGCGGAGCCGGTGACCCCGATGGTCTACCACAAAGGCAAGCTGGGCGCCTTGCCGCCCCTCGGCTGATATAGCTTGAATTCGGTGTTGGCCTCTTCGCGGGCTGGCCGCGAAGAAGCCAGCACCGATGACCCTGTTTTCAGGGGTCGCGCTAATCGTCTCACCCTCGGTTGCGGCCCCTGTTTTATTCCGGA
Source organism: Pseudomonas sp. DCB_BI (assembly GCF_026240995.1). Lineage (NCBI taxonomy): Bacteria > Pseudomonadati > Pseudomonadota > Gammaproteobacteria > Pseudomonadales > Pseudomonadaceae > Pseudomonas > Pseudomonas sp. DCB_BI. The sequence continues at coordinate 59,917 of NZ_JAPFCG010000016.1, read as the reverse complement.
GTACTGCGCATGAGCAATGAAAAGTACGAGAAAGGCCTGCAGATCCGTACCCAGGTGCTGGGCGAGGACTACGTCAACCGCTCGATCCAGAACGCCGACGCGTTCACCCAGCCGCTGCAAGAGCTGGTCACCGAATACTGCTGGGGCCATGTCTGGGGCCGCGAAGGCCTCTCGCTGAAGGAGCGCAGCATGATAAACTTGGCCATGATTTCCGCGCTCAACCGGCCCCACGAGCTCAAACTGCACATTCGCGGCGCACTGCGCAATGGCCTGAGCCGTGAACAGATTCGCGAGATCCTGCTCCAGGTCGGCATTTATTGCGGCGTGCCCGCGGCGGTGGACAGTTTCCGCCTGGCCCGCGAAGCGTTCGCTGAAGCCGATGCGGAGTCAACCCGTTAACACCGGGCTGTTCGAACCCACGCAAGGAGCACCCAAGGTTCGTGGTGCTGTTGCGGTTGCGGCCGGGCAGCCTCTTTAAGAGCGCACTTGATGAAACGCCAGCCACTCGACGACAGTTTCAAGGTCAACCGCAACCCCGTTACCCTGCGCGAAATCGTGCTCGACAAGCTGCGCACCGCGATCATGAACTTCCATTTGCTGCCCGGCGACCGCCTGGTCGAGCGCGACCTTTGCGACCGCCTCGGCGTCAGCCGCACCTCGGTGCGTGAGGCCCTGCGCCACCTGGAGTCCGAAGGCCTGGTGGAATTCGCCGACGCCAAGGGGCCGCGGGTGGCCATCATCACCCTGGAAGACGCCCGCGACATCTACGAGCTGCGCTGCGTGCTCGAAGGCCTGATCGTGCAGCTGTTCACCCTCAACGCCAAGGCCAAGGACATCCGTGCCCTTGAGCGCGCGCTGGAGGTGAACCGCGAGGCCCTGGAAGAGGGCGAGCTGCAACAGGTGCTGGATTCGGTGCAAGGCTTCTACGATGTGCTGCTGGAAGGTTCAGGCAACCAGGTGGCAGCGCAACAGTTGCGCCAGTTGCAGGCACGCATCAGTTACTTGCGGGCCACTTCGGTGTCACAAGAAAACCGCCGCGGCGCCAGCAACCGCGAAATGGAAAAAATCGTCGAAGCTATCAAGGGTGGCGACCCGCTGGTCGCGCACCAGGCTTCGGTCGATCATGTCCGCGCTGCCGCCAAGGTGGCCCTGGACTACCTGCGCCAGAAGCAGGATGACAACGCCAAGGTGCGCGACATCGTCGAGCCCCTGGCCCTGAAGGAACCCCGTATAGGCCGCTGACCATGCCCAACGCCCCGCGCTACTGCCCGCACTGCACCACGGAACTGGCCCGGGGCGTTCCCACAGGCGATACCCACGAACGCCTGCACTGCACCGGCTGCGGTTACATCCACTACATCAACCCGAAGATCATCGCGGGCTGCATCATTGAGCGCGAGGGCAAGTACTTGCTGTGCCAGCGTGCCATCCCGCCGCGCCCCGGCACCTGGACATTGCCGGCCGGCTTCATGGAGGCCGGCGAAACCACCGAGCAGGCAGCGCTGCGCGAGGTCTGGGAAGAAAGCGGCGTGCGCGCCGACATCGTTTCGCCCTACTCGATCTTCAGCGTGCCGAAAATCAGCGAGGTGTACATCATCTTCCGCGCCATCGCCACTGAAGAGACCGGCCAGTATGGCCCGGAAACCCTGGCGTACAAGTTCTTCGAACCGGATGAAATTCCTTGGGACGAGATCTATTATCCGGCGATCCGGCAGATTCTCGAGCGTTACATCCTGGAACGGCAGGCCGGGGTTTACGGCATTTACATGGGTAATGACGATACCGGCAAAGTGCACTTCATGCGCTAGCCTGCGCCGGCCGTGAAGGCGCGGCTTGCGCCGCGCAAGGGCCGGTACCGGCAACACGAAAACACTCGCCAAGCGGCTATTCTCGGTGCACCCTAATGGCCTTGAGCAAACGGACCGGCAGCGTATATGGCGAAATGGCTAGACGGCGGCGGCTTGATGGCAGAGCGCATCCGCCATCACGACTGGACAAACACTTCCCTGGGGCCCCTCCCCACCTGGCCCGACGCCCTGAAAACTACCCTGGCCCTGTGCCTGGCCTCGCGCTTTCCGCAGGCAGTGCTCTGGGGCCCGGAACTGCTTACCCTGCACAATGACGCCTTCTCCCAGATCCTCGGGCAGAAGCCACTGGCGCTTGGCAAGCCTTTCAGCGAAGTGTGGCAGGAAGCCTGGGCCGACATCAGCAGCATGGCCCGACGGGCTCTGGCTGGCGAAGCGGTTTATATCGAGGACTATTTGCTCACCATCGACCGCAATGGCGGGCCCGAACGCGCCTACTTCACCTTCTGCTACAGCCCTATCCGTGGCCACGACGGCCAGGTACTGGGCATGCTCGATACCGTCACCGAAACCACCGCCAACGTGCTGGCCAACCAGCGCCTGAAGTTCCTCGACGACCTTGGCCGCAGCATTGCCGATGCCACCGAACCGGACCAGGTGCTCGCCATCGCCACCCACCGGCTCCTCGAGCACCTGCAGTTGTCGAGTTGCGCCTACGCAGTCATGGATCCCGACGAGGACGGCTTCACCATTTGTGGCGACGCGGTAGCACCCGGCTCGCCGCACCTTGTCGGGCAATATCAGCTGCGCGACTTCGGCCACCTGGCAGTCAGCCGCCTGCGCAGCGGCCAGGCCCTGGTGATCAACGACAATCTACGCGAGCTGGCCCCTGAGGAAGCGGCCACCTTCCAGGCAATCGGCATCACCGCGACCATTTGCATGCCCCTGATCAAGGGCGGCCGGCTGACCGCGCTAATGGCCATTCACGATAAAGCACCACGGGCATGGACCCACTATGAGCAAGCGCTGATCAGCGAAGTCACCGAGCGCTGCTGGGCGCATATCCAGCGCGTACAGGCCAACGCCGAGGTTCGCGAAGCCATGGCGGCGCTGGAAGCGCTCAATGCCACCCTGGAGCACCGCGTGGAGGAGCGCACCACCCAGTTGCTGCACACCGAAGCCGTATTGCGCCAGGCGCACAAGCTGGAGGCGATCGGCCAGCTGACCGGCGGCGTGGCCCATGACTTCAACAACCTGCTGACCATCATTCGCTCGTCACTGCACTTTCTGCAACGCCCCAGCCTGGACGAAAAACGCCGCGAGCGCTATCTCAAGACCATGTCCGACACCGTTGACCGTGGCGCCAAGCTGACCGGCCAGCTGCTTGCATTTGCCCGCCGCCAGGCGTTGAGCCCGGAGGTGTTCGAGGCCGGGGCACGGCTGGAGGCCATGGCCGATATGCTCGACACCGCCACCGGTGCGCGCATCCAGATCGAATTGCAGCTGCCGCAGGCGCCCTGCCATATCCGCGCCGACCTCAGCCAGCTGGAAACCGCAGTGATCAACCTGATGCTCAATGGCCGCGATGCCATGGCCGGCGAAGGCACCCTGCAACTGCGCTTGCAAGCGGACCAGCCGCTACCCGGCCTGCGCGGCCATGCGCCGCAGCCAGGCCCGTTCGCGGCGATATCAGTGCGCGACAGCGGCGTCGGCATCGCCAACGAATTGCTGGAGCGCATTTTCGACCCGTTCTTCACCACCAAGGCGCCGGGCGAAGGCACCGGTCTTGGCTTGTCACAGGTGTTCGGCTTTGCCAAGCAGTCAGGGGGCGATGTGCAGGTTCACAGCATCCCCGGCCAGGGCACCACCTTCACCCTGTACCTGCCGCAGCAGGCGCCACCGGCAGACCACGCCGAAGACGCCACGGCGACCCGCCAGCAGCAGGCAGAGGGCGGCCGGCGACGGATACTGGTGGTAGAAGACAACCCGGACCTGGGCAACTTCACTGCGCAGATCCTGGAAGACCAGGGCTACCGGATCAGCTATGCGCGTTCGGCGGAAGAAGCGCTGGCACAGCTTACCGGCCCGGCGGGTGATTTTGATGCGGTGTTTTCCGATGTGATCATGCCCGGCATGGGCGGCCTGGCGCTGGCCCGTGAACTACGCCGTCAGCGTCCACAGTTGCCGATAATCCTGACCTCAGGGTACAGCGAGGCGGTTGCCGAAGGCGGGCATCAAGGGTTCGCCTTTCTGGCCAAGCCCTACTCGGCGGAACAATTGTGCCAGGTACTCGGCCAGGTGCTGGGCAGTTAAGCGTGGGGCGCGCTGCGTCCCTGTCAGACCGGCAACCACCTCCGAAGCCATTCATGACCGGTGAAATCAGTTGATCTGCCCGGCTATCAGCCCCAGGGCCACGGTAATCATCGCCACACCCGACACCCGCCCTACCAGCTTTGCCGCGCCCGGCCGAGTGCTCAGCACGGCCTTGGCGCCATAACCCACCAGCGAGTAGATCACCAGTGAGCTGCACAAGTGCACCAGCCCCAGCAGCAAGATCTGCACCGGCACCGGCCAACTGGACTGGGGGTCGGTGAACTGCGGCAGCAGGGCCAGGAACAGCAGGAAAACCTTGGGGTTCAGGCCACTGACGCAGAATCCCTTCAACGCCCAGCGCGAACCCGACTCCCCGACCCCGCCCTGCCCGGCTGACGGCAATACCGGGCTCAGCAACAGGTTGCCACCCAGCCACAGCAGGTAGCTACAGCCAGCCAGGGTAAGCAAGGTGAGCGCCAACGGGTGGCCCGCCAGCAGGCTACCGACCCCAGCCGCCACCACAAGGGTGGCGAGAAAGTGCCCCGACAACATCCCCGCCACCGCGGGCATCACCCAACGCCCGCGCATGCCTGCCGAGATGGCATAGGCCCAGTCTGCACCAGGGGTAATCACGAATAGCATCGACACAGCCCAGAACGCCGTCAGCACACTGATAGCCACTTGAATCTTCCTTATCTACTGCTTGGGGATGAGGAAAGATTACGGATTCCGCCTGGGGATTTTCTTTCGTATATTCCCCGCCAACATTCATTTACTGGAAGATTCTTGCCAATGGACAGAACTGACCGAAAAATCCTTGCCGAGCTGCAAAAAGACGGTCGGCTGTCGGTGACCGAACTGGCCGACCGCGTGGGGCTCAGCCTGTCCCCCTGCCATCGGCGCCTGAGGGCACTGGAAGAGTCCGGGGCGATTCTGGGCTATCACGCTCGCCTGGCACCGAGCGCCCTGGGGCTGAACTTTGCCGCGTTGGTGTTCGTCACCCTGCGCGAAGTCACCCGCCAGCCGGTGGCTGACTTTGAAGCGGCGTTGGCTGAGATCCCGCAGATTGTCGAAGCGCAGCGGTTGTTCGGTGACCCGGACTACCTGCTGCATGTGGTGGCCAAGGACCTGCCGGCGTTTCAGAAGCTGTACGACGAGCAACTGACCAGCATTCCCAATGTGAAGCGCTTGAGTTCCACCCTGGTGATGAAAGAGGTGATTCAAGACCGGCTACTGCCGATGTAGTTGTTTCCTCTCGGCCGGCCCCTTAGCGGCTAAATCCACCCCGATACACCACAGGTTCATGCTTGTAGGCGCAACTGTCTTGCTCAATTTCCAGGATCTCGCCCAATCCCTGTGGGAGCGGGCTTGTCCCGCGAACACGGGCAAAGCCCGTGCCAGGCACCGTGTTGAATTCTTCGCGGGCAAGCCCGCTCCCACAGGTACCCCGCAGGCCTGAGGCTGATGCAGTACTTGGAGAAACAACTGGCTTGCTCAACACCTGAAAACCGGCGCGATCATGGTGGAAGCAACTGATTTGCTCAATTTCCAGGATCTAGCCCAATCCTTGTGCGGCTTCAGCCGCGAAGGGGCCGCTACAGGCAACCTTTTCACCTGCACTGTAAACGTGCACACCGCACCACCCCAGCCCACCACAAACCTGCACGCCCCCAAGCAAACCCTTCTACCCCAAGCCTTCCGACCAACTGGCACCCTCCTTGCTACCGTCAACCGCTTAAGCTTTTGTCAGCCTTAGGTTTTTTAACGCTTATGGGTACATATTTACTAATTTCCCCTTACCCCAGCGCCCCGCATCATCGCTCCAACAAGAACGCGTCGCCCTTCGCCGGCACGCCCCCGGGCAGCTCCCTATGCCCTACCTTGCCTTGGAGTCAGTCATGACCAGTGCAGCCAATTCGGCACCCTTGATAGAAAAACACACCATCGGCTATGTGCCGCCGGAAGACCGCCATGGAAAGGTAAGGGATCTATTCACACTGTGGTTCGGCGGCAATATCGCGCCACTGCCCATCGTCACCGGCGCGCTAGGGGTGCAGTTGTTTCACCTGAACCTGGTATGGGGCATCGTCGCCATCCTCGTCGGTCACCTGGTCGGTGGCGTGCTGATGGCCTTGCACTCGGCCCAGGGCCCGCAGATGGGCATCCCGCAGATGATCCAGAGCCGCGCCCAGTTCGGCACCCTTGGTGCGCTGCTGGTGGTGGTGATCGCCGGGGTCATGTACATCGGCTTCTTCGCCTCCAACATCGTGCTTGCCGGCAAGTCGCTGCATGGCGTGGTCGACGCCGTACCCGTCCCGGTCGGCATCGTCATCGGTGCGCTGGGTTCGGGCATCATCGGCATCATCGGCTACCGCTTCATCCACGTACTCAACCGCATCGGCACCTGGGTGCTGGGCATCGGTATCGTGGTCGGGTTCGGCTACATCTTCACCCATGTGCAAAGCGACGACTTCCTCACCCGCGGCGGCTTCAACCTGGCCGGCTGGCTGGCCACCGTGTCGCTGGCGGCGCTGTGGCAAATCGCCTTTGCACCCTATGTGTCGGACTACTCGCGCTACCTGCCGGCAGACGTGAAAGTCAGCTCGACCTTCTGGACTACCTACCTGGGTTCAGCCCTGGGTTCAAGCCTGTCGTTCATCTTCGGCGCCGTGGCGGTGCTGGCAATCCCGGCCGGTATGGACACCATGGACGCGGTCAAGCTGGCCACCGGCACCCTCGGCCCGATCATGCTGGTGCTGTTCCTGCTCAGCGTCATCAGCCACAACGCCCTCAATCTGTATGGCGCAGTGCTGTCGATCATCACCCTGGTGCAGACCTTCGCCTACCGCTGGATTCCGACCGCCAAGAGCCGCGCGGTGCTGTCGCTGATCGTGCTGTCCGCCTGCTGCGTGGTGGCGGTGTTCGCCTCTGCAGACTTCATCGGCCATTTCGTCGACATGGTGCTGGTGCTGCTGGTGGTGCTGGTGCCATGGACGGCAATCAACCTGATCGACTTCTATGCCATTCACAAGGGCGACTATGACATTCAGTCGATCTTCCAGGTGGATGGCGGCGTCTACGGGCGTTACAACCCGCAGGCATTGATCGCCTATGCGATCGGCATCGTGGTGCAGATCCCGTTCATGAACACACCGCTGTACGTCGGGCCGATTTCCGAGCACATCAACGGGGCTGACCTGTCGTGGCTGGTGGGCCTGGCAGTGACCTCGCCGCTGTACTGGTGGCTGGCCAGCCGTGACAGCGCCTACCGCCGTCGGCAGACCAGTGCGAAGTTGGCCATGGGGCACTGATCGAATCGGTGCCGGCCTTTTCGCGGGTCAAGCCGCGAAAAGGCCGGCACAGGCACCGCATCAATCAGAGGTTGTACGCCCGCTCATTGTGCTCCGCCAGGTCCAGCCCCTGCTCTTCCTCTTCTCGGCTGGCCCGCAGCCCCACGGTCAGCTTGATGGCCCCGAGAATCGCCCAGCTCACCACGAAGCAATAGACAAAGGTAAACGCCACGCCCTTGAGCTGTATCAGCGCCTGCCCGAGCGGCGAGGCCCCTTCCACATATCCGCCCAGCGACGGCGCGGCAAACACACCGGTCAACACGGCCCCGATCATCCCGCCAACACCATGCAGCCCGAATACATCGAGGCTGTCGTCATACCCCAGCGCCTGCTTGAGCCGGGTCACGGCAAAGAAGCAGATCGCCCCAGTCAACAAGCCGATTACCATCGCGCCCAACGGCCCGACAAAAGCACAGGCTGGTGTGATTCCGACCAGTCCGGCCAGCGCGCCGGAAGCCGCACCCAGCGCTGTCGGTCGACCATGCATCACCTTTTCGGTCAACAACCAGCCGACAATCCCGGCACAGGCCGCCACCATGGTCGCCAGCATCACCACCCCTGCCCCTTGGTTGGCCGCAAGCCCTGAACCGACGTTGAAGCCGAACCAGCCCACCCACAACAACCCTGCCCCTACCAGGGTGAAACCGAGGTTGTGCGGCGGCATCGCCACCTGCGGGTAACCCTTGCGCTTACCCAGCATCAACGCCGCCGCCAGGGCTGCCACACCAGAGTTAATATGCACCGCCGTACCGCCAGCAAAGTCCAAGACACCCCAGTTGACCATCAATGCCCCCGGCCCGCCCCATACCATGTGGGCGATTGGCGCATACACCAGCACGAACCACGCCGCCATGAACAGCAGCGAAGCGCTGAACTTCATGCGTTCGGCAAACCCACCGGCAATCAGCGCCGGCGTGATGATCGCGAAGGTCAGCTGGAACACCGCGAACACGCCTTCGGGGATGGTGCCGACCAGGCTGTCATGGCCGATGTCCAGCATCAGGGCCTTGTCCAGCCCGCCGATGAAGCTGTTTACGGTGATCTGCCCTTCGACCATGCCGCTGGTATCGACCACTAGGCTGTAGCCGAACAGCACCCAGAGAATGCCGATGACACCGGCCACAGCGAACAGCTGGGTGAATACAGACAGAAAGTTCTTCGCCCGCACCATGCCGCCATAGAACAGCGCAAGGCCAGGGATGCACATCATCAACACGAACATCGCGGCGCAGATCATCCACGCGGTATTGCCGGTGTCCAGAGTGGGTTCGGCGGCGTGGGCCAATGGCGTCAACGCGAGCAGCACAACAGCAAGGGCATGCTTCATGGGTCACTCCTGTGCGAATGGGGGGCTGCTTCGCAGCCCCCCGAGGGTCAACTCAATACTGCGCCTGGCCCGGCACCCACGCGGTCCCTGCCAACGGCACCCGGGCCATGGCCGCCGCCTCGACGGTCAACGCCACCAAGTCCTCCGGATCAAGGTTGTGCAGATGCGACTTGCCACACGCCCGCGCCATGGTCTGCGCCTCCAGCACCAGTACCCGCAAGTAGTTGGCCAGCCGCCGCCCGGCTTCCTCCGGGTTCAACCGCTTGGCCAGCTCCGGGTCCTGAGTGGTAATCCCGGCCGGGTCGCGACCGTTCTGCCAGTCGTCATAGAACCCTGCCGCCGAACCGATCTTCTTCAGCTCGCTGTCCAGCCGCGGGTGGTTGTCGCCCAGGGCAATCAGCGCCGCCGTGCCAATCGCCACCGCATCCGCCCCCAAGGCCATGGCCTTGGCCACATCGGCACCGTTGCGGATACCCCCCGAGACGATCAGCTGCACCTTGCGGTGCATACCCATTTCCTGCAGCGCCTGCACCGCCTGGGGAATAGCCGGCAAGATCGGGATGCCAACGTGCTCGATGAACACCTCCTGGGTTGCAGCCGTACCACCCTGCATGCCATCGAGCACGATCACATCGGCACCCGCTTTCACCGCCAGCTTGACGTCGTAGTACGGGCGGCTGGCACCGATCTTCACGTAGATCGGTTTTTCCCAGTCGGTGATCTCGCGGATCTCGGCAATCTTGATGGCCAAGTCATCCGGGCCGGTCCAGTCCGGGTGGCGGCAGGCACTGCGCTGGTCTACGCCGATCGGCAAGGTACGCATGCCGGCCACCCGCTCGGTCACTTTCATGCCCAGCAGCATGCCGCCACCGCCCGGCTTGGCACCCTGGCCAAGGACGATCTCGATGGCGTCGGCCTTGCGCAAGTCGTCGGGGTTCATGCCGTAGCGTGACGGCAGGTACTGGTACACCAGGTGCTGCGACTGGCCGCGCTCCTCCGGCGTCATGCCGCCGTCGCCGGTGGTGGTACTGGTACCAGCGATCGTCGCGCCACGGCCCAGGGCCTCCTTGGCGTTGGCCGACAGCGCGCCGAAGCTCATGCCGGCGATGGTCACCGGGATCTTCAGGTGGATCGGCTTTTTGGCAAAGCGGTTACCCAGCACCACGTCGGTACCGCACTTCTCGCGGTAGCCTTCCAGCGGGTAGCGCGACACGCTGGCACCGAGCAGCAGCAGGTCGTCAAAGTGCGGCACGCGGCGCTTGGTGCCGCCGCCGCGGATGTCATAGATGCCGGTTTCGGCGGCACGCTGGATTTCCTGGATGGTCAGGCGGTCGAAGGTGGCCGACTCACGCAGTACCGGGGGGAATTGCTCGCTCATGGGAATGCTCCTGGATCAGTACGCGCTGGCGTTGTCGACTTTGAAGTTGTACAGCTGGCGGGCCGAGCCGTAGCGTTTGAAATCGGCGGCCTTGTGCGTCAGGCCGGCCTTGTCCAATAGCGCCTGCAACTCTTGCAGGTGCTCGGCGCGCATCTCTTTCTCGATGCAGTCCGAACCCAGCGACTGCACTGAGCCCTTGACGTAGATACGCACCTCGTACAGCGAATCGCCCAGCGCATCGCCGGCATCACCGCAGACCACCAGGCGCCCGGCCTGGCCCATGAAGCAGCTCATATGGCCGATGCTGCCGCCCACCACAATATCCACGCCCTTCATCGAGATGCCACAGCGCGCACCGGCATCACCCTCGATCACCAGCAGCCCGCCATGGGCAGTCGCGCCAGCGGCCTGCGAAGCGCTGCCCTTGACCCGTACCGAACCGGACATCATGTTCTCGGCCACGCCGACACCCACGTTGCCATGCACCGTGACGCTGGCCTGCTGGTTCATGCCGGCACAGTAGTAGCCAGCGTGGCCTTCGATATCCACGGCCACCTCAGCATTAATGCCCACGGCCAGGTTGTGCTTGCCGTCAGGGTGAGTCACCCGCCATTCGTGATCTTGCACCTCGCCGTGCAAAGACTCGTTCAGGACACGCACCGAAGTGCTGGAAAGGTCAATCGTCTTCATAAGGTTCTCCAGGGGTTCGGTGGGAAGTCAGGCGCTTTCGCGCTCCCAGACGTACAAGGTGGCCGGCGCCGGCTCCCAGACCTTGGCGTGCTCGATGCCCGGCAGGCCGGCCAGGGCCTGGTACTCCGAGGCCATCGCCACATAGTCGTCGGTCTCGGCCAGCACGGCCGGCTTGCAGGCAATCGGGTCGCGAATCACGGCAAAGCCATTGCGAGTGCCGATGGCGAAAGTGAAGAAGCCGTCCAGGTCCTCCAGCGCGCCGTCCAGGGCCTGGGCCAGGCTGTCGCCCTGCTGCAGGCGCCAGGTCAGGTAGCCGGCGGCCACTTCAGTGTCGTTGTCGGTTTCGAAACTGATGCCTTCGCGCTTGAGCACCTGGCGCAGGCGGAAGTGGTTGGACAGCGACCCGTTGTGCACCAGGCACAGGTCGGCGCCGGTGGAAAACGGGTGGCTGCCTTCCATGGTCACGGCACTTTCGGTGGCCATGCGGGTATGGCCGATGATGTGGCTACCCTTCATGCTCGCCAGGCCGAAGCGGCTGGAAATTTCTGCCGGCAGGCCCATGCCCTTGAGAATTTCGATGCTCTGGCCGGCGCTCATGATGCGTACGTCCGGCGCCAGTTCGCTCAAGGCCTGGCGCGCTGCGGCCTCGCCGGTATGTACTTTCAGCACCGCGGCGCTGGCATTCTGGAACCAGTCCAGCGAGCAGCCCAGGCGCCCTTCCAACTGGCCCATCAAGCGGGTCCAGGGGTAGTCGGGATCCGTGGCTTGCAGGGTCAGCTTGACCCAGCCATCGGCCACTTCATCGCCGTAGATGGCAAAACCGGCGCTGTCCGGGCCTCGGTCGGTCATGGCTTCGAGCATGGGTTCGAAGAGCTTGCCAAGCTGGGCTTCCAGCTCAGGCTTCTTCAGGTAAAGACCTACGATTCCACACATGGTGATGCTCCTTCTAGGCAGTGGGTGGCCGCCGCGTACGCGGCTACCCAGGGATAGGGTTGGCGGTCAGAAGAACTCGGTGTAGCGCTGGATCTCCCAGTCGGAGACATGGCGGCAGTACTCCACCCACTCCATGCGCTTGAGCTTGATGAACTCGTCGACGATCTCGGCGCCGAGGACCTCGCGGAACAGCGGGTCCGCCTCCAGGGCATCGGCGGCTTCCTTCAACGACTGCGGCAGGGTCTTGATCCCGCGCGCGGCGATCTCCTCCAGGCTCAGGTTGTAGAGGTTCTCGTTGCACATCTCGCCCGGCTCCAGCTGGCGGTCGATACCATCCAGGCCGGCTGCGATGATCGCGGCGGTGACCAGATACGGGTTGCAGCCGGCGTCCGGCAGGCGGAACTCCAGGCGGCCATAGGGAATGCGCACCATCGCCGAGCGGTTGTTGGCACCGTAGGCGACGAACGCCGGAGCCCAGGTGGCTCCAGACAGCGAGCGGCCAACCACCAGGCGTTTGTAGGAGTTCACCGTCGGTGCAGCGAAGGCGCACAGCGCCGGCCCATGGGCCAACAGGCCTGCGGCAAAGTGATAGGCCAGTTTTGACAGGCCCATGCCACTGCTGTCCGACGGGTCGTGGAACAGGTTCTTGTTGCTACTGCTGGCCAGTGACAGGTGGAAGTGCATGCCATTGCCGGCGCGCTTGGGGTCGGGCTTGGGCATGAACGAGCAGATCATCCCCAGGTCATTGGCGATCTCGCCGGCGGCCATGCGGAAGAATGTGAAGCGGTCGGCCGACTCCATGGCGTCGCTGTAGGTGTAGTTGATTTCGAACTGGCCGTTGGCGTCTTCGTGGTCGATCTGGTAGATGTCGAAGCCCACTGGTTGCAACGCTTCGGTCAGGCGTTCCAGGAACAGGCGCGAGCGTGAAAGGCCTTTGTAGTCGTAGCAAGGCTTGTCGAGGTTGTCGGAAGCGTCTACCAGCTGCAGCTTGCCGCCCTCGTCGCGGCGGAACAGGCTGAACTCGGGCTCGAGGCCGGTGTTCAGGGTCCACCCCTTGTCAGCCAGGCGCTGCACCTGCTGCTGCAACACAAAGCGGCTGTCGTAGGGCCAAGGCTGGCCGTTGACGTGGCCCACGCAAACCACCCGGCCATAACCGGGTTGCCATGGCACCGGAATCAAGGTCGACAGGTCGCCGCGTGCCATGAAGTCCGGGCCGTGCGGCTCCATGCCCATGCCGCAGATGGCGAACCCGGCAAAACCGGCGCCCTCCTCGGCGACCATTTTCAGGCCCGAGACCGGCACCGACTTGGTCTTCGCCGAGCCATGGATATCGACGAACTGTGCCAGCACGTACTTGATACCGTGCTGGTCGAGGGTGCGCTGGGTGTCTGCTGGCAACATGGGGTGAACACTCCTGGGTGAGGGGCAATGATTCCGCTTGGGAAACTTACTTTCCTCACAGGAATGCAATGCGCTTGCCAACTTCGTCCTGGGTGCGCGTTCGGTGCTGCCTGGCCTGGGCTCTTTGCGGTTGAACCAGCGCCCCCGCAGGCAGTGCAGGCCCCTGCAGGCGCGGGTTTACCCGCGATGAGTCCAGCCTGGGTAACACAAAATCCAGACAGGTTTTTATGCTCGGGTTATGGGAAACTTGTTTTCGTGCGAGGAAAGCCACAGCAGATGCCAATGCATTGCGCACTTTCCCAGTGCGAAATCTTTATTCTTGAACTGAAACCGTGCAGGACCTTCGATGTCGACCGAAACCGAACCGCGCCTTCGCCTGGAGCAATACCTGGGCCTGCAGATCAAGCGCCAGCGCCAGGCCCAATCCCTCAAGCTGGCTGATGTAGCCCGCATCGCCGGCATCAGCCAAGGCATGTTGAGCAAGATCGAGAATGCGCAGGTATCCACCAGCCTCGAAACCCTGAGCCGCCTGTGCGATGTGCTCGGCATGCCGATGGCCAAGCTGTTCAGCCAGTACGACCAGCCCGATGGCAATGCCCTGCTGGTAAAAGCAGGTGAAGGCCTGGAAGTGGTCCGCCGCGGCACCGAGAAAGGCCACACCTACCATTTGCTCAATCACGCCAGGGGGCCGAAGAAGAATTTCGAGGCTTATATGGTGAGCATGGACGACGCCAGCGAGGAGTTTCCAACCTTCGCCCACCCAGGCACCGAGTTCCTCCATTTGCTGGAGGGTGAACTGGTGTACCGGCACGGCAACCAGCTCTACCACATGCACGCCGGCGACAGCCTGACCTTCGATGGCGAAACCCCGCACGGCCCTGAGCGGCTGGTGCAGGTGCCGATCCGCCTGCTGTCGATCATGAACTACGGCGACGAGTGACGCGGCGCTGCAAGGCAACATCCGATGTCGTGAACAGACAAGCACACGGCGCCCGCAATCGGCTTTGAACCCTGTATACAAAGATAATACACACATCGATTAGCCCCGCGCCGTGGGCTGATCGGTGTGGTATTCGCGAGTAAAACAGCCTCGCTTCACAATTCCAACGCTGTGGCGCCCTTTTGCACCGGGCAATTCGTCCGGGCTCATAACGATAAAACTCCCAGTATTAGAGACCTGCGTAGCGCAACCGGGAGTGTATGCGCGCGCCACCTTGTGAAGACTTGACTGCCATGATCGCGACTTCAATCCCTGTAGCCGGTGCTGCCACCGGCCACCGTAACGCCCTGTGCGTTGCCCACATCGCCGCTGTACTGTTCGGCCTGACCGGTATTCTCGGTCACCTGATCGAGGCCGACGCCAGCATCATCACCTTCGGCCGCGCCACTTTCGCTTTCATCGCCCTGGGCTTCGTTGCCGGGCTCAAAGGCACGCGCCTGCTCGACGCACTGACCCTGCGCAACCTCCCGGTTCTGGGGTTGACCGGCGCCCTGCTGGCTACCCATTGGGTAACGTTCTTCATTGCGGTGAAAGTTGGCGGCGTTGCCGTGGCAACCTTGGGCTTTGCCAGCTTCCCGGCATTCATCGCCATGATTGAGCGCGGCGTGTTTGGCCAGCGCATCGGTGCCGTGCAAGGTTTGCTGTTGCTGATGGTCACCGCAGGCCTGGTGCTGGTGGTGCCAACCTTCGACCTGCTCGACAAGGGCACCATCGGCCTGCTCTGGGGGCTGGGTTCGGGCCTGGCGTTCGCCCTGCTGACTGTGGCCAACCGCCGTAACGGGTCGAGCATGAATGCCATGCAGGTGGCGTTCTGGCAGAACGTGGTGGTGGCTGTGCTGGTGGCGCCGTTTGCCTTTACGCACCTGGGTAATACCAGCCTGGGCGGCAGTGACTGGGTCAACCTGGCATTGCTGGGGGTGTTCTGCACCGGGCTGTCGCAGTTCCTGTTCGTGAAAAGCCTGGAGGGGCTGGAGGCGCGTACTGCCGGTATGATCATTGCGCTGGAGCCGGTGTACGCGATCATCGGGGCGTGGTGGTTGTTTGGTGACCAGCCAAGCCTGCGCATGGCTGCGGGTGCAGCGCTGATCGTGCTGGCGACCATTCTGGCGGCGGCGCGAAAGGCACCTGCCGAGCAAGGGGATACGAGCCGCTGCGCGCATTGATGCGCTTCGCTGTCGGGCAGGATCCGGTTTTTTGGTCTTGGCGCGTGTGACTGGAAACGGCGCAGACCTTCACTGACGCGGGGGCGCGAGGTACCTTTGCGCCCTACGACGGGTTACTTTGGTCTTGGCCAAAGTAAGTGATTGATAGCGTTCATGCGCTGAATCCATTTTAAGGCAGGTTACTGCTGTCCATGTAAGCTGAGACCGATACCACGATACGTATGAATTCGTAGGCTACAGCCCAGGGCGATGAGAACCTTGCGTAGATAGCTTAGCTGTACTTCCAGCACCTTAGTCCCAGGGTCGAAATGGATACCCCAGACCGCCTCGAACAGGGCAGATCTCGACACGATTTTCTCAGGATTTGCTATGAGAGCTTCCAATAGCCTGCATGAAGTCGCTTTGAGGATGATCCGCCTACCGCCGCAGCTAACCTCACGACGAGTAGGATCCAGATGGAGGTCTGAAAAGGCTACGTGAGCTACGTGACCTGCAGGAGCGGCAATTCTGTTCAAGATTCGCAATGTCTCGGAGGGTTGCAGGTCATTGACCTGCAACCAGGGAGGGATATTACTTGCCTGCGCCCGGCAAAGCATAAGCGATCACATAGTCGCCACGGTTTTCGTTGGAACCTGTACGGGTTGCCCCGCCCACGGTAACAACGATGTACTGCTTGCCGTCACGACCAATGTAGGACATTGGAGCGCCTTGACCACCAACCGGTAGACGACCGCGCCACAGTTCTTCACCCGTGTCGTTATCCAGGGCTCGGATGTAGTAATCCAGGGTGCCGTGGAAGAAGGTCAAACCGCCTTTGGTAACCAGCGGCCCGCCCATGGTGGGCATGCCAAGCGGCATGTAGACACCAGGCACGATGCCGTGCACGGGTGCATCCTGAATACTGCCCATCGGCACCTGCCATTTGGTTTCACCCGAGGTGAGGTCGATGGCAGTCATGGTGCCGAATGGGGGCTTGAAGCATGGCACGCCCAGCGGCGACACAAACATCGAACGTTCTACACCCCACGGCGTGCCCAGCTGCTCGGAGTATTCGCCTTCGGTCGTGGGTACCAAGCCAATGCGCTTGGCCTCATCCTGTTTGATGAAACGACCCCACTGAGCCATACGGATATCGTTGACGATCAGGGTACCGGTGGATGCATCAATTGCACCGCCGCCCCAGTTGAAGCCCCCATAGTAACCTGGGTATATCAGTGTGGCCTGGCCTTCAACCAGCGGCGTAAACTCCCCTTCCCAACGCATGCCTTTGAAATCGATTCGGCACATCAGCTGATCAAAGATCGTACCGCCCCACATGTCCGACTCTTTGAGGCGATCCGCTCCAACGGACAGCTGGGAGTAAGGCTGGGTCGGCGAAATCCGCATACCTGGGACGCCATCGGTTGCCACCTTGCGCTGCTCCACCGGGAACACCGGGGTGCCATCGCGTCGATCGAGAACGAAGATCTGCCCACGTTTGGTCATCGCAATCACAACCGGAGTCGTGTCACCCTTTTTGTTCGGGAGGTCGTACAGAATCGGTTGGGCGGACACGTCGTAGTCGAACATGTCGTTGTTAGCAGTTCGGAAGTGCCATTTATCGACACCGGTCTTCACGTCGATTGCAACGATCGAATCGTTGTATTCATCCGAGCCAGGCTTGCGATCACCGTTCCAGAAGTCCGGGGTCTGATTGCCTGTAGGAATGTAGGCCAACCCCAGCTTTGCATCATACGAGGCAGTACCCCAGAAGTTGGGCGACTCTGCAGGATAGTTTTCACCCGCAGGTAATGGCACGCCCCGCTTTGGGTTCAACGCCTCCCAAGCCCAGAGCAATTCGCCGGTGCGAACATTAAAGCCGCGCGTCACACCTGACGGTTCACCGGTCTTCAGGTTGTCGTTGATCTTACCACCGACAATGATCACGTCCCCGGCCACAAGCGGAGCCGAAGTCAGATAGTATGAGCCGTCGGTGTTCGGGCCAATGCCTTTGAGCAAATCAACGGTACCGTGATCACCAAAGCTATCGCAGGTCTTACCAGTATTCGCATCGAGCTCAATCAGGCGAGCATCCACTGTCGTCATGACGATACGGCGACGACATTCAGCAGGCTGAGCAGCTACCGATGGGTCATCTACCGTATCCCCGTTCGCTACGACAGCTTGAGCTTTGTCTACGTCGTAGTAGGCAAGTCCACGACACCGTTTCCAGGTACGGTTAGACGGTGTTTCCTGAATCACCGGGTCGTACTTCCACTTTTCAGCACCAGTGACAGGATCAAGTGCAAAGACTTTGTTGAGTGGCGTGCACAGGTAAACCGTGTCATCAACCTTGAGCGGTGTGCCCTGATACTCGGCGCCGTTAATTGCCATGTCGCCGGTACGGAAAGTCCACGCCACCTGCAGATCTTTGACGTTGGATTTGTTGATCTGGTCGAACTGAGCGAAACGCTCACCATGGGTATTGCGGCCATACGCTGTCCAATCATTACCGTCTGATTGACCTGCATCCGGCACGACCACTGGGGAGGTGTCGCCCTTCTTCGCCACTACAGTTGCATGTGGCTGGAACATACCGTAGCCAAAGCCAACCAGGCTGATGATGAGGAGCGAGCTGATAGCGGCGCGTGCCGGATTGCCCATCAGTCGATGATTACCCTCAAGCAGCGGCACGATCAGCACCAGTACCAATGCAATCACGATGAAGGTGATCAAGCGCGGTACAAGCTGCCAGAAATCAAAGCCAACTTCCCAGAATGCCCAGCACGCGGTAGCCACCAGCAACGCCAAGGAAATCCAGGTCGCAACGATCTTCTTTTTGACCAGGGTGAGACCAGTAGCCGCCATGGCTAGGCCAGCCAAGAGGTAGTACCAGCTGCCGCCCAGCGATATCAGTTTTGCTCCCCCAAAGGCGAGCCCTGCGCCAAGCAACGTCAACACGACACCGATGGCTATCGGTAAGACGCTCTTAAATCTCATGCGTTTTCCTACATTCACGCGAGGGGCCAGGCCCCTCAATCAAAAACCGTCCAAAGCGCTGCGCCAGACCCTCTCCCGAGGCTCCTTCCAAGCGTCCCTAAACCAGACTTTCGAACATCCATGCTCTATGAGAGCGCTCTCATCTGCACGCCGAACGACCCGCAGACTAGAGCACGTCACCGCAAATGAGAGCGCTCTCATTCGACGATCAAAAAACGGCGCTCTCCGAGCGCCGCCTACGAAACGGGCGCATGGTATGTCCTGTAACAAAGTGAGTCAATGTGACGCACATCAAAAGATGAGAATTATTTGCATCTCGGACAGTCACGGGGCTACCCGCTTAGCCTGAGCTTGGCCCAGTTGACTTTCGAGTTATGAGAGTGACCGGCATGTCCACACGGCGGGGATGGGTAGCATTGCCCGCCAACATCGCCTGCAAGGCCACAACAGCTGCCTGGGCCTGGGCATCTGTATCCTGCTTTAAAGTCGTCAGCGAGAAGAGGCTGTTTTCCGCATCAGGAATGTCATCAAAACCGACAACCGATACGTCAGATGGGACGCTTAACCCCATGCCCTTCAACCTGTCCAGAACACCCAAAGCGATGAAGTCGTTCGAGGCGAAGATGGCGCTTGGACGCTCATCCCGGGCAAACAGCGCATCCACTCCTCGCCTACCGAACGCGGCATTGTGCTCGCCTCTGATCAGGATCGGATTCAAACCAGCAGCCTTCATGATTTCACAGTAGAACCTTGCCCGGTCTTTGGAGGAAGGCTCGCGCCCCCCTGCCAGGTGAGCAATTCTTCGGTGCCCCAATGCGAACAGATGATCCATCGCAAGGCGCACTCCCGTCTGGTCATCGACCGCGATTGAGATGACTTTTTTGTGAGCGACCCGTTTGCTTCCAATAAAAACGCAAGGGAGCTTATCGGCGATCTCGCCAATGACCTTGGGATGATGCGGAGTACCCAGGAGGATCACCCCGGCTGCTCGAAGCGTCAGCAACCTTTCTATCTCGAAAGCTGCTGAATTACCTTCAACCGGCCGTAGGGAAGTGACAGGTTCGAAGCCCGCAGCCAGCAATCTCTTGTCGACCGACTGGGCCAACTGGATATGGAAAGCGTTGTTGGGGTCTCCGATCACCAACCCAACGATGGATGATCGGGCGGAGACTAAACTCCGAGCAGCCAGGTTCGGACGATACTCGAGCTCAGAAGCAATCTGATCGATCCGCTCACGCGTTTCAGGCCGAACACCAGGATCCCCTCGAAGCGCCCTCGACACCTGAGCACGTGACATCCCAGCAGCTTTAGCTACGTCATCAAGGGTAGTGAAAGGCTTTGCCATGATCTACAGACAGCTCCGAGCATGATGCCCGCAGGCTTCGTTGGTAGACGCGTAAGCCGAGAACTAGGCATAACAGTGTTCGGGCCGAGGATAACACACACCCTGAGCAAGGACTTAGCTGCGCATAGCTAGGCGGGCTTTTCCATTCCGTTTGTGGAAAATTGTTTTCCAAATCCGGCCCTTACATCCCCTGAACCGCGCGAATACATTGGGGTTTTATGTTGAGATGCTCGGATGACGCACAGAGAAGAAGACCTGAAGCCCGGCCTGACATTCACCATGCCGTTTTCTAATGTCCTCCACCTGCCCTTCCCGGACAAGGTAAGAGCTACTCGGTTGGCGGGTTTCCACGAACTTGCTATCCAACCACAGGAGGTGGCCAGGATCGCGGCATCCGGTCTTTCCATTCAGAACATGCGACTGATCGCTGAGGATAACGGGATCAAGATCAGCCGCCTGGATCCTCTCTGCACATGGAATCCTAATTGGCACCCCAATAACATGGATGACAGCTTCATCTCGGATCACTCGACTACTACCCTGGAATTTTTCGAGATCGCGAGCGAGCTTGGCTGCACCCACATGAGCTTGAACGCTACATTCACAGCCAATGCCTATGCACTGGATGAACTGGTCTCGCACTACGCCGAGATCTGCCGTCTGGCCCACGAGGAAGGCATAGTTTGCGACCTTGAACCTATCCCTATGTGGGGAGTGACGTCTCTTGAACAGGGCTGGGAGATCGTCGAGCGTGCCGGTGCCCCTAACGGCGGCCTTGTGCTCGATACGCTCCATTTCGTTCGCAGTGAATCCAAGCTCGAGACTCTGGCAACGATTCCAGGCAGCTCGATTCACTGCGTGCAGATCTGCGATGGCATCCATCCGTTGAAATCCGGCGTGACCCTGGAGGCCGATTGCTTTGAACGCATGTGGCCTGGCACCGGTAACTTCCCACTGGCAGACATTGTCTCCGGTCTGCACAAGATCGGTGGCCTGAATGATGTCGGGCCAGAGGTTTTCTCTGTGCTGAACCAAAATATGGCGACAGAGGACGTTGCCAGACTCTGCAAGCAGTCGCTTTTGGCGTATCCGGAGCTCAGGGCCTAACCACGGCTACTAGCTTTTCCGCCACTACACAGCAGAAAAAAATCCCGGCTCAATAGCCGGGATTTTTCCATCAGATTTGAGCCTCTACGCCCTGTTCTTCTGGTACACGTCTACGAACACGGCGGCCAGCAATACTGCCCCCTTAATCATTTGCTGGTAGTCAACGCCGATGCCCATGATCGACATGCCGTTGTTCAGCACCCCCATGATGAAGGCACCGATCACCACGCCCATTACCTTCCCTACCCCACCGGATGCCGAGGCTCCCCCGATGAATACGGCAGCAATGACGTCCAGCTCGAAACCGCTGCCGGCACGGGGCGTTGCGCTGTTCAGGCGTGCCGCGAAGATCAGGCCCGCCACAGCAGCCAGTACGCCCATGTTCACAAAGGTGAAGAAGGTCACTCGGGCGGTGTTGATACCGGAAAGCTTCGAGGCCTTCAGGTTACCGCCCACTGCGTAGATCCAACGCCCGATCACCGTCCGATTCATGATGAACGTGTACAGGCCGATGAGTGCACACATGATGACCAGTACGGTAGGAAGCCCTCGGTAAGTCGCCAACATGAAGCAGAAGGCGATGATGGCGCCACCCAGGATTCCATGTTTGAGCGCAAACAAAGACAGGGGCATAACCTCCCCACCAGCTTTGCTGACCCTCCTACGAGCACGCCATTCAATCCAAAGGAAGCACGCAACTACCAATACACCGAGCACCAGAGAGGTGACTTTGAGACCTTGGCCTTGGAAGGGGTCAGGCAGGAAGCCCGCGCTGAGGGCGACGAACTCTGCTGGGAATGGCCCAATCGATTGCCCTTCACCAATGGCGATGGTGGCCCCACGGAAGATCAGCATGCCGCCCAGTGTCACGATGAATGAGGGCATTCCCCAGAACGCCACCCAGTAGCCTTGCGCAGCACCTATGAGGCCGCCGATGAACAAGCAAAGCAGTGATACCGTGATGAAGTCGAACTGGTACTGCACCATCAACACAGCTGCTATCGAACCGATTACCCCAACGATGGAGCCAACTGATAAATCGATGTGACCGCAGACTATGACCATGAGCATGCCCAAGGCCATGACCACGATGTAGCTGTTCTGCAAGATCAGGTTGGTCAGGTTGAGAGGCTGGAGCAATGCGCCGCCCGTGGCGATTTGGAAGAATACGATGATGACGAGCAAAGAGCTCAACAACCCGTACTCGCGGGCGCCTCGTTTGATAGCAGGAAGCAAGCTCGGTTTTGCCGCCACAGGGGCGATGACATCAGTCATTGGATCACCTCATTTTTCATGATGGCGTGCATGATTCGCTCCTGAGACGCCTCTTTGATTGGGAACTCCCCGACGAACCGTCCCTCGTTCATCACATAGATCCGGTCGCAGGTGCCGAGCAGTTCGGGCATCTCCGAAGAGATCATGATCACAGTCTTGCCTTTCGCCACTACCTGGTTAACCACCCCATAGATCTCGTACTTGGCACCCACGTCGATACCCCTGGTGGGTTCATCCAAGATCAGGACTTCGGGGTCGGAGAACAGCCATTTCGCGAGCACCACCTTCTGTTGGTTGCCCCCAGAGAGACGCTCTACAGGCTGGCGAAGATCGGGGCTTCGAATGCGCAGGGTTTTCTTGTAACCATCACCAACACCAAGCTCCTCGGTCTCGTTGATGATCCACCGGCGTGCCAGGGATTTCAGGCTGGCCAGGCTTACGTTCCGACCAATACCATCGGCCAGCAATAGCCCGGCGCCCTTGCGATCTTCAGTGGCGTAGGCGATGCCGTTATCAATGGCTTCACGCACGCTGCGCACGCGAAGCTCCTGCCCATTCAGGCGAACGGTTCCTCGAATGTTCTTGCCGAAAGAACCACCAAAAATGCTCATTGCGAGTTCTGTACGACCAGAGCCCATGAGGCCTGCGATACCCACCACCTCACCTTTGCGAGCATAGAAACTCACGTTGCGAATGAAGTCCTCGCCCGGGCGCTCCGGATGCTCTACCGACCAGTTCTTCACCTCAAGCTGCTTCTCGCCGAGGTTTGGCTCTCTGCTCGGGTAACGGTCAGCCAGCTCACGACCAACCATTGCCTGGACGACTCGGTTTTCGCTCAACGGCGACTCACGACAGTCAATGACGTCGACCGTCGTCCCGTCCCGGATGACCGTAACCCCGTCCGCTACACGTGATATTTCGTTGAGCTTGTGGGAGATGATGATTGACGTGATGTCCTTCGCTTTCAGCTCGAGCATGAGCTCCAGAAGCCGCTCGCTATCCTTCTCATTGAGGCTGGCGGTAGGCTCATCAAGGATCAAAAGGCGAACGTCCTTGCCGAGCGCTTTTGCAATCTCGACGAGTTGCTGCTGTCCGATGCCCAGTTGGTTTACACGGGTCTGGGGCGAAACCTCCAGGCCTACTTTCTCCAGCAAAACCTTCGCTTTGCGATGTGCAAGCGACCAGTCGATAACTCCCCTGGTAGCAACTTCGTGGCCAAGGAAAAGGTTTTCAGTGATCGAGAGCATCGGCACAAGCGCAAGCTCCTGGTGGATGATGCAGATCCCCAAGGCCTCGCTGTCACGCAGGTCGCTGAACTGGCGTACCTCACCGTCAAAACTTATCGCCCCATCGTAACTTCCGGCAGGATAGACACCACTCAGGATCTTCATCAGGGTGGATTTCCCAGCGCCGTTCTCACCGCAAATGGCGTGGATTTCACCCTTGCCCACCTGAAGATTCACACTGGTGAGGGCTTTAACCTGACCAAAACTTTTTTGAATGCCGCGCATGTCAAGAAGATGAGGTGACATGGCTCTCCTCCTATCTCAAAAGCGGCCCGGAGACCGAGCCGCTGACATTGGGCAATTACTGCAGACGTTCTTTGGTGTAGTAACCGGAATCGACCAGAACCTTCTGCACATCCTTGGCTTCTACGGAAACTGGAGAGAGAAGCTGGGTAGGAACGACCATGGAGCCGTTGTTATACGAGGTGGTGTCGTTTACCAGCACATCCTTGCCTTGAAGAGAGCTGTCCATCATCACGGCTGCAGCTTCAGCCAAGGCGCGAGTGTCCTTGAACACGGTCGAATGCTGGTCACCCCGGATGATCGCCTTCACGCTAGGAATTTCCGCATCCTGGCCCGTCACGACAGGCATCGGGTTGCCGCCGCTACCGTAGCCGACCCCCCTCAGCGAAGAGACCACACCCACCGCGAGCTGGTCGTTCATCGCAAGCACGGCATCGAGATGAGATTTGCCGTAGAAGGCGCTGAGAATGTTGTCCATCCGGGACTGGGCAAGTGCCCCATCCCAGTTCAGCGTGGCGACCTGGTCGAGCTTGACCTGCCCGCTACGGATCACGAGCTTGCCGCTATCGATGTAAGGCTGCAGAACGGACATCACCCCGGCGTAGACGACATGAGCGTTGTTGTCGTCAGTGGAGCCCGCGAAGATTTCGAAATTGAATGGCCCGGTACCTTCGTTCAACTTCAAGGCACTGACAATGGACTCCCCCTGGAGCACGCCAGTTTTATAGTTGTCGAAAGTAGCGTAGTAGTCGAAGTCTTTGGAGTTTCGGATAAGACGGTCATAGGAAATGACCGTGATGCCCTTTTCCTTGGCCTGGCGAAGCAAGTCCGTCATCGTGGTGCCATCGATAGGAGCGATGATCAATCCCTTGACACCTTTTACCAACAGGTTTTCCAGCTGGGACAACTGAGTGGAAACTTCGTACTGGGCATATTGAATATCGGTTTTGTAGCCAAGCTTGGTAAGCGCATCCACCATGCTTTGGCCATCGGAAGTCCAACGCGCCTCAGCTTTAGAGGGCATTGAAATACCGATCAAACCTTTAGTGCTTTCTTCTTTCTTCGAGCAGCCGACAACCGCAATCGCCACGCACAGAGTCGCAGCAAGCCTCATGAACTTGTTCATAACTTTCACCTATTACTGTAGCCATTATTTTTCTTTTTACTCAGAACCGCCCCCATTGCGGGGGCGGTACAGCAAGGTGGCGCGACTAACTACTTAGCCGAGCTTAACTTCCTGACCTGCTTTATCGGAGGACTCGAAAATTGCCTCCAGCAGGATGTTGATGTTGTGAGCCTGGCTAGCTGGCACTTGCGACGGTGTACCGTTCTGCAAGGCCTGGACGAACGCCGCAGCTTCACGGTCGAAGTACACCGGATTACCGATTTCAGCGATCTCGGGGGAGTACACGGTTTTGCGTACCGCCCAGATTTCAGGGAAGCTGGTTTCGTTCCAGTGAGTCCAACCTTGCGGATGGCCGTTTTTGCCGTCGTGGTACAGCTTGTAGGACGCCGGCATTGGAGTGGAATGCATCACGCCATGGGTACCGTAGGCCGTGATGTCCCAGGTTTCAGTCCACGGCATCGGATCCCACGACATGAAGTCGATGGTGACCATCTTGTCGTCGTAGTTCAGAACAGCAGCAGCCGCATCTTCACGAGCAGAATCGCTCATCTGGCCAGCGAACTTGCTAATGCGGGCGTTGACGGAGCGAGGCATGCCGAAGTGCAGGAGGATCCGGTCGATGGTGTGGCAACCAATCACATAGAACGCACCGCCACGGTCACCTGGCTGCTTCATGTGGTTGGTATCAGCTTCATCATGGGAGCAGCCGGCATGGGCACGCACTTGAAGTACCTTGCCGATCTCACCGCTCTCGAGAACCTGCTGCATTTTTTCCACCGAAGGCGCGAACCTCCAGCAGTAGCCGACCTGGAACAGACCTCCGGTACGCTCAACGGCCTCGACGATGCGCTGGGTGTCCTGCGGCCCACGACCGGCTGGTTTCTCACACAGCACAGCCTTACCTGCTTCCAGGGCTTCAATTGCCCAATCGGCCATCAGGTAGCTCTTCGGGTGAACCAGCACTACGTGAACATCAGGGTCGGCCAGGATTTCGTCCTTGGTGCGAGCCTCGAGCTCGAGCGCATCAACGAACGGCTGCAGCAGCGGGCTGTCGTCATAGGCGCCGAGGAAGCGAACGCCTGGGATACGCTTGAAGGCTTTGACGCGTCCCGAAGTATGCGGGTGGGTGATGCCCAGGCAAGCGACACCCAGTGGTTTGCCATTCAGATTCAGCGACATTGTTGTTCTCCTATCTCACGAAATCGGGCGCCCGAAGGCGCCCGTCGTCAATCAAAGCTTTACAGCGCGACCAGTGCTTACGGACTCGACACAAGCATCAGCCAGACGCAGGGCCTGGAGGCCGTCGAACGGGGTAACCGGCAGCGGCTTCTCTTGCACCAGAGCTGCAACAAAGGCGTCCAGTTCGGACTTGTAGGCCTGCTGGTAGCGCTCCAGGAAGAAGTTCAGCAGCGGCTCACGGGAGTCAGTTGCGTCCTGAGTCCAGCGGCGCATGGTAGTTGGGCGCAGGTTGTCTTGGAGCAGCATGCCTTTGGAGCCGAAGACTTCGATACGCTGGTCGTAGCCGTAAACGGCCTGACGGCAGTTGTTGATGTGGCACTGCTTACCGCTGGCGGTCTTCATGTGCACCATCGCGGTGTCGTAGTCGTCGTACTTTTCCATCAGGGGGGAGTCGACCAAACGGCTACCCATGGCGGTGATTTCCACCGGCTCTTCACCCAGCAGCCAGCGACCGATATCCAGGTCATGGATGGTCATGTCGCGGAAGATACCGCCGCTGTGTTGAATGTAATCCTCTGGAGCGAGACCTGGGTCGCGGCTGGAGATGATGACCTGGCGCACTTCGCCGATTTCGCCGGCAATGATCGCTTCACGCATCGCTGCGAATGTGGTTTCGAAACGGCGGTTGAAGGCCAGCATTACGCGACCGTTCAGGCCTTCGATTTCTTCGACGGCTGCTTGGCTTTTCAGCAGATCCAGATCAATCGGCTTTTCGCACAGCACTGCTTTACCCTGGCGAACCGCACGCATCATCAGCTGGATGTGGGTATTGGTTGGCGTGCCAATAACGATGGCGTCCACGTCATTGCGGTCGATTGCGGCTTCGCAATCAGTCATCGCGTCAGCACCCAGCGCGCCGGCCAGGGACTGGGCAGCGGAAGCATACGGATCGGCCACAGCGATCAGACGAGCATGCGGGTTTGCGGCCACGTTGGCGGCGTGAATTTTACCAATGCGGCCTGCGCCCAGAACTGCAATTCCAACCATGATGAATTCCTCGTTGTTCTTAAAGTGATGGTGGTTAAACGCGGGCTCAGAAGCGCGCGTGTACGAATTGGGCCATCGTCGAGTCAAAGGCACGCTTGGCCACTACATCCAGGGGAAGCTTGCGCAGCTCAGCCGAGATGAGCTCCACACCCCATGGGCCGCGATAGCCGGTGTCGAGAATTGCCTGCACGAAATGTGGGAGATCCAGTTGCCCCTCACCACAGCATTTGCGGTGATGGGTGGAGTCGTTGAACACGTCACCGACCAGGGCCAAGTCAGCGTCATCGATCTCGACACCCTTGATCAGTTCAAGAGGAATCTTGCTGATCTCATCGAAGCCCATACCACCACGAGCGATGTGCCAGCTATCGACCATCAGGCCACCGTTAGGGCGAACACCTTCGGATACAGCCAGCGCCTTATCGATGGTGTTAACGCTGGAGAACGGCAGGAACTCGATGGCTACGTTGACCTTGTACTCCGCAGCTTTGTCACAGAGGATCGCGAACGATTCACGCATCAGCGGGACGTTAACGTCGCCCTCTTCAAACAGGCCTGCAGCACATTTCAGGCGAGTGGCGCCGACATCTGCAGCGATGTCGAGCAGCTCTTTGCACATACGATCCGATACCGAACGACGCTCGCAAGCCAGGTGCCAGTCGATCAGGAACTCGACCTCCAGGTGCTTCATGCCGTTGTCCTGGAAAATCTGGCGAACGGTTGGTAGCCCAAGTTTTTCGATGGAGTGAACGATGTCGGAGTACACCAACCCCATGCCTCGCCAGCCGGCTTTGGAAGCTGCTTCCGCGCGTTCCTGCAAGGTGTACGGACTGATTTCGCTCTGCGCACCTGGGTAGGTATCACCTGCGATAGTCCAATAGGAGGCGATCAGATCAACTTGATTACTAGGCATGTCGAATCACTCAAATTACGAGGGAAAAGCGAACGGTGTTCGCGAAGCAAGAAGCTCCATCCACGTGAATACCGCCCACGGGAATCTGGGTAAGGCGTTCAGGAAGATGAGAGTTGTTGAGGTCGAGCAACAAGAAGGACGAGCGGAAGCCTCGGAATGGCTGACCGCGAAAATATGGAGTGCACGAAGCTTGGGCTTGGCGTCTCATGGTTTGTACCAATTCTTGTTTTTGTGACGTTGAGGTGAGTCTAATTTCTCCCATGGAAGGAAAAAACCCGTAAGATCGGGATACAGCTTCCCACCTAGCGGGAGAATCGCGTGGATCCGTTCAAAGAAGTCGAGTTTTTTATCCAAGTGGCCGAGGCAGGCAGCATCAGCAAGGCAGCCGAGCGACTTGGATTGTCTGTCTCTGCGGCAAGCCGGCACCTAATCGCTTTGGAAACGAGGTTGGGTGTTCGCCTTGTGCAGCGCACAACAAGGCAACTGTCACTCACCGAGGTGGGAGAGGAGTTCTACAGGCGCACCAGGTCTGTGATGGCAGACCTGAAAGAAGCCGAGAGCGTGGCCAGGGACGCGGTAGTGCAGCCACGTGGTGTGCTCCGGGTTACTGCCTCCCTTTCATTCTGCCTGCTTCACATCGAACCGCTGCTTCCTGAGTTCACTCGGCGCTACCCCGAGATCAGTGTCGACGTGATCGCTGCCAACCGATACCTGGACGTGATGGAAAACAACGTAGACGTCGCCATCCGCACTAGGCAGTTCGAAGCAGATAACAACCTCACGATCAGGCGCCTGGCAGAAACCCGTAGGATCCTCGCCGCCTCCCCCGCTTACCTCGAGAAGAACGGCACTCCCAAGCATCCGATGGATCTTATCCGCCACAAAATGCTGGTCTACGACTATGCGATCAACCCGACCGAGCTGCCATTCAAGCGGCGTGATGAAAACGCGACAGTGAATGTGAGATCTTTCATTTCTGCCAATGACGGCCAGTTTGTATTGAAGGCAGCACTCGATGATCTCGGGATTTTGATCCAGCCGAAATACATCGTGCAGGATCACCTGGAGCGTGGAGAACTCGTCTCGGTGTTGGACGACTGGGATCTTCCACGCCTCACCATGAACATCGCCTTTCAGACACGCCGGCACATGCCTGCAAAAGTGCGGCTGTTCATTGAAGCCTTGGCGGAACGGTTCCGGAAAAACGACTACGAGCGCCTTTGGACTAAGTAGGCAGTTTTTCACAGGTGAAATAAAGATTTCCCGGAAATCGGTTTTTAACCGATAACGGTAAATATACGCTGACCCGACCACGCACAGGATTCAGGTCAGCCCAGCATGATCCACATCACCGAAGAGATCAGATCTCACATTCATGATCTGGAAGGTCGTCGATATCGCGCCATGCTTGAGGGCGATATCGATACCTTTATCGCCCTCTCCCACCCGGGCCTCACCTATACCCACTCCACAGGTGTCGTCGACTCGCTGTCGAGCTACGTGGCCAAGTGCAGGGACGGCTACTACCAGTACCTCAACCTCGACGTCCCAATCGACAACATTCAAGTCCTCGGCAACGTTGCGATTGTGCATGGTCGAATGGCCGGTGAGATCGTAGCCGGCGGCACACACAAAACGCTGAATAACCGGACCCTTTCCATATGGGCGTCATTGGGTGGCGAGTGGAAGTTTCTGGCCTACCAGCCCACCCCGATCAAGTAGCGCACCGTAATTCATCTGCAGCGCTCAGCCTGCTGCCATTTGCAGTCAACAACAATAGGACTAGAACCCGTGGCTATCGCGAATTTCACCTACACCGGTCTTCCTTCCCGCGTCATCTTCGGAAAAGGCTCTCTTCAGCAACTCGAAGCTGAAATTGATCACCTGGGATCGCGCCGTGCGTTGGTACTCTCGACTCCAGAACAGCGTAGCCAGGCAGAACGCATCGCCGACATCTTGGGCTCTCGCGCTGCCGGCATCTTCGACAAAGCCGTCATGCACGTCCCAATTGAAACTGCTCGAGAGGCCCGCCAGGTCGCTCAAGAACTAGGGGCTGACTGCGCAGTGGCCATCGGCGGCGGCTCTACCACCGGCCTGGGTAAAGCGATTGCCCTGGAATCCGGCCTGCCAATTCTTGCTATCCCGACCACCTACGCCGGTTCGGAGATGACCTCGGTTTATGGCCTGACTGAAAACGGCATCAAGCGGACGGGCAAAGATGTGCGCGTTCTGCCGAAGACCGTCATCTATGACCCTGAGCTGTCGGCGACTTTGCCAGTCGAACTGTCCGTAACCAGTGGTATGAACGCCATCGCGCACGCAGCAGAAGGTCTGTACGCACAGGACGGTAACCCTGTGATGTCGCTCATCGCTGAAGAAGGCATCCGCGCAATGGCCGAAGGCCTGAAGCTGATTCTCGAGAATCCGGAAGATCTGGATGCTCGCTCGGACTGTCTGTACGGCGCCTGGCTGTGCAGCACTGTCCTGGGCAACGTCGGTATGGCGCTTCACCACAAGCTCTGCCACACCCTGGGCGGCAGCTTCAACCTGCCTCACGCACCAACGCACACTATCGTGCTGCCGCACGCTATTTCCTACAACTCAGAAGCAGCACCTGATGCGGCTGCCCGCATCGTTCGGGCCCTGGGTGGGAAATCTGCCTCGGCAGGCCAAGCGCTGTACGACCTGTCCAAGTCCTTGGGTGCGCCCCTGGCGTTGAAATCCTTGGGCGTCAACGAAGCCGACATGGATCGCGCTACTGAAATTGCGCTGGCCAACCCTTACTGGAACCCTCGCCCAATCGAACGTGGTGCGATCCGCGAGCTGCTTCAGAACGCTTATGAAGGTAACCGCCCAGTTTAAGTTGCGGATTTGCCTTAACCCACTCAATCCTCGTGCGGGGGGTTGAGTGGGTCTTTTTTACCTCGTCCAATACCGCTCGTAGCCTTCCTTCTTGAAATGCTCTAGCAGGAAATCGATGAACAGTCGGGTCTTCGCAGGCATGTAGCGACGATCCTGGAAGGCAAGGTTGATCGTCAATCGCGGCAAATCCCAGTCATCAAGAACAGGGAGCAATCTGCCGGCAACCAAGTCGTCGTAGATGATGTACTTGGGCTGCACCAAAATTCCTGCACCGGCAAGCGCCGCAGCTCTAACTATCTGCCCGTCGTTCGACTCCATTGAAGGCTGAATCTTGACCGAAGCCCTCTCCTCCCCCTTGGTGAACTCCATCGAGTTGGGATGATTGGCGTGGCTGTAAATAAGCAGGTCGTGATTCTCGAGGTCGGCCACTGTTTTTGGATACCCACGTTGGGCCAGGTATGACGGTGATGCTGCAAGCACTCTCCGTGTTTCCGCCAAGCGCCGAATCGTGATGTTGGAGTCAGCCTCAAATTCTCGGGTACGAATAGCGAGGTCAATCTCGGTATCCATGATGTCGTAGTACCGGTTGGCACCGATGATCTTCACCTTGATACCTGGGTACAGACGCTTAAATGCCGGCACCAGAGGCGCTAGGTGGAGCATGGAGAAGGAAATCGTCGCCGTGATAGTCAGGGTACCGGTGGGCTCGACCAACGCCGCATTCACCGATGCTTCGGCCTCAGCCCATTCAGCAAGCAAGGCCTTACAACGCCCGTAAAAATCATGCCCCGCGTTGGTCAACGCTAAGCGCCGAGTATTTCGGTCGACCAGACGCACTCGAAGCCGACTCTCGAGCGCTGCCAGGTGTCGGCTCGCTGCAGCATTGGAGATGTCCAATTTTTCAGCGGCCTTGCTCAGCGTTCCCAGCTCTGCTGTTTGAACGAAGAGCTCTATCTCGGTGTAGCGATCCACGGGATGCCTCTCAGTTTTTCACAGGTGAAACAAAGAATTTCATTGTCAGTATTTTATTCCACTGGGAAGCACTTTAGCGTAGTTACACCAATTCGAAAATGCTGGGGAACCCCCCGACATCGCCGATTACAAGAAAGAAGGAACCAGGGGCAACCAATGAGAAATCTGGACGAACACACTATTACCCAGGCCGTTTTGACTCGAAACGCCAACGCTGATGACGCGCGCCTGCGCGAGATCATGACCAGCCTGGTTCAGCACCTTCACGCTTTCGCTCGTGAGACAAAACTCACCGAGCCCGAGTGGGAGAAAGGCATAGAATTCCTGACCGCAGTGGGCCAGATCTGTTCTCCGACGCGCCAGGAATTCATCCTTCTCTCGGACACGCTGGGCCTGTCCACCCTCGTGACGGCACAGAATCACAAGAAGCCAGACGGCTGCACTGAAGCCACCGTGTTCGGCCCATTCCACGTGCAGAATGCCCCGCAGTACGATCTCGGCGCCGACATCAGCGATGGTTTGCCGGGCGTGCCGTGGTATGTGCGTGGCTCGATTAAGGACATCGATGGGAACCCAGTGCCTCACGCAGTCATCGAGGTATGGCAAGCTGACGACGCCGGCTTCTACGATGTCCAGAAACCCGAGCTCGGCCAGGAGACCTATCAGGGCCGCGCGGTGCTGCAGGCCGACAGCCAAGGCCTCTACCACTTCAAAACCATCGTTCCTGAGTGCTATCCGATTCCCCACGATGGCCCGGTAGGCAAAATGCTGCAGGCGCTAGACCGCCACCCGTGGAGACCGGCGCACCTGCACTTCATGATCATCTCGCCGAACCATGAGCGCCTAGTAACCCACGTCTTCCGTGAGCAGGGTGAGTACCTAGACTCCGACGCCGTATTCGGTGTCCGCTCTTCGCTCATCGCGGACTGGGTGGAGCATCAGCCTGGCCTCGACCCCTACGGCCAACAAGTAGATTCCCCGTACTACACCCTCGACTTTGACTTCGTTCTGAACCCAGTCACCCGATAAGAAATTCCACTACAGCCCGAGCACGACTGCTCGGGCTTTGCCCTTCTCTGGAGCACCAACATGCAACCTGTAAAACACATTGTCATGTGGAATTTACGCGGTGACAGCGAACAAGAACGCACCGATAACATTCACAAAGTGAAGAGCGAGTTCGAGTCGATCCGACACGAGATCCCAGGCCTCAAGCTTCTCGAAATCGGTGTCGACTTCAGCAAAATCGACTACGCATGCCATGTCGTGCTGTATTCGGAGTTCGAGTCGGTTCAGGCGCTCCAGGACTACGCAACCCACCCCGCCCACATCCGCGTGAAAGAGGCTCTGGGCAACCTGCGTACCCATCGGTACCAGGTCGACTACGTAGGCTAAACCCACGTGACAGGAGCCCGTCCAATCAACGGGCTTTTTATTGCCTGTTGGTTCTCTACATGCAGCCTCATGTGACACTGCTCACAACTCGTAGCCCAAAAAAAGCCCGACATTAATGTCGGGCTTGGCGCTCTTGAATCGGCTTAGAACTTAACCGCCATCTTCAAGCCTGCAACCACTGCACTGTCGACCTCATCCACACCACCCGGGTGACGGATGTATTGAAGGTTCGGCCTGAGGGTGAGCCAAGGCGTTACGGCAAAACCGTAGTAGATCTCGGCATCGTATTCGGTATCACGGACGGGCATGAACGCCGGGTTTTCGAAGTTATTGATGCCCGCGAGCTGGTTAGTGAGGCTGGCGTGCTTGGCGACCGCTGGGTTGACGTGGATACGTGCGACGCCGAAACCGAAGTCGTCCTTCGGACGTGAGTCGAACGGGCCCTTATACGAAACACCTGCCTGAACGAAATTGTCGACCAAGTTGGTTTCCTTATCGTGCATTGTGGCATTGAAGAAGACAGACAGACCGCGATCAGTGGAGCCACCGCGAGACGTCAGCTGTTGCTGGATGACTATCCATGAGCCGTGCTTGCTGCCGTGGCTCTGGAATGCTCCGCCTGAGACCGGCTGTGGCTGGCCGTCGGCGCCGTCGAAGACATCGTCAGCCTTCGCATTGCTGTAGTAATACCCGGCTCGATATTCGCCTGGCAGGCCATTTACCTTCGGTGTCCAGACCAGCTCTACAGGGAACAAGGCCCCCTCAGCACCACTGCCGCTTAGCTTGAAGCCATTGCCGGTCTCAAGGTAGGAAGAGTTGACCTCAAAGGCCCCCACCTGCGCATAGACCTCTGGCGTGATCTTGTATTTCACACGCGCAGCCCACTGGCTTACAGGCCAGTTGTACCAAACGGAGCCCGCCCAGTTCGCCACCTGGGCACCGCAGAAGGCGTTGTTCTGGAAATCGCAGGGGAAGGTGTTGAAGTCCTCACCTTCGCCGAAGCGCCCGAATTTCACATCGAGGTCACCGTCCAGAAGCTCCTGGCTCAACCACATTTGCGTAAGGCGCCAGGTCTGACCTCGACCATAAACCTCTTGGGTAGAGCTGAGCATGCCGGCACGAGGATCTCCGATGCGGTCGCCTGCGAGATTACGGCCACTGCGCTCGGTGACCATCAACTGGAATTTGGCGCCCTGCCATCCAGCGAGCTTGTTCAAGTCCAGCGTTGTGCCCAGAGCAACCTGGTCGGTGTAACGCGCTGTCTTGTCCTTATTGTACCCACCATGCAGATTTGCTGCTGCCTCCCCCACATACTCAACGGTGAAGTCTGCCCCTTTGTCATGGAGCTCAGAACGCAGACCTCCCCAATCACCAGTCATATAGTTTGAGGCATCAAATTTTTCATCTGCCCTAACATGATCCGATATCAAGCCGATCAAACCCAAAACTGAGACGCCAAGCAGAACACGTGGATTTACGGGATGAAGATAAACGACTGACATACACTCTCCTACTTTTATTATTTTAACAAAGTGCAAGCTTATTAAGCAGAAGCTTCACTGCTTCAATCGCACGCGGACGAGCGTACCTCCATGCACTAGGCATCGAAGCGCGCAATTAGAATTAGGTTTTTAGATATTGGAATGAGACCAACTGGGGCTTAATCAAGTGATGCTACCGTCCTGGTAGCATCACTGTGAATCAACTACCTGATCAGATCACCACGAAGCACCGGCAGTGGCCTTCACTCTGGCCTGTTCTCCCAGGCTGGCCTTGCCCCCAAAGCGGCGCTCCATGAGTCGCTCAATCTCTTCCAGGGAAAGACCCTTCGTTTCTGGAACGAAACGCATACAGAAGATGATCGAGAAGACGTTCACCACAGCGAATAAAAAGAAGGTCATGCCGCCGAAGTAGTTCAGTGCAATTGGGAACACGAACGCAACGATGGCGTTGAAAATCCAGAACAGTCCGACCGCAATACCATTCATGACACCGCGAGAGTGAGTCGGGAAGATTTCAGACATCAGAACCCAGTACACCGGGCCAATGCACATTTGCATGAAGAAGAGGAAGACAAGAATACCAGACAGCGCCAGGTAGCTCTGAGTGAGAGAGCCCGGCATGAAGTTGATAACGACGCCCAGGAAGATCTGAGTCAGAACTACGACAGCGAGCCCCAAGAGCAGCATCGGGCGACGGCCCATCCGGTTAATGGCCCACATGCCGATCATGCATGCAACGACAGAGATCACGCCGTTACCGATGGTTGCCACCAGAGCAGCGCTGGTGCCCATACCAGTAGCCTTGAGGATGCTTGGCGTGTAGTACATGAAGGCGTTGACACCGGTAGCCTGAATCACGAAGCCCAGACCGCTACCTACCAGGAGCAGCTTGATCAGCCATGGCTCACTCAGCTTGCTAACGATGCTGGTATGAGTACGCTCATAGCTGCACTGCTCGACGATTTCTTTAACTTCTTGGTCAGTCTCTTTCTCGGTGTCACGCAGACCGAGAAGCACTTTTCGGGCCTCATCCACGCGGCCTTTGGTAACCAACCAGCGAGGAGAAGTCGGAACGAAGTTGGTGCCCATGTACAGCAGCGCTGCTGGTATCAAGGCAATCGCCAGCATGTAGCGCCAAATGGCAGGGTTTTCGAAAAGGTGGGCCAGGATGGCACTGGAGATATAGGCCAGACATTGACCAGAAACGATCATCAGCTCACTCTGGCAGACTAGGCGGCCTCGATGCTTCGGGCCTGCGAGCTCTGCAATGAAGACTGGAACAATCGAAGATGCACCACCGACAGCGATGCCCAGGGCGAAGCGAATCATGATCATGGCCCAGATGCTTGGGGCCAGGGCGCTACCAATTGCACCGAAAGCGAACAGCAGCGCCAAGAGCTTGAGAACAAGCAGACGACCATAACGATCAGCTAGCTGACCAGCAGCGAACGCACCTACTGCACCACCGAAAATCAGAGAAGATGCAACCGCACCTTCAGTGACTGGTGTCAGACCGAGTCCACCTTCACTCGGATCTAGGGTCATGAATGGGAGGGCACCCGAGATCACACCCGTGTCGTAACCGAAGGCGAGAGAACCCATGGTTGCGATGGCCGCTACGCGCCAGAGGATCTTGGATTTTTGGCTAGGCAAGGCATGGTCGCCAGGTTGCATGAGCATCTACCTTTTTTAGATTTATGGAGTTGGTAGTGGCAGGCTATCCGCGCTACATGCAAAAAAAAACAGGCGAAAGGGAAATGTGTTTTTCTGGCATGAAATTCTGGGGGAAGATGCGCGGTCATTATTTCACTAACCCCCGATCTCAACCGAGTACAAGGTGATGCGATTTAGCGCTTGGGTGCACCGTACCGGAGCTACATTCACATGCTGCATTGGCTGAGCAGGCCCCATCAAAGTCCGCTTGAAGACGCCCGCTTGGAGGAGCGTTTACAGCAAAGACAAAGGGTAGGAGATGCTCAATCGATTCTCATCAAAGCTGGAGTTGGTGCCCCAGTTTCGCCGGAGGGGGAGTTGCGCCATTTGACGCTGCGAACCTTCAACGACCCTGACTGAATCGGCAAGATCAAAAAACCCATTGGTCTGGCTCAAGTGCTCGAGGACGGCGAAGTCCGGATGAAGTTTTTCGGACGCTGATGAGCTGTCGGAAATGCAGACGTCACGGCCGCAACTATTCCCTGCGCAGCGCGTCCAGGACTACCCTGAACGCCGCCGTTTGCTGTCGGCGTGTGGGGTAATAGAGGTGATAGCCAGGGAACATTTCTGACCAGTCCGCCAATACCTCTTCAAGCGCGCCGCTGTTGAGGTATTCCTGCGCGTGCGCATCGGTAACCTGGGCCAGCCCGACCCCAGCCAGACAGGCATCGAGTATCTGCAGCGAGCTGTTCATGATCAGGGGCCCTTGCACGCGAACACGAAACTCGCTGCCATCGCGGGTGAACTCCCATGGATAGACGCCGCCGTGCGTAGGCAAGCGCAAGTTGATGCAACGATGGGTTATCAGCTCTTCAGGTCGCCGGGGTGCGCCGTAACGCTTCAGGTAGTCGGGTGAGGCTAGTGTAACCATGCGCATGGGCGGCCCAATGGGCACAGCCACCATGTCGGCATCAATGATCCCGCCCAAACGTACACCCGCGTCAAATCGGGCGGCAACGATGTCAGTCAGACCATAATCCGTCATCAATTCAATCGCGATATCTGGGTAGGACTCAATCACGGGTCGCAGCTTTGGCCAAAGCACGTGCCGGACGGCGTACTCGTCGGCAGTAATGCGCACCGTCCCTGACGGGTGTTGCCCGAACGCTGACAGCGCACCAAGGTGACCATTGATTTGATCCAACAGTGGCGCGATATCGCGTAGTAATCGGTCCCCCGCCTCCGTTCACGTGACGCTCCGGGTGCTGCGGGTGAGGAGCCGAACGCCGAGACGCTCCTCCAGGCCCCGTATCGTCTGGCTAACGGCTGAGGGTGACACACCCAACCATGCCGCCGCCCGGGTGAAATTGCGCTCCCTGGCCACCGCCACGAAGACCACTAGATCGCTCAGATTGCCTGTCTTCATTGTTAAGCTCAGCTTCAAACCGACTTCTGGATTTTGCTAATTATCGAATTAAACCGCGCTCGGTACAGTTCCCTCAATCCGTTTTCGAGAGATTTGACCACCATGACAGATAACAGGCTTCCCAACGCCGACATGCAAATTCACCGTGCTGGCTCGACCAAGGCGATCCAAGGGCCTGCTGAGTGGTTCACCGGACGCGTGCGCATTGACTGCGTCTTCACCGCTCCAGCCCCTGCGCGCATTGGTATTGCAGTGGTCAACTTTGAGCCGGGCGCTCGTACTCACTGGCACAGCCACCCTCTCGGCCAAGCCTTGCTGGTCACCGATGGCGTAGGTTGGACGCAATGCGAAGATGGGCCTAAGACCGAGATCCGAACCGGCGATCTTATCTGGTGCAATTGTGGCCGACGTCATTGGCACGGTGCGACCGACACCACGGCATTGCAGCACATCGCGATCAATGAGTTGCTGGAGGGGAAGGCAGTGGATTGGCTGGAGCCGGTAAGTGATGACGTCTTCCTGGGCAGCGCTGCGAAAAAGGACTGAGCCAAAACAAGGCGTTGCTTATTCCGGCCTGGAGAAACAGATCATGAATGCTCGACCAGCCTGAGGCCTTTACCACGGTGCGTTTCGATGACAGCAGTGGAACCCAATAGTCGCAACGTTTTACGCAGGTAGTTGAGCTGCACTTCTATGCGCTTGGTTCCCGGGTCGAAATTAAAACCCCACACATCCTTGAAGATACTTTGGCGGCTGACAATATGATTGGCGTTAATGACGAGAAGCGAGAGCAACCTAAAGGAGGTACCCTTGACTACAACACGCTTGTTTTTACAGATCGCTTCCCGTTTAAGGGCGTTCAGGTTCAGGTCAGCGTAGGCAAGATCATTCATGGTAGGAGGTATGGCTCTCATGCAATCCCATCACCGGCAGTTACGCCAAATACTCACCACCTACAAGCCTTCATCGAAACGAACCGCTTGTTAACATTCGCTGACCCGCAGATGCACAAGCCCAGGTGTGATGCAGCCGACAATACCCCCGATCAGCCCTGTGCAACTATTGCAAAAATGCGCCTGACCGATTCATTTTATGAATCGATCAGGGCGTTTAGGGGCGACGCTGGGTGTGCACTCAGCGAGGCGAGGCTGAGAACTTACCAAGTGCTTCACCCAACAGGCTCAACGAGCGCTCGAGGTGCCCGGCAATCGCGTTAGCGTGCGAAGTGGCGTGCAATTGCCTGCCTCGTCGGACAAAAAGTTCATCACCAAAAAACGTTCTTAGATCCCTGAGCGTATTGCTAATAGCAGGCTGAGTGACACCGAGCATAAGCGCTGCACAGCTCGCACTTTTCGAGCGGTGAACAACCATGAAAACGACCAACTTATTAAGATCAAGGCAACGCAGGCGGATGGGGTCAAAATCGGTACGCACAGTAGACAATCGAACTTCCCTCAGCAGGCGGCGGTTCTCATCAGGACGGCTGGATATACACCGCATTTCAGGCTACAGGCGGTGAACCCGCAGGACAACGCCTTATTCTGGAAGCTGAGTCCATAATGCCTGGAATCGGGGAGCAGTTATCAGCAGCGATATCCCGCGTATATTTCCCTGATCAGCGCATCGGAGCGCTCCCTAGAGAGGATCCTAATGAGCATGCTTTTCACGCCCTATACCTTGTCAGGCCTCAGCTTGAAAAACCGCGTGGTCATGGCCCCCATGACGCGCGCACGCGCCGAAACGACAGTTCCCGATGACCTGACTGTGCTGTACTACCAGCAGCGCGCTGGTGCCGGACTGATCATCACCGAAGGTGTACCCGTTTCGGTGCAAGGGCGGGGATACCTGTTCAACCCTGGGTTGTATACGCAAGAACAAGTCGAAGGATGGAAAAGGGTCAACGCAGCCGTTCACCAGAAACAGGGCTGCATTTTCGCCCAGTTGTGGCATGTGGGCCGTGTATCACACACCACCTTGCAACCAAACGGTGAAGCGCCTGTCTCGTCGAGTGCGAAGCTGGCAGCTAACTCCAACGCATACGCCTACGATGAAAATCATCAGCCTGGCCCGATCCAGGCCAGTAAGCCGCGGGCCCTGACGGTCCCTGAAATTGCTGACATCAAAGGCGATTTCGTCCGTGCTGCATGCAGGGCGATGGAAGCCGGATTCGACGGTATTGAAATCCATGGCGCCAATGGATACTTATTCGAGCAGTTCATCAATCCAACTGTGAACGACCGTACTGATGAGTATGGAGGCTCGATCCAAAATCGAATCAGGCTTCTCCTCGAAACCATCGATGCAGTCGCGGCAGAAATTGGCCGAGAGAAAGTGGGCGTACGTATCTCCCCATTCGGACGGCTTTTTGACATGGCGCCATTTGAAGATGAAGCCGAGACATGGGTAACGGTTGCGGCCGAGCTGCAAAAGCGAAACATCGCGTATGTGCATTTGAGCGACCAACTGACCATCGGTGCGGAACGGATGCCTGAAGGATTCGCCAAGCAATTCAGAGCATCGTACCGAGGCACGCTCATTGCGGCGGGAGGGTTTGATCGCGAATCCGCTGAAGCCGCTCTGGAGGCGGGCGAGCTCGATTTAATCGCCTTTGGCCGCCCCTTCATCGCCAACCCTGATCTAGTTGAGCGCATGAAGAATGGCTGGCCCCTTGCCACTCCTGACCGTGAGACGTTCTACGGCAACAGTGGCGAAAAAGGATATGTCGATTATCCAGTCTACAACCCAGCCTGAAGAGCATCTGCGCGCTGAACCTGCCTGAGCCCAGTCCCTGGCCGTGGTGGCATGCGCCGGCCAACACGCACGCTGCGAACAAAAAGGCGACCTCAACGTGGGTCGCCTTTTTCATATAGAAAGTCACGCATCATCTGTCAGGACGGAAAATTTTCGAGTCCCGTTGAGCAAGTTCGAGGAGCGCATCGACGATCATCCGCACCTTGGGCTGAATGTAGCGCGTACGCGGCCAGATGACATGGATTGGCATTTCAGCCCCCTCATACTGCTGAAGGACGGGAATCAAGAGGCCTTGCTCGATCTGATCATGAACGAGCCACGTTGGAAGTTGCGCCAGCCCTCCCCCCGCAAGTGTCATCTCCAACAACATCTCTCCATCACCCATCTCGTGCTTCACGCATACCTCTTGCTCGCTGACATGCCCCTTGTCATCCAGCAGCATCCAGGTTTTTCGAGTGCCGTTTCGCCAACCGACTATACAGTCGTGAGACAGTAAATCTTCTCGGGTCTGCGGGACACCGCGCCGCTCAAGGTAACTGGGTGTGGCGCAAATCAGCAAGCTCTGGCTACCGAGCTTTCGCGCGACAATCTCCCCGTCATCTTTGAGCGTTCCAATCCTTACCACCAAGTCGACCCCCTCATTGATGATATCGACAAGCCGCTCACTAAAGCTCACTGACAGATCAAGCTTGTGGTACCGAACCGAAAGATCAATCAGTGTCGGTAAAATGTGCCGCCGGCCAAACGCAGCGGGTAGGTCGACACGCAGCCGACCAACGGGCTCCTGCTGGCCGGTGGTAAGGAAACTTTCCGATTCTGCCAGCTCGTCAATTGCCCGAAGGCAACTGGCGAGAAATGCCTCTCCTTCACTCGTCAATATAAGACGCCGAGTCGTGCGATGCAGAAGCTTCACACCGAGTCGGGCCTCCAGGCGAGTAACACTTTTACCCACTGCAGAGCTGGTCACTCCCAGTTCCAGCGCTGCTGCAGTAAAGCTGAGCGTTTGAGCTGAGGTGACAAACTCCCTGATTCCGTCAAACGTGTTAACCGCCATTATGGAGCCCCGAGCTGAAAGGGGTGGAATTTACGCACCCTAATGGTGAAATTGTACCGAAATACACAGCCCTTGCTGCTGCCTTGCAAGCGCCCGGACACCGAATTTTCGGGGTGAGGTTTACCTGCCTCAGCGGCATTGCCTTGGCGGGCCGCAGCGCGCTACTTCTTAGGCACACCCACCCTGTCCTTGCCCACTAGCAGATACCCCAGCGACATCGCGACTACCCCCAACATTACCGCTGAGGCGTTCTCCATACCTAAGGCATCCACCAACGCGCCCATACCGATGATGCCGATCGCACTCCCCAAATATCCTGCGAGATAGAAAAGCGATCCCAAAGCAGCTCTGTGAGTACCAGGAGCAAGCGATGTGAAAACACCCATTGCGCCCACGAACGTCGCGCCATATCCCACCCCTGCGAGGACAGTGAAGAGTACGAAGATTGATGGCTGATGTACGTACAAGGCGACCAGGCACCCCACCCAGGCCGCGCATATCAACGCCCCACCACTGCCCATGGCGAGTTCAGGCCTGACGCGTCGGCAGAAGAATTGCGTTATCCCCGCTGTCGCCTGGAACGCGGTAACAAGTAAACCCGCCGAGGCATGACTGTGCGCTGAGACCTCCGTCAGCGTGCTGATGATCATCGAAGGCCCTAATGCGACGAAAACCGATCCAACTGACCATGCGACCACCAGGATCAATGAGATCCGAGTGAACGCCCGCCAGCTACCTCGCATTTGTTCGTCGAGGGTCAAGCGCTCACTGCCGTCGCTTGCTTTGGGAATGTGATGCACAACCTCCCCGCTCCACTGCACGCGACACAACCCAATTGCAGTCAATATGGCCAGGCAAGCGTTAAGTACAAAGGGACTGAGCGTAGGGTAAAAATCAACGGCGATGGCAGCTGAGCTCAGCACCGGCCCCAAGGCTGCGCCGGACGTGAAGGACACGGTGGCCAATACCGCTGCATGCCGCTTGCGGTCTTGAGCATCAAAACCAACCAGCGCCGCATTGGCGCTGCCGGTAAGTGCACCCGTACCTACCCCGGCCAAAAAGCGTCCCAGGAAGAGCCCATCAAGCTCCGTCGAAAATGCGAATACCAATGACCCTGCCGCCACAGCAAACAGTGCCGGTACCAAGACACAGCGGCGATCCTCCAAGCGGTCGGAAAGCCTTCCCAGGACTGCCAATGCCAGCAAGACGCCGATGGCGTAAACGGCAAAAAGCGAGGTCAGGGTTGTCGACGAGAAATGCAGGTTCGCTTGATAAAGACCGTACAAGGGGGATGGGGCTGTACTGCCTACGAGCGCGCTCAAAATGGCCAGGGAAACAAGCAAGCGAGCTTTAGCCAAAGAGTGATGTGCAGACACGAGTTAACCACTTCGCTAATCGGGGATGCGCTGACTATACCGATGCTTAGCCTGCTAAGCATTAGCCTGAAGGTTAATTCTGCTCGCTCGAATCGCACTGAACCCTTCCCGGGCGTGGGCGTTGTATGGACGGATTACCCTGGCGAAAGCGCGCAAAAAAGAAGGCGCCCCTTAGGCGCCTTAAAGAGACTCCCACCAAAGGAGATCGGGAGTTTTACTGCTGTGCTACAGGTGGTTTCTGGGAGACCTCAGACCACCCTCCCCCCAGCGCTTTGTACAGCTGGACTTGGGACGTAAGTTGAGCAAGGTGGTCGGTCAACAGCTGTTGCCGTGCAGACAAGAGTTGACGTTGGGCATCAAGTAGAGCCAGGTAGCTATCCACCCCCTCGTCATAGCGCTGCTGCGCCATCTGGTT
This sequence comes from Pseudomonas sp. DCB_BI, assembly GCF_026240995.1. Lineage (NCBI taxonomy): Bacteria > Pseudomonadati > Pseudomonadota > Gammaproteobacteria > Pseudomonadales > Pseudomonadaceae > Pseudomonas > Pseudomonas sp. DCB_BI. Next base: position 16,651 of record NZ_JAPFCG010000016.1, on the reverse strand, counting down.
GTATTCCTCGAAGGTGCGCACCAGGTCACGCTGGCTCTCTATCTGCTCCCCCCAGGTTCCCAACGCAGCCAGGCCATCCGCCACTTCGCGGAAGGCGGTCTGGATTACCGACTCATAGTTTGCAATGCCAAGATCCTTCTGGATTTTCGCGTAGTCCAGACTCGCCTTGAGTCGCCCGCCATTGAAAATGGGCAGATTGATTTGAGGGGCAAAGCTCCAGCTTTCCGAACCTGCATCAAACAGGCCGCTAAGTCGGCTGCTGGCGGTCCCTGCGGCCCCGGTCAACGTGATGCTCGGGAAAAACGCCGCACGAGCAGCGCCAATATTTGCATTGGCCGCAAGCAGCTGATGCTCGGCAGCACGGATGTCCGGGCGCTGCTGTATCAGCTCCGCGGGTAGACCTGCTGGTATGTCTGCGAGCAAGGGTTTGTCCAGATCTACGCCGCTCAGGTTTGCCGGCAGATCGATCCCTAGCAACAGCCGCAAAGCATTCGCGTCCTGGGCAACCTGGCGGGTGAATGCTTGAACCTGCCCGCGTGCGCTGTCTACGAGCGTCCTTGCCTGTCGCACATCGAGATCCGACGCAGTACCTGCCTCGCTACTGGCTTGTACCAGATCCAGGTTGTGCCTGTAGTTTTGCAGTGTCGACTGGGTAACCTCCAGAAGCTGCTGATCCGTGCGCCATGTGAAATAAGCGATCGCAACGTTGGCGACCAAGCCCAACTGCACGCTCCGTTGCGTTTCTTCGCTCGCGAGATACGTTTCCAGCGCACTCTGATCAAGGCTACGTACTCGGCCCCAAACGTCCAGCTCGTAGCTCGTCAGCCCTACCTGAAGACTGTTATCTCCCGAGGTGATGTGTTGACCCGTTGTTGAAAGGTCCCCCGGGGTTCGGGAGCGCCCAGTGCGCCCGTCAACGCCAATCTCAGGCAGCAGCGCCGCCCCTTGGATGCGGTACTGGGCGCGGTATGCGTCGACATTCAGTGCCGCTTTGCGCAGGTCGCGGTTGTTGGACAGAGCCAAATCCACCAGCTCATGCAAGGCGGGGTCTTTGAAGAAGGTTTTCCAATCGATCCTCGCGACGCCTCCTGAAGATGGGGCCGCATAAGCGGCGCCCTCAGGAAAGGTGCTGGGAACCGGGGCCTCGGGCCGTTGATAATCGGGGATCAGGCTGCAGCCACCCAATGTCATCGCCAATACCAACAGCAGGGGTTTATGCGTCATGATGAGCGCCCTCGTGGATAGCTACGCGCACAGCCCCACGCTGCCTTGACTTGAACACTTTCGTCACAGCCACGTAGAACAACGGCACAAAGAAAATGGCCAGGAATGTTGCTGCGAGCGTACCTCCGACCACCGCAGTACCAATCGAATGCTGACTGCCACTGCCCGGCCCGTAAGCGCGTGCAAGAGGCAACGTACCCATCACGAACGCGATGGAAGTCATGATGATTGGACGCAGCCGCAGACGCGCTGCCTCAGTTGCAGCCTGCACCAGAGTGCGGCCCTGGTTTTCGTAGAGGTCTTTTGCGAACTCGACGATCAGGATGGCGTTTTTCGCTGCAAGCCCCATGGTCGTCAACATGCCGACCTGGAAGAACACATCATTGGAAAGGCCTCGCCCGAGGGTTGCGGCGACCGCACCAAGCACCCCGAGCGGCACAACGAGCATGATCGATACGGGCACCGACCAGCTTTCATAAAGAGCTGCAAGGCAGAGGAACACGATCATCAGTGACAGCACATACAGTGTGATCGCTTGAGAACCTGCCGCTCGTTCTTCATAAGAAAGCCCAGTCCAGGACACTCCAAAGCCATTTGGCAGCTGCGAAGCGACCCGTTCAATCGCTGCCATGGCATCCCCTGTGCTGTAGCCCGGTGCTGGCTGTCCCAGCAACTCAACGGAAGGAATGCCGTTATAGCGCTCCAGCTTGGGCGAGCCATAGACCCACTGACCACTGGCGAACGAGGAGAATGGCACCATCTGCCCAGCCGCATTTCGCACGTACCATTTGTCAAAGTCTTCCGGCGAGATCCGAGCGTCCATTTCACCTTGGACATACACCTTTTTCACACGCCCCTTGTCGACGAAGTCGTTGACGTAGGTGGAACCCCAAGCAACAGACATCGTGTCATCGATCGACTCGATCGAAACCTGCAGTGCCCGCGCCTTCTCATCATCAATGGTCACCTGGTACTGAGCCTCATCAGCGAGCCCGTTAGGCCTGACGATGGCCAGCGCAGGCTCTTTGGCCACCAGCTTGAGCAACTGATCACGCGCCTCCATCAGCGCAGCATGGCCTCGAGCACCGTTGTCCTGGAGGAAAAGGTCAAAGCCCGTCGCGTTACCCATTTCCATGATGGCAGGGGGGACGATTGAAACGACATTCGCATCTCGGACAGTGCTGGCAAAGCGCGTTATCCGCTGAGCAATGGCAAAGGCTGAGTTTTCACTGTCAGTACGCGCCTCGAACGGCTTGAGTCGCACCCAGATCACGGCAGAGTTCTGCCCGCGACCCGCGAAGTTGAAACCACTGATATTGAACGCGGAGACGACACCGTCTTTCTCCTCTTCCAACAGATACGTTCGAACTTTATCGATGACCGTCTGGGTGCGTTCAGCACTGCTGTTGGGCGGTGTCTGAATCTGCACAATCAGCAATCCTTGGTCTTCATCCGGTAGGAAGGCAGACGGCAGATTTCTGAACATGGCGACGACGCCAAGCAGCAGCAATGCATAAATCACGAAGGTTCGTTTGGGGTTGCGCAAGATCCTCGAAATCGAGGACGCATAGCGATCAGTGTTTCGTTCGAAGACGCGGTTGAACCACGCGAAGAAACCGGTTTGCTTCTTCTGACCACCGGCATGCGCCTTGAGCATGGTTGCGCAGAGTGCCGGGGTGAAAACCAGCGCGACCAGTACAGAGAGCCCCATCGCGGTGATGATCGTAATGGAGAACTGCCGGTAGATGATCCCTGCGGAGCCGCCAAAGAAAGCCATCGGCATGAACACGGCACTAATCACCAAGCCGATGCCTACCAGCGCTCCGGAGATTTGCTGCATCGATTTGTAGGTGGCGTCACGTGGCGACAGGTGCTCCTCTTCCATCAGTCGCTCGACGTTTTCCACGACCACGATGGCATCGTCCACAAGCAGCCCGATCGCCAGCACCATGGCGAACATCGTCATCACGTTGATAGTGAACCCACAGGCGTACAGCACGCCAAAGGTACCGAGCAGCACCACCGGCACCGCCAGGGTTGGAATCAAGGTCGCACGCATGTTCTGCAAGAACAGCAGCATGACCAGAAACACCAGAACGACTGCCTCGAACAGGGTATGCACCACCGAGTCGATCGAGGCTTTCACCGAGGGGCTGGTGTCGTAGGGGTAAACGACTTCTACGCCGGGCGGCAGGTAAGGTTTAAGCTGGTCGACAGTATTTTTGACGCGTTCGACGGTCTCCAGCATGTTCGCGCCGGTGGCCAAGCGCAACGCAATACCGGCTGCAGGTTTACCGTTGTAGTTGACGTCGTAGGAGTAGGTTTCATTGCCCAGCACCACTTCGCCCAGATCCTTCAAGCGAATCTGAGAACCGTCCGGCTGCACCTTGACCAAAATTTCCTTGAACTCATCAGCGGTTTTCAACCGGGTTTTACCGATCACCGTCGCGCTCAGCTCAACACCTTTACGCGTCGGCAGTCCGCCAATAGCTCCGGACGAGACTTGGACGTTCTGCGCCGAGATAGCGGCGGTGACATCGCTGGGCATCAACTGGTAGCTATTGAGCTTGGCGGGATCAAGCCAGATGCGCATCGCATTCTGGAAGCCAAACACGAAGAAGTCGCCCACCCCTTGGGTACGGGACAGCGGATCCTGGAAGCTCGACACGATGATGTTGCCCAAGTCACCGTAGCTCAGCTTTCCATCCTTCGAGTAAATGCTGACCAGCAGCATGAAGTTCACCTGGAACTTCACCACGCGGATCCCTTGCCGCTGCACTTCCGCCGGCAGGTTAGGCGTCGCAAGCTGAAGTTTGTTCTGAACTTGAACCTGCGCGATATCAGGATTGACGCCCTGGTCGAAAGTCACTGTGATTTCAACGCTACCGTCACTGTTTGCTGCCGAACTGATGTAACGCAGGCCATCCAGGCCGTTCAGCTGCTGCTCGATGACTTGCACCACCGTATCTTGAACGGTCTGCGCAGAGGCACCTGGGTAGGTGACGGTTATCTGCACAGCCGGCGCCGCGATATTGGGATATTGATTGACAGGAAGGCTGTGGATCGCCAGTGCTCCACCGAGCATGATCGCGAGCGCGATCACCCAGGCAAAAATTGGCCGATCAATGAAGAAACGAGACATTGTAGACCTCTCAGTTTGCCGTCAAAGCGGTGTTCACGTGGACGTTCGATGCAGGCTGCCCTTCGACGACCGAGTCCGCCTGGACGAACTGCAGCCCCTCGGTGATAACCCGCTCACCTGGCCTGACACCACTGTCTACCAGCCAGGCGTTCCCTACCGTGCGCACAGTCTCGAGATCGCGCTGCTCTACATGATTGTCAGCAGTGATCACCCATACAGTCGCAACACCCCGGCTGTCCCTGACGATGGCCTGCTGAGGCACCAGAATGGCGTTTTCGCGGACCCCCTCTTTCACTTGGGCATGTACAAACATCCCAGGCAGCAGAGCACGTTCAGGATTGGGAAAAACAGCGCGCAAAGTGACCGAGCCGGTGCCTTGGTCAACGCTCACTTCGGAGAATTTCAAGGTACCGGCAAGCGGGTAGGCACTGCCGTCATCCAAGGTCAGACTGACCTCAGCCTGGTCAGTGCCCGAGGTTTTCAAATCACCCGACTTCAGTGCGCGCTTGAGGGCAAGGATACGGGTGATGGGTTGAGTGACATCGACATAAATCGGATCGAGCTGATTCACCGTTGCCATAGCGGCGGCCTGACCGTCAGTCACAAGCGCACCTTCAGTAACAGCGGATCTGCCAATGCGACCCGTGATAGGTGCAAGCACTTTGGTGTATTGGACATTGATGTCGGCCACACGCTTGTCGGCTTCAGCCTGCTTCCACGCAGCCACGGCATCATCATGTTGCTGCTGACTCACCGCGCGCGCTTTCAGCAAACGCTCATAACGCTCGGCCAGATTGCGCGCGCTGCGCAGATTGGCCTCAGCCCTGGCTTGCTGAGCCACGTACGTGCGCGGGTCGATTTGATACAGCTGCTGGCCTTGTTTGACCTCAGTGCCTTCCGTGAACAATCGGCGCTCCAGAATGCCCGCAACTTGCGGACGAACTTCAGCGACGCGAAATGCGGAGGTTCGCCCAGGGAGGTCGGTACTCAAAGTCAGCGGAGCTTCCCGGACTGCGTAGTACCCCACTTTAAGCGCTGCAGGACTCGCCGCTTGATCCTGCGCAGAATCACAGCCCGTCAGCAGTAATGCAGCAGAAAGGGGCAAGACCCCTAACGCGGCCCGAGAAAACGATTTGTTCATAGAAACTCCGGTACGTAACCGCTTGCGCACACGCGTGCAAGCAAGAGCCTGAAGGCCCAAGCTCGCCTGGACGGTCATGTAGAAATTTGGCGCGAATGATGATGTCGACCGGAACAGAGCCCGGGCGCCATCGCTTGGAGGGAATTCTAATGCTCGTCCTGATTTTGATTAATCAGCTGGAATTCCAGTCATTTCATCCCTGTATTCCAATATAAAAATCAGACAAGACGCCGTGCGCGTGAATACGCCTGCGCATAGCGCTGTAGCTGTTGAGAGGCAGGTTGCAAAGAAACGGAGACTACGGGCGCTTGGCATGTTCCGAATCCTTTGAAGGAGTCCGGATGTTTGGCAAGGCGGTGAAGGAAGGATCAGCTTGAAGCGCAGGACAGCCTTGTGAAGACCACAATCGATGAGCTGTAAAAATTGGAATGTGGCTGCTGTTCACCTTAGAGCATAGTGGGGCGCATACCACTGCTGGCCTGTAGCTGCGCCCCCGAACCGGACTGTTTTCAAAGAGGCGTATCACCAAAGTCGATGACCCGAGCGTCCTCGATGGACGGCATTGAGCGCGCGACATCGTCCGTAAGACGAAGCTTTACCACACGCACTCCAGCTGGCTCACCCATAACTGCGGTCACTACCGCATCGTATGCAGGGCTTCCTTCCGAGGCGACGACTTGGGCGGAAAGGTGACGCACCTCATTTCCGAGGGCACGCCGGACTGAATCACTCACTCCATTTAGTCCTCCCAGCTCTGCATGAACGCGCGCGAGGACACGATTGGTCGACCATGAGGTTTCATAGCTTGACCTTTTGTTCGAGAGGATCGGCGTTTTGTCGAGGGAGATAAAGCGCGGCGCCCCCGGCGAGAACTCGATTCGCGTTTCATAACTGATGATCGAGCCTTGCATACCCGCCTTCCCTGGCGCTTGGTAAGCGACAACCATATTCAACAGACCATCGCCATTTTCTGCAGTCGAGTAATTTGAGTGGATGATGTGATGGGCGCTGATTTTATCCGGTATCGATGCGAACCAAGCCACAAGTGACTGATGATCCTGGGCGAACACATGGTGCACCCGGTGACCGGATAGAAGAACGTTCGGATGGAACATTTTCAGGTGTTCATCGAGGTCACCTCCAGGTGCTTCCAGGAAGGCGAACCAACGATGGGCCAAATGCAGCGCTATGTGATTTGACGGTGAGAGGGCTTCAATCGGAAGGCTATCAGGCGTCATGCGCCCTCTCCTTGCATTCCTCTGCCTGAGCGAGCGAATGACTCACAACCTCACTTTTCCTCAGCGAATGGGCAATGCTGGTCAATGCATTCAGCCGGGCGGTCTCACCTGGCATCATGAGGTTGATCATGACCTCATCAGTACCATAAGCATCTGCCAGCTCACGTAGTTGGACCACGACATGATCAGCTGTCCCGTAGATGAGCCGCCCTTTGTTGCGCTCGCGAATCGCCAACTCATCCGATGACCAGTGATGGGCACGGGTACTCTCGATTGATGGCACCCGATCGAACGGGCTGGCACTCTCTGCGTAGGTAAGCCAGAGGTGAAAGGCCGCCGCATAATCCTTGGCTTCTTCAGGCGTATCTCCGACTGCTACAAATACGGCTACGACCACCGAAGGTGATTGTGAAAAATCAGTCGGTTTGAAAGCCTGGCGATACGCGCTAGCTGCATGCGGCCCATCGCCACGAGGATTGATGAAATGGGCAAAGGTGAACCCCAGGCCTGCCTGCGCGGCGACTTCCGCCGTCGCCCCCGAAGCACCTAGAACATAAGGCTGAGGTTTGTTGCGGGTCTCTGGATGCGCGCGCATGCCCTCATAGCGCGAGTTGGGCATATGGTTCCCGGTCACGAACCCGAGCAAGTCGGCAACTTTGCGGCCATAGGGGATCGACTCGCCTTTTTCATCATTGAGCGCCATGCTCGTGCGCCTGGCAGCCCCAGGGGCTCTACCGAAACCAAGGTCGATGCGCCCAGGGAACAGCGCTTCAAGCAATTGGTAATTCTCGGCAATCTTCAAACTGCTGTAGTTAGGTAGCAGCACCCCACCGGAACCCACCCTGATCGCCTTGGTTGCCGATGCGATACGCGACATGAGTATCTCAGGGGAATTGCTGGCAGTCGCTGGAGCACCATGGTGTTCCGAGACCCAGAACCTGTGGAATCCGCTTTCCTCCGCAAGCTGAGCCAGGCGCACGCTAGCCGCCAGCGCATCGACAGGAAGCAGTCCCTCATCCACCGGAGAGTAGTCAAGAATGCTCAGCTTCAATGGCGTGTGCATATTCACGCTCCTTCCGTTTGGCCGGATACTTGCTCAGGGTTGCTGCGATCAGGCCAGACAACCTCCAATCGAGTACGCGTGATGCGCCACTCGCCATTGATTCGCTTGTACTCATCGGCGTACAGCCCTAGCAGCAGTAACGGGTTTGGATCAGGCTTCGACGCAGTCTCGAAGTCGATGAGGTAGCAGCGCCCCTCGGCAGTATCAGGCCCGGTCAACTTGATCCAGTGATTGGTGATTGCGTGCATGAACGGGAAGCTGCGCCGGTTATCCCGGTCGTAGAGTGCAAAGGCCTCCTGCAAACCGGATTTGATCGCCTCAATCCCCTCCATTTTTCCGACAGTCACCTCAACCACAGCGTCCGCCGCGAAGACCTCGCTTAGGGCCTGGATGTTGTTACCGTCCAGGTGATGGGCGTAAAGCGTTCTGAGATCGCGAATGGCTTCACGATCGATAAGCTGTTGAATAGCGTTTTCCACGAAATGTCCTCCAATGAGAGTGGGAGACCAGGGCTATGCAAGCGCTTGCGCAAACGGCGAAGGCCTTCTGACCACCTGCCTGAAGGCCGGTGAGTTTCAGCCAGCTGCTGCGCCCAGTCATCAGAGCTCTACTCTAAAAGGGATCGCGGAAAAGATAATCGGGCTCCGATTCCAAACATTCAGGAATGACAGGACAGAATGAGTGGGCATCGGCGGGGGGCGCTGATCAATGTCGATGCAACGCTTCGTGAAGGCGGGGTTGGAGCGGCGTCGGGTCCGCCGAGGCCACCTCAGGGTTGAGGTGACCTCGACGGCTTGTTACTGCTGTTTAGGCAACGCGTAGGCGATCAACAGATCGCTTCGATCCGTTGAGCTACGTGCACCGCCGGCACTGACAACCACGAATTGCCGATTGCTAGACGGTGAAACAAAGGTCATAGGTGTCGCTTGCGAACCCACTGGCATGCGAGCTTTCCAGAGCTCTTCGCCGGTGGATTGATCGTACGCCCGCAGGAAATAGTCCTGAGTGCCTGCAAAGAAGACCAGGCCTGAACGCGTCGAAACGGTACCGCCGATGGTTGGCATGCCAATCGGGAAAGGCGCCCGGACTTTGACACCCGCGATTGCAGTATCCTGGACGGTGCCTGCAGGACGCTGCCAGATGACCTCCCGCGTCTTGAGATCAATACCGGTCACAGTCCCATAAGGAGGGGCTTGGCACGGAACGTCTATCGGGGAGACAAAGGACGAGTTGGTCACAACGAATGGCGTGCCACGCATAGGAGCGAACTCCGAGTGGGGCTTACCGTTGCCATTGGTCTCATGATGTTCGCTCGGGATCAGCTGCACGCGAAGCGGTATCCGGATGTCGTTGACGACCATCACGCCAGTATCTTCGTTGATAGAGACACTACCCCAGTTCATGCCGCCAAAATTACCAGGGTGCTGAAGGCTCGCAGTGGTGCCTGGTGGTGTGAAGGCACCCTCGTATCGCAACGATCTGAACTGGATGCGGCAGAGCAACTGATCGTAGATTGTGGCGCCCCACATGTCCTGCTCAGTCAGTTTTTCCTGACCGATGTAAGGCATGCCCACCGAGAACGGCTGGGTCGGCGCCGTTTTGTCGCCAGCCAGTTCTTGTTGCGGGACGCTTCGCTCGACCACTTCAGTGATTGGTTTACCCGTCTCCCGATTGAGCATGAAAATGTTGCCGGTCTTGGTCGTTTGGATCAACGCCGGTTGGTTGGCGCCATTGCCATCCGGGACATCATACAGAGCGGGTTGCGAAGGAATGTCATAGTCCCAGATGTCGTGATGAACAGTCTGGTAAGCCCAGCGCTCTCGCCCAGTCTTGTAGTCCAGCGCGACAACTGAGGACGCGTAGCGATTGGCCGCCTCAGAGCGATGCCCGCCCCAGAAATCGGGGGTAGAGTTGCCTAACGGTACATAGACAAGCCCCAGCTTGGAATCGTAGGCAGCAGTCGACCACATGTTGGGCGTTCCGCGGGTGTACGTTTCACCCGGTGGTGGATACTTGGTGATCGATGGATTGCCCAAATCCCATGCCCACTCCAGCTCACCCGTGGCAGCGTTGAACGCGCGGATGACGCCAGACGGTTCCTTGGTTTCCAGGTTGTCGTAGACCCAGCCACCGACAATCAAGAGGTTGCCAGCGACAGTGACGGGAGAAGTGCCCATGTAGTAGGTGGGTTTAACCTCGCCCATGCCCTGCTTGAGGCTAACCTGGCCATTCATACCGAAGCTTTGGCACTCTTGCCCTGTCTTGGCATCAAGAGCGATCAGCCGCGAATCGAGCGTGGAGAGAATGACCCGTTGCGGGCAATCCTGAACCGCGGTCGAGGCACTGCGCACAGCATCAGAGACCTCAGTGGCGTCGTAATAGCTGACACCGCGGCAACGGTTCCAGACCTTTTGGTTTTGCACTTTGGCATCGTAGCGCCAGATTTCCTTACCGGTGTTCGCATCCACCGCGAAGACCTTGTTCAAAGGGGTGCAGATGTAAAGCGTGTCGCCCACCTGAACCGGAGTGTTCTGGTTTTCAGAACCTGCATCAGCAATCTCTCCGGTACGGAACGTCCACGCCACTTCAAGGTTGGAAACGTTCTCTGGGGTGATCTGCTCAAGCGGTGCGAAGCGCGTTCCAGTCGGCGTACGTCCATAATGTTGCCAGTTGCCGTTTACAGCTTTATCGGCCGCGCCACTAGCGACCGCAGGACGAGCCGGCCCCTGGATAACGCCATGTGGGAAGAACATCGCGATGAAGCCGGCGACCAGCAGCACTGACGTGACCCCTGCACCTCCCACCCACACTTTCCGACGCTGCGTGAAGCCCACCTTCGAGGCCAGCAGCAGTACAGGAATCAGAAGAAGCAGGAACCCTGCGAGGCGTGGCACCATCGGCCAAAACTGGAGCCCGACTTCGTAGAGCGACCATGCGATGGCAGTTGCAGTGAGACCCAGATAAACCCAGACACCCAGCTTTTTACGCTGAAAGAATCCGTAGGCCGATACAACGAGCAATACTCCGGTGAGCAGATAGAACAAGGATCCGCCAAGCCAGGCAAGGTATACCCCACCTACGAGTAACGGAGCGGCGAGCACCAAGAGTAAACCGCCAAACCAGAGAGGTAGCTTAGACAGAACAAGTGTGCTCACTTGATCGGTGACGTCTTTTTGGAATTGCATGTGCGCACCTATTGTTTTTTTCGCGCTTTGGGATCGTACACAGAGCAGCTCTCAGCCCCCATCCGCGGGGAATCTGAGAGCCTATTGCGACGCAGTCTTAATGAGGTTCGTGTGGCCCGTTGGGCGGGCAAATGATTAGCTCTTCAGCAGCACTGCGACTGATTTGGTCTCGGTGTAATGCTCAAGCCCGCTAAGGCCCATTTCCCGGCCAATGCCAGACTCCTTGAAACCGCCAAAGGGCAGAGAGGGGTCTATCTGGTTGTGACTGTTGACCCAGATGATCCCTGCCCGGATGCGCGCGGCGAGCGCATGCGCTTGGGTGACGTTCTGTGTCCAGATACTGGCGGCCAGTCCGTACTCCGTGTTGTTGGCTTCACGCGCCAGATCGTCGAGGCTCTGGTTGGAGATCTTCATCGCGGAGATCACCGGGCCAAAGATCTCTTCTCGATAAACCGTCATTCGATGATCGACGTTGGCCAGCAGAGTAGGTTTGTAGAAGAACCCCTCCCCGTCCATCTGACTGGCACCGCAGATCACCTTCGCACCTTCACTGACACCGGTGCGGACGAGTTCACTGACGCGACCAAGCTGGCGCTGGGAGATCAAAGGGCCGATCTGCGTCGCCCTATTCAGCCCATGCCCGAGCTTCATCTCGGAAATGAATTCAGCGACACCGTTGATGACATCGTCGTATACATCTTCGTGGATATAAAGTCGGGAACCCGCAGTACAGGCCTGACCACTGTTCAGCATGACGGCTTGAGCAACACCAGGAATGGCGGTAGACAGGTCAGCATCCGGGAAGACGATGACAGGGCTCTTGCCACCCAGCTCAAGCGTTACTCGCTTGAGCGTCTTGGCTGCTGCCGATGCGATTGCTTTGCCGGTTGCGGTACTGCCAGTGAAGGCGATTTTGTCCACCAAAGGACTGTTAACCAAGGCAGCGCCGCACCGGCCATCCCCCGTCACTACGTTCAGCGTGCCAGGCGGAAGCCCTGCTTCCTCACAAATGGCCGCCAGACGCAACGCGGTGAGAGGCGTGTCCTCCGCTGGCTTGAGCACAATGGAGCAACCCGCAGCCAGCGCAGGAGCCAGTTTCCAGGCAGCCATAAGCAGTGGGACATTCCAAGGGATGATCTGCCCAACAACGCCGACTGGCTCATGGGTCGTGTAGGCATGCCACTCGCCGGCCAAGCCTACAGGCACGGACAGCCCGTTAAGCTTGGTGCACCACCCGGAATAGTAGCGGAAATGCTCGGCTGAGTTCCGCACATAGGCATCTTTGACAATGCCGTAGGGCGACCCCTCATCGAGAACTTCGAGCTCTGCCAGCTCTTGCGAGTATTTGTCGATCAGTTCGCCAATCCGCCAGAGCACCTTGCTTTTTTCAGAGCCCGAAAGTTTGCGCCAGGCACCAGAGTCGAATGACTTACGAGCAGCGCTGACAGCTTTGTCGACGTCGGCTTGATCACCGTCCGCAACCTCAGCGATGACTTTTCCCGTAGCCGGGTCGAATACTTTTCTTCGTGCCCCGCTCTGGGCGTCTTGCCACTGACCCTCGATGAACAGCTTGTGAGATTTACCGAGGAAGCTGGCTGCTTCACTCGAGATGGCAGGGTAAGAGAGATCGATCACATCATGCGCAGGCATAGCATCTTGCTCCGGCTCTGGAGGGTTCAAACGAACCTCATGTTGTATTTTGGTTGCCGATACCGAACCTAACCAATTCTGCGATTCATGACCAATGGAAAAAATGCGGATTTAGATACGAAAACCGTATCGCGCCAAGCACGTAGCCCACCCCCCGGCCGAATCCCGCCTTAAAATAGAAAAGGCAGTGGGCACGGATACCCACTGCCCCTTCATCAAGGCGACATTCAGGCTCAGGCGGACACGTCAGGAATGGCCGCCATAGGGCGGATAGTCAATGTATCCTTCATCCCCTCCTCCATAGAAAGTCGCACGGTCAAACGGGCTGAGCGGCAAGCCGCGCTTGAATCGATCTACCAGATCGGGGTTGGAGATATAGGGGCGACCGAAAGCAGCAAGGTCGACAAGCCCATCATCCAGCATGGCCTGGGCAGTTTCTTGTGTCAGCGATCCCGCGAACATCAATGTGCCGCGGTAGACCTCCCGGAACTCGCGAACAAATTCACGGTTCATGAGGTTTCCGCAGAGTGAATCCTGATCACTCAAATGCACATAAGCCAGGTCTCGCGAACTCAATGCTGCCGCCGCCGCCAGCCACGTTTCACGCTCATCCGCAAACGCTGGCATGGCTGACAAACGCCCGAAAGGCGCCACCCGCAGACCTACTCGGTGACTGCCAATCGCTGCTGAAATCATATCTACCGTTTCCAACAAGAAACGCAGCCTGTTCTCAATGCTGCCGCCGTACGCGTCAGTGCGCGTGTTCAATCCGCCATTGATGAATTGCTCAAAGATATAGCCGTTCGCGCCGTGAATCTCGACACCATCAAACCCTGCAAGGATTGCATTTTCAGCTGCCTTGACGAAGTCTTGCGACACCCTGGCGACCTCAGCGGCAGGCAACGCCCGCGGGCGCGTTACCTGAACCTGACCCGGCTCACCATCGGCGGTATAGCCGTAGCACGTAGTGTTTTCGGCCAAGGTATCGACTGACGAAACTGGAGCGTTGCCATTGGGCTGCAAGGACGTATGAGAGATACGACCAACGTGCCAGAGCTGAATGAAAATCTTACCGCCCGCTTCGTGAACCTGGTCGGTAACTCGCCTCCAGCCAGCGACCTGTTCTGGAGAGAAAATGCCAGGCGTGAAGAGATAGCCTTGACCCTCCTGGGTTATCTGCGCCCCTTCTGTGATGAGCAAACCTGCACCGGCGCGTTGGCGATAATAGGCCGCGGTGCTGGCATTGGGCACAGTGTCCTTGGCTCTCGACCTGGTCATTGGCGCCATTACGACGCGCGAGGTTAATTGAGTGCCCGATAGATCGTAGGGAGTCAACAACGTCATTTTTTGCCTCTGCGAATGCATGCCACAATAGGGTTCGTCTTACCAAGACTCTTTTTTGAAAGGGGCTTCAACCCAGCCCTTTGCCCAAGGGGATGACTGCTCGATGGTTCCGGTCATGGATTGGAACAACCACGCCCCATTTATTTTCACTAAATGGTCGGTGTAGTTTCCAGCGAGCAGAAATGCTTCGCCTTTGGCGTCCGCACCGTCAGTGCGCATTGTCAACAAGCAGACGAGATTGAAGTGGGCAACCGCACGATCGCCCTGATCACTGATTTCAATGCGCGGCGCAAATATGTCGTGCTGGCTCCACAAAATGCCTTTGCTCAAATTTTTACAGTGTGCTCGGATTGCACCTTGACCGCGGACATCACCCCCCACACCTTTGATGATCCATTCCCCGTCTTCGGAGAACAAGGCGGCAATGCTATCAGGGTCATAACCATTATCTAAATGAAAGGCGTATCGGTATTTAAGTTCTTTGATTTTTTCCCGATCCTCCAGTTGCTCAAGACGCTGTTCGATGGAGCGAGGCTGTGACGACATAGGTGGCTTTTCCTTGTTGTTATTAGCAATCCAGCAATGTGCATCGGTGAAAAATGCAGTCGGCCCTTGGCATGACCAAACTGCCGCACACACTTACAACGTAGCGATCGCAGCGATGTTTGACTAATAGAGTTTTTTGCTTTATTGATACAAAAACCGAATCACAAAATAAAATAGCCAAATGCCATGAATCCTTCCCTTGCCAGCCCCAGCGCCAAAACTTATAGCCTTTTCAAGCGGTTAAAGTACCGACACCTTTTCATGTTGGCGACTTTGGGCAACTGCCAGAATCTGCATCGGGCCGCCGAGACACTCAACATGTCCCAGCCCACCCTTACCCGGATGCTTCAGGAAGTAGAAGATGCTTTTGGGTGCGCACTGTTCGAACGCCAACCTCGCGGCGTCGTGCCCACCCCGGTGGGCGAAGAACTCTTGAAATTCGCCCATTCAGCGCTCAATAGCCTTGATCGCTGCGTAGAAGACCTGACCGCCAGGGCGGAGGGTGGCTACGGCCATCTAGCCGTAGGTGTCGTCATGGGTAGCGCACTCGATCGGGTGGTCTCGACTATTGCGACCATGAAAAGCGCCTCACCTCATCTGGGAATCCGGATGATGAGTGACACCAGCGACGTGCTGATAGAGATGCTGGAGCAGGAGCGGCTGGATGTGGCGATTGCACGTCTCGGCACCCCAGGCGATAGGTCCAGATTTGAATTCGAACCCCTCGGTAACGATCGTCTGGTCATGGCGGTGCGAAGTGGACACCCACTGGCAACGCACGCCCCTGCGAAGATGGAGGACATTCTTCAGAAATGGACGTGGCTCCTTCAACCAGCAGCGAGCCCAGGGCGAAAAGCCGTGGAACGCTGGTGGGCGGACAGGGATCTACTCCCTCCCTCCAAAACGATCGAGTGCTCGTCCATTTGGGCGATGCTGCAGCTCGTGCAATTAACGGATGCGGTCATGGTGTTAAGCGAAGCAGTGATCAATGATCACGTCCGTACAGGGCTGATCACTGTCCTCACAGGGTACGTTATCGAAGGTTTACCGCCCTATGGAATCATTTTGCGCAAAGGCATGGGAAGGAGCCGAGAGCTTCAGAACTTCTTGAGCCATCTGCAACAATCTGCACCTGTTGAAGGCTAATGATCCTGCAAGCATCAGGGGCCCTGCGCGAACTGCACGTGGCCCCTGGGCAACCCAGCCAGACGCTACAGGCTAGAAACTCGCTCTGACCATGAGGCCCAGCAAGAACGCGTTATCGACCTCATCCACTGCGCCAGGGTGAACGATGTACTGCACGTTGGGACGCACGGTCAACCAGTCCGTGATCTTCACGCCGTAGTAGATCTCGCTACTGTATTCGTCCGTCTGGACGGGGGTAAAACGCGGGTCATCGTAGCGGGTGACCTGATTGTAGATGTTTACATGGCGCTGGTGTGCCGTCACATTCGAGGCAACGCTCAACCCCCCGATCGCGACTCCGATCGAGTCGTCGGGACGAGAGACAAACGGGCCATTGATGATAAGACCGATGTTGTAATGCCTGGCGACGAATCCAGTATCGCGATCATTCCAGAACCCTTCCGAAAAGACCTCGATCTTGCGGTGCTGATCTCCGCCAACATGGCCCACCGTCTGGCGCGCGACATACCACCAACCTTTGCGCCCCCGATGCGACTGGTAGCGAGTGTCGGGCTCGAACGCATGCTCATGGCCATCCGCGTTGTAGCGCAGGTCATCGGCGTCAGTGGTGTTATAGAAAGCGCCAAGCCTGAACTCCGCGGGCTGGCCAAATAACGCGCGTTTAGGCGTCCAAATGACCTCAGCGGGTATGAGAGCACCTTCCGCGCCACGGGTACTCACTTTGAAGGCATTGTCATTTTCTAAAAGGGTCGGGTTCTGCTCGAAGACTCCAGCCTGGACAGCGACATCATCAAGAAACTGATATTTGACTGCGGTCGCCCACTGACCGATCGGGAAGTTATACCAGGGCGGCGGCAAAAACTGAGTGCAACACCTGACCTTTCCGGTAGGGTGTTGCCATGTCTTATCACGAACTCAGCGTTGAAGAACGCTCCGATATCCAGGTCAGTCTGCTGCGTGGCATGAGCCAGC
>NZ_JAPFCG010000074.1:0-399 GCF_026240995.1 Pseudomonas sp. DCB_BI | reverse complement strand
TGGTGATGGTGGTGTGAGGAGACGGTGACCTGGGTCCCCTGACCCCAGTAGTCATACGCGCTAGCGCGGCGGTAGTTAGTACCAATAAAGACTGTAATATTAGTCGTGGCTGCACAATAATAAACGGCCGTGTCCTCAGGTTTCAGGCTTGTCATTTGTAGAGTCACCGTGTTCTCGTTGTTGTCTCGGGAGATGGTGAATCGGCCCTTCACAGAGTCTTGATATTCTTTTGTACCACCAAGCCAGGTTGTACTAGCTACAAACTCACGCTCCTTCCCTGGAGCCTGGCGGAACCAACCCACGAAGGTGCGTCCAGAGACCGCACAGGAGAGACTCAGAGAACCCCCAGCCTGCACCAATCCTCCCCCAGACTCCTGCAGCTGCACCTGGGCCATGGCC
>NZ_JAPFCG010000073.1:0-399 GCF_026240995.1 Pseudomonas sp. DCB_BI | reverse complement strand
CACTGGATGGTGGGAAGATGGATACAGTTGGTGCAGCATCAGCCCGTTTGATTTCCAGCTTGGTGCCTCCACCGAACGTCCACGGATAGCTGCTATATTGCTGACAGAAATAATCTGCCAAGTCTTCAGACTGCACAATGCTAATGGTGAGAGTGAAATCTGTCCCAGAACCACTGCCTGTGAAGCGATCAGGGACTCCAGTGTGCCGGGTGGATGCCCAGTAAATCAGTAGTTTAGGAGATTGCCCTGGTTTCTGTTGATACCAGGCTACAGCAGTATCCACATCCTGACTGGCCTTGCAGGTGATGCTGACCCTGTCTCCTACTGATGTGGACATGAATTTGTGAGACTGGGTCATCACAATGTCTCCTTCAACACCAGACAACCACAGCAACACGA
>NZ_JAPFCG010000059.1:0-686 GCF_026240995.1 Pseudomonas sp. DCB_BI | reverse complement strand
GTGAAGTCCGGATCGCAGTCTGCAACTCGACTGCGTGAAGTCGGAATCGCTAGTAATCGCGAATCAGAATGTCGCGGTGAATACGTTCCCGGGCCTTGTACACACCGCCCGTCACACCATGGGAGTGGGTTGCACCAGAAGTAGCTAGTCTAACCTTCGGGAGGACGGTTACCACGGTGTGATTCATGACTGGGGTGAAGTCGTAACAAGGTAGCCGTAGGGGAACCTGCGGCTGGATCACCTCCTTAATCGACGACATCAGCCTGCTGATGAGCTCCCACACGAATTGCTTGATTCATTGTAAAAGACGATGCTGTAAAGCGACCCTGTTATAGGTCTGTAGCTCAGTTGGTTAGAGCGCACCCCTGATAAGGGTGAGGTCGGCAGTTCAAATCTGCCCAGACCTACCATTACATGGTTTAGCCGTAAAATACGGGGCCATAGCTCAGCTGGGAGAGCGCCTGCCTTGCACGCAGGAGGTCAGCGGTTCGATCCCGCTTGGCTCCACCACTTACGCCGTACGCAATAGCTTGTCAGAACTTAGAAATGAACATTCAGCTCGAATGTTGATTTCTGGCTTTTGTCAGATCGTTCTTTAAAAATTCGGATATGTGATAGATATAGACTGAACACCAGTTTCACTGCTGGTGGATCAGGCTAAGGTAAAATTTGTGAGTTCTGCTCGA
>NZ_JAPFCG010000015.1:0-169025 GCF_026240995.1 Pseudomonas sp. DCB_BI | reverse complement strand
CGCTGGCTCATGCCACGCAGCAGACTGACCTGGATATCGGAGCGTTCTTCAACGCTGAGTTCGTGATAAGACATGGCAACACCCTACCGGAAAGGTCAGGTGTTGCACTCAGTTTTTGCCGCCGCCCTTCTGTTTGCATCATTGAACTGGCTAGAAAACTCTTGTGTATCGGATATCGCCTTCCAGAATGCGGTTCTGAATGCATCGAAATCTCCAAACTCTCTTCCCCTCAGCGCATTTGCAATTTGTGTCGGGATTTTTGCTCCGGTTTCCCTGGTTATGTCCCCAAGCCAGATACCATCGATCTGCGCGCCTGAGCCCATGGCAATACCCGGCTCATATCTCGGGCTCTTGAACACCACCAGAATAGGCGGGAATCCGGAGTCCATGGGGAAGGTGATGATCAGCCGTTCCTGATCCAGCAGATCGAGTGCGGGGTAACCCTCCTGCTCGGTAATGACAGGGTCCAGGCTGCTGCCGGTGTAAACAACGGTGCCGGGTGGGACTTGCGGCAAGCTGGTGGAGCTTCCGGCTTCACCACCCGGCGCGTTGGCCGGTGTCCAGGTCAGAATCCGCTGCGGATTTTCCAGTGCAAGGCTGTAGACCAGGCGTTCAGTGTCGAATGTCGCCGTGCGCACCGGTACTGGCCTGCCCCCAGGCACCACATACAGATCCAGGCCGTTGTCATGCTCCGCCCCTGCCAGCAAATACGGTAAGTCGATGCTGGTTGATGACAGAGCCAAGGTTGCAAGGTCTGGCCCGCCGGGCGGCGTAAGGCTGGCTAGGGGGGTGCTGATCAGGTACCTACGCTCACTGTTACCCAGCGTTGATGGCCAGGCCATCGCGAGGGTGCCTACCGCAAGCGAGGAGATGGTAGTCGCAACGAGGCGGGAAATCGCCGTTGTGATCGCTTCGCTCAAAGCCTTATAAGGCGTTTCGGCCACCGCGAATGTTGCTATACCAATCGGGATTACGGCTGGCGTCGATCCCGCTAAACGCGCTTCATTGATATAAGAGATATTACGCCGCAGCGACTCTTGCCTTTGCCGCTCGGCTTCTGCAGCCAAGCGCTCGGCTTCGGCCTGCTGGCGTGCGGCTTCTTCCTGTGCAGCGAGTCGAGCCTTGAGGTTTTCCACTTCAGCCGCGCGCTGCATCAGGTTCTGCGTGGCACCCGCATATACCCCCAGAAATCTAACCGATTCGGTTAATGCCAGTGCCAGGTGGTATTCCTGCCAGCGGGGGCCTGCCCGGCGTAGCCGTTGCTCATCGACCAGATGCAAAAGCCCTTCAAGTTGAGGCTTCGACAGAGGGCCGTTGATGCGCGGGTTTTGATCTCGATACGGCGGGATTTGCGACTGCTTGGCCTGCACTAGGGCATCAGCGGTCGCCAGGTAGGCACTGAAGGTTTGGGCAAGCGTGAATGCGTCATCGATGACCGTTTGCCCCAGCTCATGCTGAAGGACATTAGGTAAACAATCGAAATGTATTTGTCGCTCTGTGTGGATCTGCGCTGTTCTACGCGCAATCACCTGCAACAAATCCAGCGGTTGCTGGCTGAGTTCTTCCTGATCTACCTGGCTTGCCAGTGCTTGAAGTTCGTCTGCCAATGCTTGGTGCTTCTGAGCTTCCAGGTGTAAACGGTACGTACCCTCCCAGGACTTCTGCAGCCTTGTGGCCCATTCCACACCTAATTCCTGGCCTGTGGTTGCTGCGAAGAAACCCGGGTCTAGAAACCGGCTCATCATTGAGTCGCCCCGCTTGTAGAAGGCGGGTACGCCAAAGTAGTTGTTGGCGTCGGGTAAAATCTGCAGATAACCATCACGAATCTGGCTGATGCGCGACGATAGGATTTGTTGCTCTGTAAAGAGTGTTGATGCCGCGCGGTTTGTACTGCTCGCTTCGGCTTTGATCTGGGCTTTGAGCGCGTTTATAGTTTCAGGAAGCTGTTTTATGTCATGCGCATACTTGTCTGAATAGTCCTTCTCGATGATTCGAAACTCTTCTGTCAGCACCCGGCGCGTGGAAATAACCCGAGCAATATCATTTTTGGTTGGACTGGTGCCGCGTGGATAACCATCGCTTAGCCCCCAGCCACCTGCGCCCGGCCCACCCCCACCACCAATAAAACGCAGTTCAGTACCGGTGGGTGCTTGCGCGCTGATGTACAGTGCTTCATCCAGATAATACGTGTTGTCCCGTGCCATGTAGGTTCTCCGAATCACCACATGGACTAGGTTTACGTACATCGAATTTGCGGTATGTCAGCGGCAGCCTGTCAATCAGTAGGAAGCTTCGTGGTGCTCGGAAGGATCTGTCTCAGATGTGTTGTTCCGACACCGGTATCACCCGTTTCTCCTTCACCGCCTTGTAGGAAAAACTCGAGTAGATCTCCTTCACCCCTGGCAAGCGCTGCAGCACCTCGCGGGTGAATTCCCCGAACGACTCCAGGTCCCGCGCCAGAATCTCCAGCAGAAAGTCATAGCGCCCGGAGATGTTGTGGCAGGCAACGATTTCGGGAATTTCCATGAGCCGCTGTTCGAACGCCAGCGCCATGTCCTTGGTGTGCGAGTCCATCATGATGCTGACAAATGCAGTCACGCCGAACCCCAGCGATTTTGGCGAAAGGATGGCTTGGTAGCCGGTGATGTAGCCGTTGTCTTCCAGCAGCTTGACCCGTCGCCAGCAGGGCGAGGTGGTCAGGGCAACCTGGTCGGCGAGTTCGGCAACGGTCAGGCGGGCGTTGTGTTGCAGCGCAGCAAGCAGGGCGCGGTCGGTGCGGTCTAGGCTTGAAGGCATGATTTGCCCTCCTTATGTTGTATTTGTTGTTTTCTTTCCAAGGCCAGCGTAAGTGCGTGGGTGATTTTGGAAAAAATAAGCCAGCTCGGTGGCATAAGCTTATAACAAACCACCAGAGGCTGTTGCCATGCGCGACTCCCATAACAACACCGGTTTTTCGACACGGGCCATACACCATGGCTACGACCCGCTTTCCCACGGCGGCGCCTTGGTGCCACCGGTTTACCAGACTTCAACTTATGCCTTCCCTAGCGTCGAATACGGCGCGGCATGCTTTGCCGGCGAGGAGGGCGGGCACGTCTACAGTCGCATTTCCAACCCGACCCTGGCCTTGCTGGAGCAGCGCATGGCCTCACTGGAGGGAGGAGAGGCAGGCCTGGCCCTGGCGTCGGGCATGGGGGCTGTCACCTCGACCCTGTGGACCTTGTTGCGGCCAGGTGACGAGCTCATCGTCGGGCGCACGGTGTATGGCTGCACCTTCGCGTTCATGCACCATGGCATCGGTGAGTTTGGGGTGAAGGTGTGCCATGTGGACCTCAATGACAGCAAGGCGCTAAAAGCGGCGATCAACCACAAGACGCGAATGATCTACTTCGAAACCCCGGCGAACCCGAACATGCAGTTGGTCGATATCGCGGCGGTGGCGGAGGCGGCGCAAGGGCATGACCTGCACATCGTGGTCGACAACACTTACTGCACGCCCTATCTGCAGCGGCCGCTGGAACTGGGTGCCGACCTGGTGGTGCATTCGGCGACCAAATACCTCAGCGGCCACGGTGATGTCACGGCCGGGCTGGTGATCGGACGCAAGGCGCTGATAGACCGGATTCGCCTTGAGGGCCTCAAGGACATGACGGGGGCGGTGCTGTCACCGCACGATGCCTCGCTGTTGATGCGGGGTATCAAGACGCTCGCACTGCGCATGGATCGTCATTGCACCAATGCCCAGCAGGTTGCCGAGTTCCTGGAGCGCCAGCCCCAGGTGGAGCTGATCCAGTATCCGGGGCTGGCGTCGTTCGCCCAGTACGAACTGGCGAAACGGCAGATGCGCATGCCGGGCGGGATGATCGCTTTCGAGCTCAAAGGCGGGGTCGAGGCTGGGCGGCGCTTCATGAATGCGCTGCAACTGTTTGCCCGGGCGGTGAGCCTGGGTGATGCCGAATCCCTGGCGCAGCATCCGGCGAGCATGACCCATTCCAGCTATACGCCCGAAGAACGGGCGCATCACGGAATTTCCGAGGGCCTGGTGCGGTTGTCAGTAGGGCTGGAGGATGCCGAGGACCTGCTGGCGGATGTCGAGCAGGCATTGCAGGCTTGCTGCCAGGTCGCAGCCACCCCCTGATGCCTGTCAGTCAAGCCTTGGTGGCACCATGGGGGCCGCATCGTGGCCCTGCCACGGCGTGTTGGTGCTCCCCTCAAACCTCGTCTGGGTGATTGAGGTAAGCGGCGTTTCTCTCAACGATGTTCAGGCGCAACTCAAGGGGTTGCTGGCCCTTCTTGCAGATATAGGTGAACGGGATCCCATTGAAGGTGCGCAGCATGAGGGGTTCCTGTCTGCCTGCTGGCGCCAGGCGCACGATCGCCTGGTCGTCGAGGTCCTCGAAGGAAATTCGCGAGTTATTGGTGTCAAGCAAGTCGAAAAGCGTCGGGTAGGCACCATTGAGCGGTGAACGGAAGGCACCCACGCAGTCCTCATCATGTATGTAAAGCGCGAGCCCGAAGCGCACCTGGGAGCGGACGAACAGCCGGTAGCCATTATCCACGCGGCGGAAGTAGAGGCTCAAAGGGGGAAGTTCCAGCGTGTCCGGGACATGGCCCAGGTAAAACGACTGGTCCCGCTTGGCAGGTTGTTTGGCCGGCGCAGGGGCTTTCTGAGTGTTGGCCTGGTTCCTCGACCGCCTGAGGGCGTTGATGCGGAACATTCGGCCGGCAAATCCGGCCATCGCCAGGCCGCCTGAGGTCAGGGGGCCAGATTTGTTGGGTGGCGTCTTTTCCAGTTCGGCGGGCCCGCCGTGCAGTTGGTCGAGGAAGTGCATCGTGCCATCTACGGCTTCGACGGTGGCAATGAAAGAGCGTTGTCGATAAGTCAGCATAGGTCTGCTCCGGGTTGAGGGACTTATGCAGGATGTGGAAGTGCTAGAGCGTCCGGCAGCAGGAAATGCGGCCTGAGATGAGGTACGAAGGCTACGCCTTGTGGGTGGCAGGTGTGTCTGGAGGGGTGAAACAGGAGGAGGGGCTAGCCCACTCCTCCTTGGCAATCGATCAACGCTTGAGCCCGTAGCTCTCGTCGAGCATGCCCGGCGAGTTAGGTACTTTCGGCGCGTAGTCGCGTGGCACTTCGGCAGTGTCCTTCGGCGGGGTCAGGCGGTCACGCGGGCCCTGAGTGCCTTCGGAGTGCAGCGCGGCCAGCAAGCGCTGGCGGGTCAGTTCGTCGAGCGCCAGGGTGTTGGCGCCGTCGGCCAGGTGATCCTGGACATCCTGGTAGCTCTGGGTCAGCTTCTTGACCAGTACTGCAGTGCTGTTGAAGTGGGTCACCACTTCGTTCTGGTAGCTGTCGAAACGTTTCTGCATTTCGTCCAGCTGACGCTGGGTGCTGCTAGGCGCGGCGTTGGGCAGCAGGCGGGCCACGACGAAACCAACCACCACACCGATGACCAGGGCCAGGGTCGGCAACAACCAAACAAGGAGCGAGAGTTCCACGAGTCCTTCCTCTATAAACGGCTTTGCTTTACGTTAACGGCTCAGACCTGCGCTGTATACCGCGAGCGATCGCAAATCAGAACAGAATTCCTCACCTAGACGAATAGACCCTCCCCGAGGTCACGGAGTAGTGCCTTGCTTGTCCGCGAAACCCCCTTGTTCATCGATGGCCCCAGCGGCCAGTTGGAAGCCTTGTACCTGGACGTGGCCGATGCCCGTGGCGCGGTGCTGATCTGCCATCCCAACCCGGTCCAGGGCGGCACCATGCTCAATAAGGTGGTCTCGACACTGCAGCGCACCGCCCGTGATGCCGGCTATGTGACCCTGCGCTTCAACTACCGCGGCGTCGGCCAGAGTGCCGGCAGCCATGATATGGGGGCTGGCGAGGTGGCCGATGCCGAGGCGGCGGCGGCCTGGTTGCGTGCCAAGCATCCTGGGTTGCCGTTGGTGCTGATGGGCTTCTCGTTCGGTGGCTTCGTCGCCACCAGCCTGGCTGGTCGCCTGGAAGCCCGTGGCGTGGCCGTGCAGCAGTTGTTCATGATCGCCCCGGCGGTGATGCGCCTGACCGCCGACTTCCCGCTACCGCAGCGCTGCCCGATCGCGGTGGTGCAGCCTGATGCCGACGAAGTCGTCGATCCGCAGCTGGTTTATGCATGGTCCGACGCACTGGGGCGCCCCCATGAGCTGCTGAAAGTGGCAGAATGCGGACACTTCTTCCATGGCAAGCTGACCGATCTGAAGGATCTGCTGCTGCCGCGCCTTTCGAACTGAGCCAAGCCTGAATAAGCGAACACCCATGACCACGCGCATTCTTACCGGTATCACCACCACCGGCACACCGCACCTGGGCAACTACGCCGGCGCCATCCGCCCGGCGATCCGTGCCAGCCAGCAGCCCGGTGTCGACTCGTTCTACTTCCTGGCCGACTACCACGCCCTGATCAAGTGCGATGACCCGCTGCGCATCCAGCGCTCGCGTCTGGAAATCGCCGCCACCTGGCTGGCCGGTGGCCTGGACCCGGACAAGGTAACCTTCTACCGGCAGTCCGATATCCCTGAAATCCCCGAGCTGACCTGGCTGCTGACCTGCGTTGCGGCCAAGGGCCTGCTCAACCGCGCACACGCCTACAAGGCCTCGGTGGACAAGAACGTTGAAGCGGGCGAAGACCCGGATGCCGGCGTGACCATGGGCTTGTTCAGCTACCCGGTACTGATGGCCGCAGACATCCTGATGTTCAATGCCAACAAGGTGCCGGTCGGCCGTGACCAGATCCAGCACGTGGAAATGGCCCGCGACATCGGCCAGCGCTTCAATCACCTGTTTGGCCAAGGCCAGGACTTTTTCGCCCTCCCAGAGGCGGTGATCGAAGAAAGCGTCGCAACCCTGCCGGGCCTGGACGGGCGCAAGATGTCCAAGAGCTACGACAACACCATCCCGTTGTTCACCAGCGCCAAGGACATGAAAGACGCCATCTCCCGCATCGTCACCGATTCGCGTGCCCCGGGCGAGGCGAAAGACCCAGACAATTCGCACCTGTTCACCCTGTATCAGGCCTTCTCGACGCCGGAGCAATGCGCCGGCTTCCGCGATGAGCTGTTAGAGGGGCTGGGCTGGGGCGATGCCAAGCAGCGCCTGTTCCAGCTGCTCGATGGCCAGTTGGCCGAGAAGCGCGAGTATTACCATCAGCTGATCGCCCGCCCGGCGGACCTCGAAGACATCCTGCTGGCTGGCGCTGGCAAGGCCCGCAAGATTGCCACACCGTTCCTCGAGCAACTGCGCGAGGCGGTTGGCCTGCGTTCGTTCCGCAGCAGCGTGCAGGCCAGCGCCGAAGTGAAGAAAAAGGCCGCGAAGAGCGCACGGTTCGTCAGCTTCCGTGACGAAGATGGCAGCTTCCGCTTCCGCCTGCTGGCCGCCGACGGCGAGCAGCTGTTGCTGTCGCGCAGCTTTGCCGACGGCAAGAGTGCCGGTGCGTTGAGCAAGCAGCTGCAGCAGGGTGGTGAGGCCGATGTGCGTCTTGAAGGCCTGGGCTTCGCCCTGTGGCTGAACGGTGAGCAGGTTGCCGAAGGGCCGCAGTACGACAGTGCTGAAGCCCGTGATGCCGCCATTCAAAGCCTGCGTGAGGCCCTGGCACCACAGCAAGGCTGAGGCATATTGACGCAAGTCTGATTGCCATAAAGCGGGCCTGTCGCTACAGTGACGGCCCGTTTTTTGTTGCCTCGCTAACGAATCATGACTCCCTTAGAACGCTATCAAGCAGATCTGAAACGTCCCGACTTCTTCCATGACGCGGCGCAGGAAACTGCGGTGCGTCACCTGCAGCGCCTGTACGACGACCTGGTACAGGCGCAGAACAACAAGCCGGGCGTATTCGGCAAGCTGTTCGGCAAGAAAGAGCAGACCCCGGTCAAGGGCCTGTATTTCTGGGGTGGGGTAGGGCGAGGCAAGACCTACCTGGTCGATACCTTCTACGAAGCGCTGCCGTTCAAGCAGAAGATGCGTACGCACTTCCACCGCTTCATGAAGCGTGTGCACGAGGAAATGAAAACCCTCAAGGGCGAGAAGAACCCGCTGACCCTCATCGCCAAGCGCTTCAGCGAAGAAGCCAAGGTGATCTGCTTCGACGAATTCTTCGTTTCGGACATTACCGACGCGATGATCCTCGGCACCCTGATGGAAGAGCTGTTCAAGAACGGTGTATCGCTGGTGGCCACGTCCAACATCGTGCCGGACGGCCTATACAAGGACGGCCTGCAGCGTGCGCGCTTCCTGCCGGCGATTGCCATGATCAAGCAGTACACCGACGTGGTGAACGTCGACAGTGGGGTCGACTACCGTCTGCGCCATCTGGAGCAGGCCGAGCTGTTCCACTACCCGCTCAACGATGCAGCGCACCAGAGCATGCGTGCCAGCTTCAAGGCACTGACCCCTGAGTGCACCCAGGCGGTCGAGAACGACGTACTGATGATCGAAAACCGCCCGATCCATGCGCTGCGTACTTGCGACGACGTCGCCTGGTTCGATTTCCGCGCCCTGTGCGACGGGCCGCGCAGCCAGAACGACTACATCGAACTGGGCAAGATTTTCCATGCCGTGCTGCTGAGCAACGTCGAACAGATGAGTGTCACCACCGACGACATTGCCCGCCGCTTCATCAACATGGTCGACGAGTTCTACGACCGTAACGTCAAGCTGATCATTTCGGCTGAGGTGGAGCTGAAGGACCTGTATACCGGTGGTCGTCTGGCCTTCGAGTTTCAGCGTACCCTGAGCCGGTTGCTGGAGATGCAGTCGCACGAGTTCCTGTCTCGCGCACACAAGCCTTGAGAGCTTTGGGGTCGCTCCTGCATGGGTCGGCGTACGCAGGCCATTGAGGGGCGGCCTTGTGTCGCGACAGGGCTGCAGCGCAGCCCCGTGGCCCTCAAGCCTCTTGCATGAACTGCTGGCGATACTGGTTCGGCGACAGCTCGGTGTGCTGGCGGAACAAGCGCGCAAAGAAACTGGCATCGTCATAACCGACCTCATAGCTGATGGTCTTTATGCTCTTGCGCGTGCTTGACAACAACCCCTTGGCTGTCTCGATGCGTAGCCGTTGCAGGTAGTGCAGCGGCTTGTCACCCGTTGCGCCCTGGAACCGGCGCATGAAGTTGCGGATGCTCATGCCGTGGTTGCGGGCCACATCCTCGAAGCGGAACTTGTCGGCGAAGTGCTCTTCGAGCCAGTGCTGGATCTGCAGGATGATCAGGTCCTGGTGCAGTTTCTGCCCGCCAAAGCCCATGCGCCCCGGGGTGTAGTTGCGCTGCACTTCATAGAGGATGTCGCGCGACACGGCCCGCGCCACGTTGGCGCCGCAGAACCGCTCGATCAGGTAGATATACAGGTCGCAGGCCGAAGTGGCTCCGCCGGCACAATAGATATTGTCGGCGTCGGTCAGGTGCTTGTCCTGGTTCAGGCGGATCTTCGGGAAGCGTTCGGCAAAGCTGCTGAAGAAGCGCCAGTAGGTGGTCGCCTCCTTGCCGTCGAGCAGGCCGGACTCGGCCAGCCAGAATACACCGCTGGCCTCGGCGCACAGCACCGCGCCGCGCGCATGCTGTTCGCGCAGCCACGGCAGCACCTGTGGATAATGTTGCAACAGGTTGTCGAAGTCGTCCCAGTAGGCCGGCAGGATGATCACATCGGCATCGTCCAGGCCACCGTCGACCGGTAGCTGTACATTGCTGAAGCTGTCCACGGGTTGGCCGTCGGGGCTCACCAGGCGGATCTCGAACATCGGCTGCAAGCCAAGGCCCAGCTGCTTGCTGTAGCGCAGGCTGGCGAGGTGGAAGAAGTCCTTGGCCTGCATCAAGGTAGAAGCGAACACCTTGTCAATGGCCAGGATGCTGACGCGCCGCAGCGACGCGGGGGGTTGGGTAAACATCATTGTCATTGTTCTTATAGGGTAGAGTGGTCAATCACCGGCTGGATCGTCTTATTTTTTGGCGATTGTGTCTACCCCGCGTAGCAGCGGGGCTGCTCTGCCAGGGATTGAGCGGCGAAGCAGCCCTTTTCAGCTCAAGGCGCCGGGTTCGGCTGCGCCTGGTGTATGGCTTCGATCGCTGCCAGTAGCTCATCGCTCAGGCTTAGATCAAGGCTCGCCAGGTTGCTGTCCAGTTGTTGCAGGTTGGTTGCGCCAATGATGTTGCTGGTGACGAACGGCTGCCGGGTAACGAACGCCAGGGCCATTTGTGCCGGGTCCAGGCCGTGCTCACGGGCCAGTTGCACGTAGCGGCTGCAGGCGGCCACGGTCTGCGGGTTGGAGTAACGGGCAAAGCGGCTGAACAAGGTCAGGCGGGCGTGGTCCGGGCGTGCGCCGTTCTCGTACTTGCCCGACAGCATGCCGAACGCCAGCGGGGAATAGGCCAGCAGGCCACATTGCTCGCGAATGGCCACTTCGGCCAGGCCCACTTCGAAGCTGCGGTTGAGCAGGTTGTACGGGTTCTGGATCGACACCGCCCGTGGCCAGCCACGGCTGTCGGCCAGTTGCAGGAACTTCATGGTGCCCCACGGGGTTTCGTTGGACAGGCCGATGTGGCGGATCTTGCCCGCGCGTACCTGTTCGTCGAGCACTTCGAGGGTTTCTTCCAGCGGGGTGAAGTGATCCTGCGGCAGGTGCTGGTAGCCCAGCTTGCCGAAGAAGTTGGTGCTGCGCTCTGGCCAGTGCAGCTGGTACAGGTCGATGCGATCGGTCTGCAGGCGCTTGAGGCTTTCTTCCAGCGCCGCGACGATGTGCTGGCGGTTGTGCTTGAGCTGGCCATCGCGGATGTG
Organism: Pseudomonas sp. DCB_BI; assembly: GCF_026240995.1. NCBI lineage: Bacteria > Pseudomonadati > Pseudomonadota > Gammaproteobacteria > Pseudomonadales > Pseudomonadaceae > Pseudomonas > Pseudomonas sp. DCB_BI. Next base: position 158,227 of record NZ_JAPFCG010000015.1, on the reverse strand, counting down.
GCTGATGCCGTTGCCGGGGCCAGCGACCTTGCTGGCCAGGACCCAGTCATCGCGATCGCCGTTGGTCTTGAACCAGTTGCCGATGATGCGTTCGGTAGCGGCGTAGGTTTCCGGGCGAGGCGGCACCGGGTACATCTCGGCGGTGTCGATGAAGTTGACCCCGGCGGCTTTGGCCCGGGCAATCTGTTCAAAGGCCTCGGCCTGGACGTTCTGTTCGCCCCAGGTCATGGTGCCCAGGCACAGGGCGCTGACGTTGAGGTCGGTACGGCCGAGCTGGCGGTATTCCATCGGTTAGACACTCCTTGGCAATAGAAGCCCATCAAAGCAGGTTGAAATTTTTCGCGCAATCTGGATAATTCAGCCCCTCTCCGCGTGGCGGAAGTGATGCACCATCACGCAGGAAGAACCCCGTCGAACATTGGCGTGCCCGACCCGAGCCCCCAAAAGCGTCTGTGTTCGGCTGCGCGCTTGCCCTTGGCAAGCTGTGCACTATCCAGTAAGATTCGCCGTCTATTTTTCGCTGGGCGGCCTCTGAGGCTTTAGAGAATGAAAACTTTTACTGCTAAACCGGAAACAGTAAAGCGCGAGTGGTTCGTAGTTGACGCCGCTGGCCAGACCCTGGGTCGTCTGGCTACCGAAATCGCTACCCGTCTGCGTGGCAAACACAAACCAGAATACACCCCTCACGTTGACACCGGCGACTACATCGTCGTTATCAACGCCGAGCAGGTTCGTGTGACTGGTGCCAAGTCTTCCGACAAAATGTACTACTCCCACTCCGGCTTCCCGGGCGGTATCAAGGAAATCAACTTCGAGAAGTTGATCGCCAAGGCCCCTGAGCGTGTTATCGAAACCGCGGTCAAAGGCATGCTGCCTAAGAACCCGCTGGGTCGCGACATGTACCGCAAGCTGAAAGTGTACGCGGGTGCTGCTCACCCACACACTGCTCAGCAGCCTCAAGAACTGAAGATCTAACGGGATAGTTCATTATGTCGGCGACTCAAAATTACGGCACTGGCCGTCGCAAGACCGCAACCGCTCGCGTATTCCTGCGTCCGGGTACTGGTAACATCTCCATCAACAACCGTTCTCTGGACGTGTTCTTCGGTCGCGAAACCGCTCGCATGGTTGTTCGCCAGCCACTCGAGCTGACCGAAACCGTTGAGAAGTTCGACATCTACGTCACCGTTTCCGGTGGTGGTGTCAGCGGTCAGGCCGGTGCGATCCGTCACGGTATCACCCGCGCTCTGATGGAATACGACGAAACCCTGCGTGGCGCTCTGCGTCGTGCTGGCTACGTCACCCGCGACGCTCGTGAAGTCGAGCGTAAGAAAGTGGGTCTGCGTAAAGCGCGTAAGCGTCCTCAGTACTCCAAGCGTTAATACCGCTTCGGCAGTCGAAAAAAGCCCGGTTCCTTGGAACCGGGCTTTTTTTTTGGCTTGAACTAACCTGTCAGCATGTCCGTGATCGCTGGCCGCATAGACGCAGATCAAGCAAAGCGAGGGTTGTAGCCCGGACCAGGGGTAATCACCTTGTCAGTGTGTGGATTTGTTTCTTACCATGGCGGCCAATTTTTAGTGCCACAGACATTACCTAAGTACAGGTCAGGTCCAACTGGCCAAGCAAGCTGATGGGAGAGGACTGAATGAGCAATGACGGCGTCAACGCAGGCCGGCGCCGCTTCCTCGTAGCCGCGACATCCGTGGTCGGGGCAGCGGGGGCAGTGGGGGCTGCGGTACCGTTCGTGGGGTCATGGTTTCCCAGTGCCAAGGCGAAAGCCGCGGGCGCACCGGTGAAGGTCAATATCGCCAAGGTCGAGGCCGGGCAGCAGATGGTGGCCGAGTGGCGTGGCCAGCCGGTGTTCATCGTTCGGCGTACGGAGGAAATCCTCGGCAACCTGAAGAAAATTACCGGCGATTTGTCTGATCCAGAATCCAAGGCTTCGGTGCAGCCGACCTATGTCGACCCCGAGGTTCGCTCGATCAAGCCGGAAATCCTCATCCTCGTCGGCCTGTGCACGCATCTGGGCTGCTCGCCCACCTTCCGTCCAGAGGTTGCGCCTGCCGACCTTGGCCCGAAATGGGTGGGTGGCTACTTCTGCCCGTGCCACGGTTCCCACTACGACCTGGCTGGCCGTGTCTACAAATCGCAGCCGGCGCCTCTCAACCTGCCCGTGCCGCCGCACTCTTACGAGACGGACGACATCATCGTCATCGGCGTCGACCAGGAGAAAGCATGATGAGCAAGTTCATGGACTGGATTGATGCTCGCTTCCCCGCGACCAAGATGTGGGAAGACCACCTGAGCAAGTATTACGCGCCCAAGAACTTCAACTTCCTGTACTTCTTCGGCTCCCTGGCGTTGCTGGTGCTGGTCAACCAGATCGTCACCGGTGTGTGGTTGACCATGAGCTTCACGCCCTCGGCGGAAGAGGCGTTCGCCTCGGTCGAGTACATCATGCGTGACGTGGAGTACGGCTGGATCCTCCGCTACCTGCACTCTACCGGTGCTTCGGCGTTCTTCATCGTGGTCTACCTGCACATGTTCCGCGGCTTGCTCTACGGCTCGTACCAGAAGCCGCGCGAGCTGGTCTGGCTGTTCGGCATGCTGATCTACCTGGCGCTGATGGCCGAGGCTTTCATGGGCTACCTGCTGCCGTGGGGCCAAATGTCGTACTGGGGGGCCCAGGTGATCATCTCGCTGTTCGGTGCTATCCCGGTGATCGGTGGCGACCTTACCCAGTGGATCCGCGGTGACTACCTGATCTCGGGTATCACCCTCAACCGCTTCTTTGCCCTGCACGTCGTCGCCTTGCCCATCGTCATCCTGGGCCTGGTGGTGCTGCACATCCTGGCCCTGCACGAAGTGGGCTCGAACAACCCCGATGGCGTGGACATCAAGAAGAAGAAGGACGAAAACGGCATCCCGCTGGACGGCATTCCGTTCCATCCCTACTACACGGTGAAAGACATTGTCGGCGTGGTGGTGTTCCTGTTCGTGTTCTGCGCCGTGGTGTTCTTCTTCCCGGAAATGGGGGGTTACTTCCTGGAGAAACCAAACTTCGAGCAGGCCAACGCCTTCAAGACACCGGAGCACATCGCCCCCGTGTGGTACTTCACACCGTTCTACGCGATTCTGCGCGCGGTGCCTGACAAGCTCATGGGGGTGATCGCCATGGGCGCGGCCATCGCCGTGCTGTTCGTACTGCCGTGGCTCGATCGCAGCCCGGTGCGCTCCATGCGTTACAAGGGCTGGATCAGCAAGGTCTTCCTGCTGGTGTTCTGTGTGGCCTTCGTCATCCTCGGCGTGCTGGGCGTACTGGCGCCGACACCTGGGCGTACCTTGCTGTCGCAAGTGTGCACGGTGTTGTACTTCGCCTACTTCCTGCTGATGCCGTTCTACACAAGGCTCGAGAAGACCAAACCGGTTCCGGAAAGGGTGACTGGCTGATGAAAAAGTTGATTGCAGTATTTTTGCTGGCAGTGATGCCTGCCTTTTCTTTCGCTGCCGAACACGGCCTGGAGTTGGACAAGGTCGATATCGACCTAACCGACAAGGCTGCCATGCAGGACGGTGCACGAACCTTCGCCAACTATTGCATGGGTTGTCACAGTGCCAAGTTTCAGCGCTACGAACGGGTGGCCGACGACCTGGGTATCCCGCACGAGCTGATGCTCGAGAAGCTGGTGTTCACCGGTGCGAAGATCGGCGACCACATGCAGATCGGCATGAAACCCAGTGACGCCAAGACCTGGTTCGGCGCGGCACCGCCCGACCTGACCCTGGTCGCCCGGGTGCGTGGCACTGACTGGCTGTACACCTACCTGCGCAGCTTCTACGAGGACCCGTCACGGCCTTACGGGGTGAACAACAAGGTGTTCCCGAACGTTGGCATGCCCAACGTGCTGGTGGGCCTGCAGGGTAACCAGGTAATTGGCTGCAAGCAGGTGCAGACCGTTACCGACGGCAAGAAGCAATTCGACCCATTGACCGGCAGCCCGATTACCCATGAAGCCTGTGACCAGCTGACCATCACGCCGAAATCCGGTACCCTGACGACCGAGCAGTTCGACGAGAAGGTCAAGAACCTGGTGACCTTCCTGGCTTATTCGGCCAACCCGGTCAAACTGGAAAGCCAGCGCATCGGTACGTACGTGTTGCTGTACCTGGCTTTCTTCTTCGTATTCGCCTATTTGCTCAAGCGTGAGTACTGGAAGGACGTGCACTGATCACGCAGTAATTTCTGGTTGTTGAGCGCGCCCGGGGTGCCCTAGCAAAACAGCTAGGGCACCCCGGGCGCGTTTTCATTTACAGTTGTACACGCATTTCGTGCGAGGAGCCGCTACATGGGCGCAACCAACAGGTTAGCCTGCTATTCCGACCCCGCTGACCACTATTCTCATCGGGTACGCCTGGTGCTGGCCGAGAAGGGCGTCAGCGTGCAGGTCATCGATGTCGATCCTGCTCGTTTGCCGCCCAAATTGGCCGAGGTCAATCCGTACGGCAGCGTGCCGACCCTGGTTGACCGGGACCTGGCATTGTATGAGCCGACCGTGGTGATGGAATACCTCGACGAGCGTTACCCGCACCCGCCGCTGATGCCGGTTTATCCGGTGGCACGCGGTAACAGCCGTTTGCTGATGCACCGTATTCAGCGCGACTGGTGTGCGTTGGCCGACACCGTACTCGATCCGCGCAGCAGGGAAGCTGCCCGTACCGAAGCGCGCAAGGCCCTGCGCGAAAGCCTGACCGGCGTTTCGCCGCTGTTCAATGAGTTCGCTTGTTTCATGAGCGATGAGCAAAGCCTGGTCGATTGTTGTCTATTGCCCATACTCTGGCGCTTGCCAGTGTTGGGTATCGAATTGCCGCGGCAAGCCAAGCCGCTGCTGGATTACATGGAGCGTCAGTTCGCCCGCGAGCCTTTCCAGGCGAGCTTGTCCTCCGTTGAACGTGAAATGCGCAAGCTTTAAGGAGCCGTTGATGAACTCCAGTCGCCCCTATCTGGTTCGAGCACTGTACGAGTGGATCGTCGACAACGATTGCACGCCCCATATGCTGGTCAATGCCGAGTTCCCCAAGGTGCAGGTGCCTGATGGTTTCGCCAGTGATGGCCAGATCGTCCTGAATATTTCGCCAAGTGCTGTGCGTGGCCTCAAGATGGAAAACGATGCGGTCAGCTTTGAGGGCCGATTCAGCGGCGTGACCCATTCGCTGTTCGTGCCGGTTGGCGCCATCCTGGGGGTCTACGCCCGCGAAAATGGTCAGGGTATGGTCTTCGAGCTGGAGCCGTCGTTGATGGAAGACGACTTCGAAGACGATGATGATGTGCGGCCGGATGACGATGGCCCGCCCGAAGGTGGTGGTCAGCCACCGCGCCCTACAGGGCGGCCAAGCCTGAAAGTGGTCAAGTAACAAAAAAGGCGATCCAACCGGATCGCCTTTTTTCTGGCAGTGAGATTGCAATGTCGCGTCCTACAAAGAAGGGGGCCGCGGGCGCCTGTCACAGGCGTTACTGGCCCGAAACAAGCGTAGGAGCGAGCGTTAGCTCGCGATGCGCCGCGCGGGCGGCGCCCGGTCTCGCAGGCGCTAACAATCTCAAGCAAGCGCAATCAGTCGATGTACTCGAACAGCTTGACGATTTTCTGCACGCCCGACACGCCCTGCACCACGGCAGTGGCCGAGTTGGCCTCCTGCTGGGTAACCAGGCCGAGCAGGTAGACGATGCCGTTCTCGGTGATCACCTTGATGCGCGAGCTGGGCACGGCATTGTCGGTCAGCATCTGGGTCTTGATCTTGGTGGTCAGCCAGGCGTCGTTGTTGCGTGCCAGGATCGAGGAGGGCTGCATCACCTGCAGCTCGTTGTGCACCTTCTTCACCCGCTGTACCTGGCTGGCAGTCTGCTCGGCCAGGCTCTTGAGCTCGGCACGAGGGGTCTGGCCGGCCAGCAGGACGATGCCGTTGTAGCTGCTGACGACAATGTGCGAGCCCTTGTCCAGGTCCGGGTTGGCCTTGGAAATGTTCACCGCAGCCTTGGTTTCGATCAGTGAGTCGTCGATCTTGCTGCCAATGGTGCGCGTACCGCGATCGTCTTCGATCGGCGAATTGCGGGTAGAGGTCAGTACCGAGCTGCAACCGGTGACGCTCAGGCACAGGGTCAGGGCCATCAGGCCGAGGCGCATAGGGGTCATTCTTCACTCCCGAACAGTTGGCTGTCGATCAGATCGCACAGGCAGTGGATCGCCAGCAGGTGGACTTCCTGGATGCGCGCGGTAACCGTCGAGGGTACGCGGATTTCCACGTCCTCTGGCAGCAGCAGTGAAGCCATGCCGCCGCCGTCACGGCCCGTCAATGCTACGACAATCATTTCGCGGTCATGTGCGGCCTGGATCGCCTGGATCACGTTGGCCGAATTGCCGCTGGTGGAGATCGCCAGCAGAACGTCGCCAGGTTGGCCCAGGGCGCGGATCTGCTTGGAAAAAACTTCGTTGTAGCTGTAGTCGTTGGCGATCGAGGTCAGGGTAGAGCTGTCGGTGGTCAGCGCGATGGCCGGCAAGCTCGGGCGTTCGCGCTCGAAGCGGTTCAGCAGCTCGGATGAAAAGTGCTGGGCATCGCCGGCCGAGCCGCCATTGCCGCAGGCGAGCATCTTGCCCTCGTTGAGCAGTGCATTGACCATGACCAGGCTGGCCTGCTCGATGTGCGGTGCCAGGATGTCCATTGCCTGTTGCTTGGTATCGATGCTGGCCTGAAACAGCCGGCGAATTCGGGATTGCATGTCCATCTGGTGACCTTAAATGGGGCGGTGGCCTTTGCTACGCGCAACAACGACCAGCCCGCGATACATAGAGCAAAAAAAACGTAATGGGTTCAGCATTCGAAGGCGTTTTTCAGCCATTGAAGCGGTCTGCCTGCATGGTGGCTGCCCTGCAGGGCGACTACGTCGAAGCGGCAGGGGTGGTTGCCCCAGTGGGGCTCCTTCTGCAGGAACAGGCTGGCGGCAAGCACCAACCGTTTCTGCTTGCGCCCGTCGATACTGTCGAGGGCACCTCCGAAGCCCGCGTGAAACCGGTAGCGGACTTCGACGAATACTACTGTATCGGTGTCGAGCATGACCAGATCAAGCTCACCGCCTTTGCATCGCCAGTTACGTGCCAGCAGTTGCAGCCCCTGCCCTTGAAGGTATTCAAGGGCCTGGGTTTCTGCCGCTTGCCCGGCGCTGGTAGGCGACGCTGCAGCCATCAGCGTGGGGTGTCGGGCAGGCGTTTAACCTGGCCGCCGGCAAATTCGGCCCATGGCAGCTGGCGCTCGATGCGCTGGTTGGCGTTGACGCTAAGGCTGCCCGAAAGGCCGAGGACGCGGTTGTCCGGCAGCGCTTTCAGCTGGCCCAGGCGCGGTGCCAGGCTATAGGCATCGACGCCCATGGCGTACAGGCGGCCCAGGCTGCCGGCCGCTTGCGGCCACTGCTGCACTACCTGCTGGCGCAGGCTGTTGCTGGTATCGAGCAGCCATGGCGTTTCGCAGAAGCGGATGCCGTTCATGTCGTTGTACTGGTTGACGTCACCGCTGGCGCTGTACAGGTTCGAGGTGGCGTATACCGGCACGTCACCGGCGTACTGGAAATTCAGGGTCGGCTTGATCTGCTGCGCCTGCTGCGGGGTCGAGGCGAGGAAGATGAAGTCGATGTCCTGGCGGCGCGACGGTTGCGCAGCGATGCTGCCGCCCACGGTGCTTTGCAGGCTCTTGGCGCGGCCTTCGCTCTGGCGCAACTGGAACAGGTCGGCAATTTGCTGGGCCAGCGCTACCGGCTGGGCGATGCGCTCGGCGGCGAGCAGGGTGCCGCCATTGCCTTCCCAGTCCTGGCGGAAGGCGGCCAGCACGCGATCGCCCCATTCGCCGCTCGGCACCAGGGCCACGGCGCGGACCATGCCATCGGCACGGGCGCGGCGGGCCACTTCACGGGCTTCGTCTTCGGCAGCCAGGCCAAACTGGAACAGTTGCGGTGGGGCCTTCTGGCCGGCGTCGGCATAGTTCAGGGCCAGGGTGGTGATTGGCAACTGCGGCTTGGCGGCCAGTTGCTTGACCAGCGGTTTTTCCAACGGGCCGATGACCAGTTGCACGCCTGCGGCCTGGGCCTGGCGATAGAAGTCGTCGAGCGAGCCGATGCGCGAACTGTCGAACACCTGCACGGCAGGTGCCGGCTGGCCGGCTTGCTGGGCCTGGAAGTGCGCAGCCATGAAGCCGTCACGCAGGGCGCGGGCAACGCCGGCCAGCGGGCCTTCCTGGGGCAGCAGCAGGGCGATCTTGGTCAGCGGCTGGCTGGCCAGTTCCTTGAGTTTGGTCAGTGCCAGTGGCAGTTGCTGGGCAGCAGGGTGGTCCGGGTGCTGCTTGACCCAGGTGTCGATGGCGCCTTGCTGCTGTTCCAGGGTGCCGGCGCTCTTCACGGCAAAGGCCAGGCTGGTCCAGCCGTTCAGGGTCTGGTCATTGCCAGGCTGCTGCAACTGTTCGGCCGGCAGCGAGGCCACCAGGGCCCAGATGGCGTCATTGTTGGCGCTGGCGGCCTGGCCGCTGAGCAGCGGGGCCAGCAGGACGCGCTGCTGCGCGGCAGCCAGGGCCTGGCCGTCGGCCTCGAGTGCGGCGGCGTGCACGCTATAGGTGCGCACTTGCTGCTCTGCCGGCAATTCGGCAACGCGCTGCAGGCTGGGGTGGGCCAAGGCGGTCAGGGCCGCCTTGGGCTGGTTGCGGCTCATGGCCAGTTCGGCAGCGAGGGTGCTGGCGAACACTTGCTGGGCCGGCTTGAGCGTGTCCAGCGGAACTTGCTCGAGAATGCGTGCGGCGCGGGGGAAGTCCTTCTGCTTGTAGGCCAGGTCGGCCGCGCTCAGGCGCAGCAGGGCGGCGTCTTCCGCAGATTTGCTGGAAGCGGCCTTTTCGAGCAGTTGCTCGATGCTGGCATCCGGGGTGCGTGGCAGTTCGCCCAGGCTGGATGAGGGCGAGCTGGCGCAGGCTGCGAGCAGGGCAGCGAGGCAGAGGGCTGTGAGCAGCCGCAGGCAAGCGATCATGTAAAGGTCCTGTTACTCGATCAAGTTGGCCGGCAATTGTACCCAAGCACTGGCCGGGGCGCGATGTTGCCGTGTCGATCCTTCACTATAGGTGGCTTGCCGCTGACCGCCGGTGAAGTTCTTTGCGCCCTGTTGCAGGCGCTCGGGCTACAATGGCGCCTTTGATCCGAATGACAGGTGTGCGCAGTGACTGATGTGGCAGGGGCTTCGAAATCCTCGGTGGGAACGCTGTATGTAGTGGCAACCCCCATCGGCAACCTTGACGACATGAGTGCACGGGCGCTGAAAGTGCTGGCGGACGTGGCGCTGATCGCCGCCGAAGACACCCGCCATTCGATCCGCCTGCTGCAGCACTTTGGTATCGATACGCCGCTGGCGGCCTGCCATGAGCACAATGAGCGCGACGAAGGTGGGCGTTTTCTCACCAAGCTGCTGGCTGGCGAAAATGTGGCGCTGGTCTCCGATGCCGGTACGCCGCTGATTTCCGACCCGGGCTACCACTTGGTTCGCCAGGCCCGGGCTGCCGGGGTGAACGTGGTGCCAGTGCCGGGCGCTTGTGCCTTGATCGCTGCACTGTCGGCAGCCGGCCTGCCGTCAGACCGTTTCATCTTCGAAGGCTTTCTGCCGGCCAAGCAGGCCGGGCGTCGGGCGCGCCTGGAGCAGGTAAAGGAAGAGCCGCGCACGCTGATTTTCTATGAGGCACCGCACCGCATCCTCGAATGCCTTGAAGACATGGAAACGGTATTCGGGGGCGAGCGCCCGGCGCTGCTGGCGCGCGAGCTGACCAAGACCTTCGAGACGCTCAAGGGCCTGCCGCTGGCGGAATTGCGTGCATTCGTTGCCGGTGACAGCAACCAGCAGCGCGGTGAGTGCGTGGTGCTGGTCGGTGGCTGGAGTGCGCCTGAGGGCGAGCAGGCGGTCAGCACCGAGGCAATGCGTGTGCTCGACTTGCTGCTGGCGGAGTTGCCGCTCAAGCGCGCGGCTGCGCTGGCAGCGGAAATCACTGGCGTGCGCAAGAATCTTTTGTATCAAGCGGCACTGGATAAACAGAAAGCTCAGTAATGGCTCATTGACATACATTGAGCTATCACTTGTTCTTGAGCGCGCGTGCCGGTAACCTTGTCGGCGGAGAGTCGATCGGACAGTCGCTGCCTGTTTTTGTTCCGCTACTTTGTAGAGCAAAAGCGGGGGGAGGAAAGTCCGGGCTCCATAGGGCAGAGTGCCAGGTAACGCCTGGGAGGCGCGAGCCTACGGAAAGTGCCACAGAAAATAACCGCCTAAGCACTTCGGTGCCGGTAAGGGTGAAAAGGTGCGGTAAGAGCGCACCGCACGACTGGCAACAGTTCGTGGCTAGGTAAACCCCACTCGGAGCAAGACCAAATAGGGTTCCATCAGGCGTGGCCCGCGTCGGAACCGGGTAGGTTGCTAGAGGCGTCCAGTGATGGCCGTCGTAGAGGAATGACTGTCCTCGACAAAACCCGGCTTACAGATCGACTCTCCACCTTTCCTTTCCTGCTTCATTCGGTTGCAGATCCCCTCTGGTAATACCGAAAAAATCTTACTCTTGATAAATCACTTTAACTTCGAACTCTATGGGCTTGCCTGGGTTTGATTTTTATCGTGTTTTTTTCGCGTTGGTAGTCCTTCCACTTTCCTTTATCGCGCTAAATCTCGGTCCTGTAAGGCTTTTCCTTCCGAACGTGCCTTGACGGTGCAGCGGGCGGATTCCTATAGTGTGCGCAAGTGGCAGAAAGTGGGATGAAGTGGGTTTTCTGGCACAAAAAAGCTAACATTGTGGGGAATCGCAGCCGTGTTCCGCGGAGCCAACGCCGTCAGCCTCGATGCCAAGGGCCGTCTCGCCATGCCGAGCCGGTACCGTGACGAGCTCGATTCGCGTTGCAATGGTCAGCTGATCGTGACCATCGACGCCGTAGACCCCTGCTTGTGTGTATACCCGCTCGATGAGTGGGAACAGATAGAAGCCAAGTTGCGTGCCTTGCCATCGTTGCGTGAGGAAAACCGCCGCCTGCAGCGTTTGCTGATCGGTAATGCGGTTGACCTGGAGCTCGATGGCAGTGGGCGTTTCCTGGTGCCGCCCCGCCTGCGTGAATACGCCAAGCTCGACAAGAAGGCGATGCTGGTGGGGCAACTGAACAAATTCCAGCTGTGGGATGAAGATGCCTGGAACGCGGTTTCGGCAGCCGACCTTGCAGCTATTCAACAACCGGGCGCCATGCCCGACGAATTGCGTGACCTGATCCTGTGACCATAGATAGCGGCTTCAACCACATCACCGTCCTGCTCGACGAAGCTGTCGAGGCATTGGCCCTGCGCGCCGACGGTTGCTATCTGGACGGCACTTTCGGCCGTGGCGGACACAGTCGGCTGATTCTCAGCAAGCTCGGGCCGCAAGGGCGGCTGCTGGGTTTCGATAAAGATCCCCAAGCGATTGCCACCGGGCAAGCGCTGGCGGCCGAAGACGGCCGCTTTGTCATTGTGCAGCGCAGCTTTGCCGAGCTGGGCGCGGAAGTGGCCGAGCGTGGCCTGCACGGCAAGGTCAGCGGCGTGCTGCTGGACCTGGGGGTGTCCTCGCCCCAGCTGGACGACCCAGAGCGTGGTTTCAGCTTCCTCAATGACGGCCCGCTGGACATGCGCATGAACCCGGACCAGGGGGTGAGCGCTGCCGAGTTCATTGCTACTGCGCCAGTGGAAGAAATCGCTCGCGTGTTCAAGGAGTACGGCGAGGAGCGCTTTGCCGGGCGCATGGCACGTGCCGTGGTCGAGCGCCGCGAAAAGCAGCCGTTCACCCGTACCGCCGATTTGGCAGAAGTGCTCAAAGTGGCCAACCCGGCCTGGGAAAAGGGCAAGAACCCGGCTACGCGTGCCTTCCAGGGCTTGCGGATCCACGTCAACAACGAGCTGGGTGACCTTGAGGCGGGCCTTGAGGCCGCGCTCGATGCGCTTGAGGTCGGCGGTCGCCTGGCAGTCATCAGTTTCCACTCGCTGGAAGACCGTATCGTCAAACTGTTCATGCGCAAGCTGGTGAAGGGCGAAGCCGATAACCTGCCGCGCAACTTGCCGGTCCAGCACAAGGTCTTCGAGCCGAAGATCAAGCTCATCGGCAAGGCTCAGTTCGCCTCCGAAGCCGAGCTCAAGGCCAACCCGCGGTCGCGTAGCGCCGTGATGCGTGTGGCGGAGAAGCTGCGGTGAGCAGGCTGTTTGCCAAACCCTTGCCAGGCGGAAGCTTCCTGATGCTTCTGCTGTTCGTTGGCGTCCTGGTTTCAGCCATTGCCGTGTCCTACAGCGCGCATTGGAACCGCCAGCTGCTCAACACCCTGTACGGTGAACTGAACGAGCGCGACAAGGCCCAGGCCGAATGGGGCCGGCTGATCCTTGAACAGAGCACCTGGACTGCTGCCAGCCGCATCGAGAACCTGGCCTCCGAGCAACTCAAGATGCGTGTGCCTTCCGCTGATGAAGTACGGATGGTGGCGCCATGATGAAGCTCGAAGGTGCACTTTACCCGTGGCGGTTCCGTGTCGTGATCGGCTTGCTGGCGATCATGGTCGGTGCGATTTGCTGGCGCATCATCGACCTGCAGGTTGTCGACCGCGATTTCCTCAAGGGCCAGGGCGATGCGCGCAGCCTGCGTCACATCCCGATCCCGGCGCACCGAGGGTTGATTACCGACCGCAATGGTGAACCTTTGGCCGTGAGTACTCCGGTCACCACGCTGTGGGCCAACCCCAAGGAAATGCAGGCCTCCAAAGAGCGCTGGCCGCAGCTGGCCGCGGCGCTGGGGCAAAACCCCCAGCAGCTGACCGAGCGCTTGACCCAGCAGGCCAGCAAGGAATTCATCTACCTGGTCCGCGGGCTGACCCCGGAGCAGGGCCAGCACGTGCTCGACCTGAAAGTACCGGGCGTTTACGGCCTGGAAGAGTTCCGTCGCTTCTATCCGGCCGGCGATGTCACCGCGCACATGGTTGGCTTCACCGACCTCGACGACCACGGTCGCGAAGGGGTAGAGCTGGCGTATGACGAGTGGTTGGCCGGCGTGCCTGGCAAGCGCCAGGTGATCAAGGACCGGCGCGGCCGGCTGATCAAGGACATTCAGGTAACCAAGAACGCCAAGGCCGGAAAGACCTTGGCGTTGTCGATTGACCTGCGCCTGCAGTACCTGGCCACCCGCGAACTGCGCAATGCCATCGCCGAGCAGGATGCAAAGGCCGGCAGCCTGGTGATCATGGACGTCAAGACCGGCGAAGTCCTGGCCATGGTCAACCAGCCAACCTATAACCCCAACAACCGCCGCAGCATGTTCCCGGCGGCCATGCGTAACCGGGCGATCATCGACGTGTTCGAGCCAGGTTCCACGGTCAAGCCGATCTCCATGAGCGCGGCACTGGAGAGCGGCCGCTGGAAGCCCAGCGACAAGGTCGAGGTGTACCCGGGCAGCCTGCAGATCGGCCGCTACACCATCAAGGACGTGTCGCGCAGCGAGGGGCCGATCCTCGACCTGACCGGCATCCTGATCAACTCCAGTAACGTCGGCATGAGCAAGATTGCCTTCGATATTGGCGGCGAAGCGATTTACCGGGTCATGTCCCAGGTCGGCCTGGGCCAGTACACCGGCCTTGGCTTCCCGGGCGAGCGCGTCGGCAACCTGCCCAACCATCGCGAGTGGCGCAAGGCCGAGACTGCGACCCTGTCCTATGGCTACGGCGTTTCGGTCACTGCCCTGCAGCTGGTGCACGCCTACGCGGCGCTCGCCAACGACGGCAAGATGGTGCCGCTGTCGATCCTGAAGGTCGACAAGGCCCCGGAGGCCGTGCAGGCCATTCCGAAGGAAACCGCCGAAACCGTGCAGGGCATGCTGCAGCAGGTGATCGAAGCGCCACGCGGGGTGTTCCGCGCCCAGGTGCCGTTCTATCACGTAGCCGGCAAGTCCGGTACCGCGCGTAAGGCCACCGTGGGTTCCAAGGGCTACACCGAAAACGCCTACCGCTCGCTGTTCGCAGGCTTCGGGCCGATGAGCGACCCGCGCTACGCGATCGTCGTGGTCATCGACGAACCCGGCAAGGGTGGTTACTTCGGCGGCCTGGTGTCGGCGCCGGTATTCAGCAAGGTCATGTCCGGCACCCTGCGCTTGATGAACGTGCCGCCAGACAACCTGCCGCCGCCAGCACCCGTGCCGGCGCAAGCGCCCGCCGTGCAATCGCAAGTCAATGCAGCAGCCGCCAACGGAGGGCGTGGATGATGACAATGCCATTGAGCAAACTTTTCGCCCACGCCAGCCGTGACCCGCTGATCCGTGAGCTGACCCTGGACAGCCGCAATGTGCGCGCAGGTGACCTGTTCCTGGCGGTGCCGGGCGCCAAGGTCGATGGCCGCGAGCATATCGCCGATGCCCTGGCCCGTGGTGCTGCCGCCGTTGCCTACGAGGAGCAGGGCGCCAATGTGCTGCCGCTGACCGATGTGCCGCTGATCCCGGTCAAGGGCCTGATTGCCCAGCTGTCGGACATCGCCGGTCGCTTCTATGGCGAGCCTAGCCGCCAGCTGAACCTGGTCGGTGTGACCGGTACCAACGGCAAGACCAGTGTCACCCAACTAGTCGCCCAGGCGCTCGACCTGCTCGGCCAGCGTTGCGGCCTGATCGGCACCTTGGGTACCGGCTTCTACGGCGAGCTGCAGAGCGGGCGCCTGACCACACCGGACCCGATCGCCGTGCAGGCGACGCTGAACGACCTCAAGAAAGCCGGCGCCAAGGCCGTGGCCATGGAGGTTTCCTCCCATGCCTTGGAGCAAGGCCGCGTCGCCGCGCTGGAATTCGACATCGCGGTGATGACCAACCTGTCCCGCGACCATCTCGACTATCACGGCAGCATGCAGGCCTATGAGGCCGCCAAGGCCAAGCTGTTCGCCTGGCCGAGCCTGCGTTGCCAGGTGGTCAACCTGGACGATGACTTCGGTCGCCGTCTGGCTGACGATTTCGCCCGCAAGCCGATGACCGATCGTATCGAGACCCGGCTGATCAGCTACAGCCTGGAAAACCCGGACGCGTCGCTGTTTTGTCGGGAAGCCGTATTCAACGACGATGGCGTACGCGCCACGCTCGTCACTGCCCAAGGTGAGCGCACACTGCGCAGCCAGCTGCTCGGCCGCTTCAACCTGAGCAACATGCTCGCCGCCGTCGCAACCCTGCTGGCGCTGGACTACGCGCTGGACGAGATCCTCAAGGTCATCCCGCAACTGCAAGGCCCGGTCGGCCGCATGCAGCGCCTGGGCGGCGGCGACAAACCGCTGGTGGTGGTCGACTACGCGCATACCCCGGACGCCCTGGAAAAAGTGCTCGAAGCCCTGCGCCCGCATGCCCACGGCAAGCTGTTGTGCCTGTTCGGCTGCGGCGGCGACCGTGATCGCGGCAAACGCCCGCTGATGGCCGAAGTGGCCGAGCGCCTGGCCGACCGCGTGCTGGTCACCGACGACAACCCGCGTACCGAAGACCCGCTGGGCATCTTCAACGACATTCGCCCCGGTTTCACCCAGCCTGATGACGTCGAGTTCGTCGCCGGCCGTGGAGACGCCATTGCGCACCTGATCGCCTCAGCTGCTGCCAACGACGTGATCGTGCTGGCCGGCAAGGGGCATGAGGA
The DNA here is from genome assembly GCF_026240995.1 of Pseudomonas sp. DCB_BI. Taxonomy (NCBI): domain Bacteria; kingdom Pseudomonadati; phylum Pseudomonadota; class Gammaproteobacteria; order Pseudomonadales; family Pseudomonadaceae; genus Pseudomonas; species Pseudomonas sp. DCB_BI. The sequence goes on along the minus strand of NZ_JAPFCG010000015.1, from coordinate 142,521 downwards.
TTACCAGGAGATCAATGGCGAGCGCCATGCTTTCTCCGATTTGCTCGAAGCCGAAAAGGCACTTGCAGCCTGGGAGGCTCCACATGATTAAGCCGATGTCGCTCAGCCAGCTGGCTGCTGCAGGGATTGGTCAACAGGTCGGTGCCGACGCCACGTTCACCGGCGTCAGCATCGACAGCCGTAGCGTCAACGCCGGGCAACTGTTCGTCGCCCTGGTCGGCCCGCGTTTCGATGGCCATGACTACCTGGCTGACGTGAAAGCCAAAGGCGCCGTCGCGGCGTTGGTCGAGCGTGAAGTTCCTGGTGTCGACCTGCCGCAGTTGCTGGTGGCCGACTGCCGCCTGGCGCTGGGCAAGCTCGGCGCACTGAACCGTGCGGCCTACGACAAGCCAGTGGTAGCCATTACCGGTTCCAGCGGCAAGACCACGGTCAAGGAGATGCTGGCCAGCATCCTGCGCACCCGTGGCCTGGTGCACGCTACCCGTGGCAACCTCAACAACGACCTCGGCGCGCCGCTGACCTTGCTGGAGATCGCCCCGGAGCACAGCGCCGCGGTGATCGAACTGGGTGCTTCGCGCATTGGCGAAATCCGCTACACCGTCGGGCTGACCCAGCCGCAGGTGGTCATCATCAACAACGCCGGTACGGCCCATGTGGGCGAGTTCGGCGGCCCGGAGAAGATTGTCGAGGCCAAGGGCGAAATCCTTGAGGGCCTGGGCGAGGGCGGCATCGCCATTCTCAACCTGGATGACAAAGCCTTTGCTATCTGGAAGACCCGTGCCGGTAACCACAAGGTCGTCAGTTTTGCCCGCAGCAACGCCAATGCCGATTTCCATGCCAGCGACATCGGTCGCGATGCCCGTGGTTGTCCGTCATTCAAGCTGCATGGCGCCGGCGACGTGGTTGACGTGCAGCTCAATCTGCTGGGGGAGCACAACGTCAGCAACGCCCTGGCCGCTGCCGCTGCGGCGCATGCCGTTGGTCTGAGCCTGAGCGGCATCGCCGCCGGCCTGGCTGCCGTGCAACCGGTCAAGGGCCGCACCGTGGCGCAGATCGCGCCGAACGGCGCGCGTGTGATCGACGACAGTTACAACGCAAATCCCACCTCCATGTGCGCGGCCATTGATATACTCGCCGGCTTTTCCGGGCGCACCGTTCTGGTGCTTGGGGATATCGGCGAATTGGGGCAATGGGCGGAAGAAGGCCACCGTCAGGTGGGCGACTACGCGCGTGGCAAGGTCGACGCCCTGTACGCAGTGGGTTCCAACATGACACATGCGGTCAAGGCGTTCGGCGCCAATGGCCGCCATTTCGCTACTCAAGCTGAGCTGATCGACGCGGTTAGCGCCGAAAATGCCGGCAACACAACTATCTTGATCAAGGGTTCGCGCAGCGCTGCGATGGAAAACGTCGTTGCGGCATTGTGCGGTTCCAGCGGGGAGAAACATTAATGCTGCTGCTGTTGGCCGAGTATCTGCAACAGTTCCACAAAGGCTTCGCGGTCTTCCAGTACCTGTCCTTGCGCGGGATCCTGGGTGTACTGACCGCGTTGTCCCTGGCGCTGTGGCTGGGCCCGTGGATGATCCGTACCCTGCAAATTCGCCAGATCGGCCAGGCCGTGCGCAACGACGGCCCGCAATCGCACCTGTCCAAGTCCGGCACGCCGACCATGGGTGGCGCGCTGATCCTGTCGGCCATCGCCGTCAGCACCCTCTTGTGGGCCGACCTGAGCAACCGTTACGTCTGGGTGGTGCTGATCGTCACCCTGGCGTTCGGTGCCATCGGCTGGGTCGACGACTATCGCAAGGTGATCGAGAAGAACTCGCGTGGCCTGCCGAGTCGCTGGAAGTACTTCTGGCAGTCGGTGTTCGGCCTGGCGGCAGCAGTGTTCCTGTACAAAACCGCGCCGACCAGCGTCGAGACCACGCTGATCCTGCCGTTCATCAAGGACGTCACCATTCCGCTGGGCGTCGGCTTCGTTGTGCTGACCTACTTCGTCATCGTTGGCTCCAGCAACGCGGTCAACCTCACCGATGGCCTCGATGGCCTGGCAATCATGCCGACGGTGATGGTCGGGGGCGCGCTGGGCATCTTCTGCTACCTGTCGGGTAACGTGAAGTTCGCCGAATACCTGCTGATCCCCTATGTGCCGGGTTCGGGCGAGCTGATCGTGTTCTGTGGCGCGCTGATCGGTGCCGGCCTGGGCTTCCTGTGGTTCAACACCTACCCGGCACAAGTGTTCATGGGTGACGTCGGCGCGCTGGCGCTGGGCGCCGCACTGGGCACCATCGCCGTGATCGTGCGCCAGGAAATTGTCCTGTTCATCATGGGCGGCATCTTCGTCGTGGAAACCCTGTCGGTGGTGATTCAGGTCGCCTCCTTCAAGTTGACCGGCAAGCGCGTGTTCCGCATGGCGCCGATCCACCACCACTTTGAACTCAAGGGCTGGCCAGAGCCCCGTGTGATCGTCCGCTTCTGGATCATCACCGTGATCCTGGTACTGATTGGCCTTGCAACCCTGAAATTGAGGTAGATGAGCGTGTCCTTGATCGCTTCCGACCAATTCCGCATCGTTGTCGGCCTCGGCAAGAGCGGCATGTCCCTGGTTCGCTTCCTGGCGAGCCGGGGCATTGCCTTTGCGGTCGCCGACACCCGCGAGCAACCGCCGGAACTGGACACCCTGCGCCGTGATTACCCGCAGGTGGAAGTGCGCTGTGGGGAGCTGGACGTGGACTTCCTGTGCCGCGCCAACGAGCTGTACGTGAGCCCGGGCCTGGCCCTGGCCACCCCGGCCTTGCAGCAGGCCGCCGCACGCGGCGTGCAATTGTCCGGCGACATCGAGCTGTTCGCCCGCAACGCCAAGGCGCCGATCATTGCCATCAGCGGCTCCAATGCCAAGAGCACTGTCACCACCTTGGTCGGCGAAATGGCCGCCAAGGCCGGCAAGCGCGTGGCCGTGGGCGGTAACCTGGGTACTCCGGCGCTGGACCTGCTGGCCGATGACGTCGAGCTGTACGTGCTGGAACTGTCCAGCTTCCAGCTGGAAACCACCGACCAGCTGAACGCCGAAGTGGCCACCGTGCTGAATATCAGCGAAGACCACATGGACCGCTACAGCGGCCTGCCCGCCTACCACCTGGCCAAGCACCGCATCTTCCGGGGTGCCAAGCAGGTTGTCGTCAATCGCCAGGACGCCCTCAGCCGGCCGTTGCCGGTGGAAGGTCGCCCATGCTGGACCTTCGGCCTCAACCAACCTGACTTCAAGGCCTTCGGCCTGCGCGAAGTGGAGGGTGAGAAATACCTGGCATTCGAATTCCAGGCGCTGATGCCGGTGCGCGAGCTGAAGATTCGTGGCGCGCACAACCAGAGCAATGCCCTGGCGGCGCTGGCGCTGGGCCATGCTGCCGGGTTGCCATTCGAGCCTATGCTTGAAGCCCTGCGGGCGTTCGGGGGCTTGGCCCACCGTTGCCAGTGGGTTCGCGAGCGCAATGGCGTGAGCTGGTACGACGATTCCAAGGCTACCAACGTCGGGGCGGCCCTGGCCGCCATCGAAGGCCTGGGGGCCGATATCGAAGGCAAACTGGTGCTGATCGCCGGTGGCGACGGCAAGGGTGCCGAGTTCACCGCATTGCGCGAGCCGGTCAAGCGCTTCTGCCGTGCCGTGGTGTTGCTTGGCCGTGATGCCGAGCGCCTCGCCGAGGCCCTGGGCGATGAGGTGCCACTGGTCCGGGTCAAGACCCTCGACGACGCCGTGCAGCAATGTGCCGAACTGGCTCAGGCTGGCGATGCCGTGCTGCTGTCGCCGGCGTGCGCAAGCCTCGACATGTTCAAAAACTTCGAAGAACGCGGCCGCCTGTTCGCCCAGGCAGCGGGAGGCCTTGCATGATCTTCGGCATCCTCAAGCCTTATCCGTCGCCGCTGATCAGTGGCCGTGGCATTGACCTCGACTTCCCGATGCTTGCCGGTTGCCTGGCCTTGCTCGGCCTGGGCCTGGTGATGATCACTTCGGCCTCGTCGGAAGTGGCTGCGGTGCAGTCGGGCAACCCGCTGTACCACATGTTCCGCCACCTGGTGTACGTGTTCCTCGGCCTGGTCGCCTGTGGCGCCACCTTGCTGGTGCCGATCGCCACTTGGCAGCGCATGGGCTTCATGATGCTGATTGGCGCCTTTGGCTTGCTGGTGCTGGTGCTGGTGCCGGGTATCGGCCGTGAAGTGAACGGTTCGATGCGCTGGATCGGCTTCAGCTTCTTCAACGTGCAGCCTTCGGAAATTGCCAAGGTGTTCGTGGTCATCTACCTGGCCGGGTACCTGGTGCGTCGGCAGACCGAAGTGCGCGAAAGCTGGATGGGCTTCTTCAAGCCGTTCATTGTGCTGCTGCCGATGGCCGGCCTGCTGTTGATGGAGCCTGACTTCGGCGCCACCGTGGTGATGATGGGCGCGGCGGCGGCCATGCTGTTCCTCGGCGGGGTGGGGTTGTTCCGCTTCAGTCTGATGGTGGTGCTGGCGGTGGTCGCAGTGTTCGTGCTGGTGCAGGCGCAACCCTACCGGATGGCGCGCCTGATCACCTTTACCGACCCGTGGTCCGACCAGTTCGGTTCTGGCTACCAGTTGACCCAGGCGCTGATTGCCTTCGGCCGTGGCGAATGGCTGGGCGTGGGCTTGGGTAACAGCGTACAGAAGCAGTTCTACCTGCCTGAAGCGCACACCGACTTCGTGTTCTCGGTACTGGCTGAAGAGCTGGGTGTGGTCGGCTCGCTGGTGACCATCGCACTGTTCGTGTTCGTGACCGTGCGAGCCCTGTACATCGGCCTGTGGGCCGAGAAGGCCAAGCAGTTCTTTGCCGCCTACATGGCGTTCGGCCTGGCGTTCCTGTGGATTGGCCAGTTCCTGATCAATATCGGCGTGAACGTCGGCCTGCTGCCGACCAAGGGCCTGACCTTGCCATTCCTCAGCTATGGGGGCAGCTCGCTGGTGATCTGTTGCGCCTGCGTGGGGCTGTTGCTGCGCATCGAGTGGGAAAGCCGCACGCACCTGGGTAGCGAGGAACATGAATTCAGTGAAAGCGATTTTGCCGAGGAGACCAGTCATGGCCGCTGATGGCAAGAACGTACTGATCATGGCCGGTGGTACCGGGGGGCACGTCTTCCCGGCCCTGGCCTGCGCCCGGGAGTTCCAGGCGCGCGGCTACAGCGTGCACTGGCTGGGCACCCCGCGTGGCATCGAAAACGAACTGGTGCCACAGGCCGGTCTGCCCTTGCACCTGATCCAGGTCAGCGGCCTGCGCGGCAAAAGCAAGCTGTCGTTGCTCAAGGCACCGTTCACCTTGGTCAAGGCCGTGCTGCAGGCCCGGCGCATCATTCGCCAGCTCAAGCCGGTCTGCGTACTGGGCTTTGGCGGCTACGTGACTGGCCCCGGCGGCGTGGCCGCGCGGCTCTGCGGTGTGCCGCTGGTGATCCACGAACAGAACGCCCGGGCCGGTACCGCCAATCGCTTGCTGGTGCCACTGTCTGCGCGGGTCTGCGAAGCTTTCCCGAACACCTTCGAGGCCAGCGACAAGCGTCGCACCACTGGCAACCCGGTGCGCCCGGAGCTGTTCATGGACGCCCAACGTGCGCCCTTGGTCGAGCGCCGCGCACGCTTGTTGGTGCTGGGGGGCAGCCTGGGTGCGGAACCATTGAACAAATTGTTGCCTAAGGCCCTGTCCGAAGTGCCCGCCGCGTTGCGGCCAGAGGTGTTCCACCAGGCCGGCAAGCAACACGCGCCGATCACCGCCGAGCGTTATCACGAGGCAGGTGTCACGGCTCAGGTAGAGCCTTTCATCAAAGACATGGCCCAGGCCTATGGCTGGGCCGACATGGTGGTGTGCCGGGCCGGAGCCCTGACCGTCAGCGAGCTGGCGGCAGCAGGCTTGCCTTCGATGCTGGTGCCTTTGCCGCACGCGATCGACGACCACCAGACCCACAACGCCCAATATCTGGCCCGCGAAGGCGCTGCCTTCCTGATGCCGCAAGCGACAACTGGCGCAGCGCAGCTCGCTGAACGCCTGAACGAGGTGCTGATGCAACCCGAGAAACTCAACGTCATGGCAGGCACCGCACGGCGCCTGGCCAAACCTGCCGCAACCAGCACCGTGGTCGACATCTGCCTGGAGGTGGCCCATGGTTGAGAGCCAGAAAGCCATGCCCCAGCCAAAGATGGGCCGTATCCGCCGTATCCATTTCGTCGGTATCGGCGGTGTGGGCATGTGTGGCATTGCCGAAGTGTTGCTGAACCTGGGCTATGAAGTGTCCGGTTCCGACCTGAAAGCCTCGCCGGTCACCGAGCGCCTGGAATCGTTCGGCGCCGAGATCTTTGTCGGCCACCGCGCCGAGAATGCTGCGACCGCCGATGTTCTGGTGGTGTCCAGTGCCATCAACCCGGCCAACCCAGAGGTTGCCACTGCCCTCGAGCGTCGCATCCCGGTGGTGCCACGTGCCGAAATGCTGGCCGAGCTGATGCGCTACCGCCACGGCGTGGCTGTCGCCGGTACTCACGGCAAGACCACCACCACCAGCCTGCTGGCCTCGGTATTCGCCGCCGGCGGCCTGGACCCTACCTTCGTCATTGGCGGCCGTCTGACCGCAGCCGGTACCAATGCCCAGCTGGGCACCAGCCGCTACCTGATCGCCGAAGCCGACGAAAGCGACGCCAGCTTCCTGCACCTGCAGCCGATGGTGGCCGTGGTCACCAACATCGATGCCGACCACATGGCAACCTACGAAGGCGACTTCAACAAACTGAAGAAAACCTTCGTCGAGTTCCTGCACAACCTGCCGTTCTACGGTCTGGCAGTGATGTGCCTGGACGACCCGGTCGTGCGCGAAATCCTGCCGCAGGTGAAGCGTCCGACCGTGACCTACGGCTTTAGCGAAGAGGCCGATATCCGCGCCATCAACGTTCGCCAGCAGGGCATGCAGACCCACTTCACCGTGCTGCGCCGTGACCGCGAGCCGCTGGAGGTGTCGGTGAACATGCCCGGCAACCACAACGTGCTGAACGCCTTGGCGACCATCGCCATCGCCACCGACGAAGGCATCACTGACGAGGCCATCATCCAGGGCCTGTCCGGCTTCCAGGGTGTCGGCCGACGCTTCCAGGTGTACGGCGAACTGCCGGTCGACGGCGGCAGCGTGATGCTGGTCGACGACTATGGCCACCACCCGACCGAAGTGGCGGCGGTGATCAAGGCCGTGCGTGGTGGGTGGCCAAGCCGCCGCCTGGTGATCGTCTACCAGCCACATCGCTACAGCCGCACCCGCGACCTGTACGACGATTTTGTCCAGGTGCTGGGCGATGCCAACGTGCTGCTGCTGATGGAGGTCTACCCGGCCGGTGAAGAGCCGATCCCAGGTGCCGACAGCCGCCAGCTGTGCCACAGCATCCGCCAGCGCGGCAAGCTGGACCCTATCTACATCGAGCGCGGTGCCGAACTGGCGCCGCTGGTCAAGCCACTGCTGCGCGCTGGCGACATCTTGATCTGCCAGGGTGCCGGTGATGTCGGTGGCCTGGCCCCGCAGTTGATGAAAAGCCCGCTGTTCGCTGGCGCCAAGCAGGAGAAGTCGAAATGACCAGCGCCTACGACAAGCTGCACTCGACCCTGGACGTGACAGCGTTCGGCCGCGTTGCTGTGCTGTATGGTGGCAAGAGCGCCGAGCGCGAGGTGTCGCTGAAGTCCGGCGCCGCGGTGATCGACGCGTTGACCAAGGCCGGTGTCGACGTGGTCGCCATCGACGTCGGTGACGACCTGCTCGAACGCCTGCAAAGCGAGAAGATCGACCGCGCCTTCATCATCCTCCACGGTCGCGGCGGCGAAGACGGCAGCATGCAAGGCCTGCTGGAGTGCCTGGGTATCCCCTACACCGGTAGCGGCATCCTTGCCTCGGCGCTGGCCATGGACAAGCTGCGCACCAAGCAGGTGTGGCAGAGCCTGGGTATTCCAACCCCGCGCCACGCGGTGTTGGCGAGCGAAAACGATTGTTTGCAAGCCAGTACGGAACTGGGCTTCCCGCTTATCGTCAAACCCGCCCATGAAGGCTCTAGCATCGGCATGGCCAAGGTGAACAGCGCCCAGGAGCTGGTCGCCGCCTGGCAGGAAGCCGCCAAATACGATTCCCAGGTACTGGTGGAGCAGTGGATCCACGGCCCGGAGTTCACCATCGCGGTACTGCGCGGCCAGGTGCTGCCGCCGATCGCCCTGGGTACACCGCACGTGTTCTACGACTACGACGCCAAGTACATCGCCAACGATACCCAGTACCGCATCCCGTGCGGCCTGGATAGCGCCAAGGAACAGGAACTGATCGACCTGACCGCACGTGCCTGCGACGCCATTGGCATCGAAGGCTGGGGGCGTCTGGACGTGATGCAGGACGAGCAGGGCCGGTTCTGGCTGCTCGAAGTCAACACCGCACCCGGCATGACTGATCATAGCCTGGTGCCCATGGCGGCCCGCGCGGCCGGCCTGGACTTCCAGCAACTGGTGCTGGCGATCCTGGCCGAAAGCATGGCGACGCGAGGTTAACCATCATGCAAGGCGCGATGATACGTCAGCAGCAACCCGTTACCGGCCGTAGCAAGCCGGTGCCGCGTGGTGCCAGCCGGCTGGTGGCCGACGAGCCCGTATCGGCGCGCCTGCCGCGGCCAAGCCTGGGCGGCCTCAAGCGCCTGCTGTGGCCGGTGCTGCTGGTAGCGGCAGGCTTTGGCGCCTACGAGGGTGCCATTCGCCTGATGCCGTACGCCGACCGGCCGATTACCAAAATCGACGTGCAGGGCGACCTCAGCTACATCAGCCAGCAGTCGGTGCAGCAGCGGATCGCGCCCTACGTGGCGGCGAGCTTCTTCAGTGTCGACCTGCCAGCGATGCGCGCGGAGCTTGAGCAGATGCCGTGGATCGCTCACGCCGAAGTGCGCCGCGTATGGCCCGACGAGGTGGTGATCCGCCTTGAAGAGCAACTGCCGGTAGCACGCTGGGGGGACGAGGCCTTGCTCAACAACCAGGGCCAGGCCTTCACCCCGCGCGAGCTGGCCAACTACGAACACCTGCCACAACTGGCCGGGCCACAGCGTGCCCAGCAACAAGTCATGCAGCAGTATCAGGTATTGAGCCAGATGCTGCGCCCCCTGGGCTTTTCCATCGCTCGCCTGGAGCTGCGCGAGCGAGGCAGCTGGTTCCTGACTACCGGTGCGAGCAGCGCCGGGCCAGGCATCGAGCTGCTGCTGGGGCGCGACCATCTGGTGGAGAAGATGCGCCGTTTCATTGCCATTTACGACAAAACGCTCAAAGACCAGATCAGCACTATCGCCCGCATTGATCTGCGTTACTCCAACGGACTTGCCGTTGGCTGGCGGGAACCGATTGCACCGACGACGGCCCAACCCGCCGTTGCGAAGAATTAGAGAGAGGCAGGACCATGGCAAACGCGCATAGCGGCAAAATGATCGTCGGGCTGGACATTGGCACCTCCAAGGTGGTGGCGCTGGTCGGCGAAGTGGGCGAGGACGGCACCCTGGAAATCGTCGGGATCGGTACTCATCCGTCCCGCGGCCTGAAAAAAGGCGTGGTGGTGAACATCGAGTCCACCGTGCAGTCGATCCAGCGCGCCGTCGAAGAAGCGCAACTGATGGCCGGCTGCCGCATCCACTCGGCATTCGTCGGTGTGGCCGGTAACCACATCCGCAGCCTGAACTCCCACGGTATCGTCGCCATCCGTGACCGCGAGGTCAGCCTGGCTGACCTGGAGCGTGTACTCGACGCGGCCCAGGCCGTGGCGATCCCGGCCGACCAGCGCGTGCTGCACACCCTGCCGCAGGACTACGTGATCGACAACCAGGAAGGCGTGCGCGAGCCGCTGGGCATGTCGGGTGTACGCCTTGAGGCCAAGGTGCACGTGGTCACCTGCGCGGTAAACGCGGCGCAGAACATTGAGAAGTGCGTACGCCGCTGCGGCCTGGAAATCGACGACATCATCCTCGAGCAGCTGGCCTCGGCCTACTCGGTGCTGACCGACGATGAGAAGGAGCTGGGCGTGTGCCTGGTGGACATCGGTGGCGGCACCACCGACATCGCCATCTTCACCGAGGGCGCTATCCGTCACACCGCGGTAATCCCGATTGCCGGCGACCAAGTGACCAACGACATCGCCATGGCCCTGCGTACGCCGACCCAGTACGCCGAAGAAATCAAGATCCGCTACGCCTGCGCCCTGGCCAAACTGGCCGGCGCCGGTGAGACCATCAAGGTGCCAAGCGTGGGCGATCGCCCACCGCGCGAGCTGTCGCGCCAGGCCCTGGCCGAGGTGGTAGAGCCACGTTACGACGAGCTCTTCACCCTGATCCAGGCCGAACTGCGCCGCAGCGGCTACGAGGACCTGGTGCCGGCCGGCATCGTCCTCACTGGCGGCACCGCGAAGATGGAAGGCGCCGTGGAACTGGCCGAGGAAATCTTCCACATGCCGGTACGCCTGGGCGTGCCGCACAGCGTTCGGGGGCTGAGCGACGTGGTGCGCAACCCGATCTATTCCACCGGCGTGGGCTTGCTCACCTACGGCCTGCAGAAGCAGTCCGAAGACCTGCCCCTGACCGGCAACAGCAGCAGCAACAGCTATGGCGATGAACCGAAGGCCCCAGTGCTTGAGCGCTTCAAGCGGTGGGTCCAGGGCAACTTCTAAGTTTCAAAGCAGTAGTGGTAGGCGCAACAACTAGAGAACTGTAAGGAGAGGGAAAATGTTCGAGCTCGTAGACAACGTCCCGCAAAGCCCGGTCATCAAGGTGATCGGCGTTGGTGGTGGTGGCGGCAACGCCGTCAACCACATGGTCAAGAGCAGCATCGAAGGCGTGGAATTCATCTGCGCCAACACCGATGCCCAGGCGCTGAAAAACATTGGCGCGCGCACCATCCTGCAATTGGGCACTGGCGTGACCAAGGGCCTGGGTGCCGGTGCCAATCCGGAAGTCGGCCGTCAGGCTGCACTGGAAGACCGTGAGCGCATCGCTGAAGTGCTGCAGGGCACCAACATGGTGTTCATCACCACTGGCATGGGCGGTGGTACTGGTACCGGTGCCGCACCGATCATTGCCGAAGTGGCCAAGGAAATGGGCATTCTCACCGTTGCCGTGGTGACCCGTCCGTTCCCGTTCGAGGGCCGCAAGCGCATGCAGATCGCCGATGAAGGCATCCGCATGCTGGCTGAAAGCGTCGACTCGTTGATCACCATCCCCAACGAGAAGCTGCTGACCATCCTGGGCAAGGACGCCAGCCTGCTGTCCGCGTTCGCCAAGGCCGACGATGTACTGGCCGGTGCGGTGCGCGGTATTTCCGACATCATCAAGCGTCCGGGCATGATCAACGTCGACTTTGCCGACGTACGCACCGTGATGGGCGAAATGGGCATGGCGATGATGGGTACTGGCTGTGCCAGCGGCCCGAACCGCGCCCGTGAAGCCACCGAGGCAGCGATCCGCAACCCGCTGCTGGAAGACGTCAACCTGCAGGGCGCCCGCGGCATCCTGGTGAACATCACCGCAGGCCCGGACCTGTCGCTGGGTGAGTACTCCGACGTGGGTAGCATCATCGAAGCCTTCGCCTCCGACCACGCCATGGTCAAGGTCGGCACCGTGATCGACCCGGACATGCGTGACGAACTGCACGTGACCGTGGTGGCCACCGGCCTGGGCGCGCGCATCGAGAAGCCTGTGAAGGTGGTCGACAACACCCTGCAGACTGCTCAGCAGGCGTATGAAGCCTCCAACCCGGCGCCGGCTCGTCAAGAGCAGCCAGCGGTCAACTACCGTGACCTGGAGCGCCCGACCGTGATGCGTAACCAGGCCCATGCAGGTGCTGCCGCAGCCGCTAAACTGAACCCTCAGGATGACCTGGACTACCTCGATATCCCGGCATTCCTGCGTCGTCAGGCTGATTAATGGAATTTATCAGGGGTATAAAGGTGATTGGTATTCATCAAAGGTTGGGTCTGTTATCATCCCCAGCCTTTGTTGATACCTGTTCGCAATTTGCGCTGAAGCGGCCAATGCCATGATTAAACAACGCACCCTGAAGAATACCATCCGTGCCACAGGTGTCGGTCTGCACTCCGGGGAGAAGGTATACCTGACCCTCAAGCCTGCACCTGTTGACACCGGCATCGTCTTCCGCCGCGCCGACCTCGACCCTGTGGTCGAGATTCCTGCGCGTGCGGCCAACGTCGGCGAGACAACCATGTCGACGACGCTGGTCAACGGTGACGTCAAGGTCGATACGGTCGAGCACCTGCTCTCCGCCATGGCGGGCCTGGGCATCGATAACGCCTACGTCGAGCTCTCCGCCTCGGAAGTGCCGATCATGGATGGCAGCGCCGGTCCCTTCGTATTCCTGATTCAGTCTGCCGGCCTGGAAGAACAGGACGCAGCCAAGAAGTTCATCCGCATCCTGCGTGAGGTAACTGTGGAAGAGGGCGACAAGCGCGCCACTTTCCTGCCTTTCGACGGTTTCAAGGTGAGCTTCGAGATCGACTTCGATCACCCGGTCCTCAAGGGCCAGACCCAGAGTGCGGTTGTCGACTTCTCCAGCACCTCGTTCGTGAAGGAAGTCAGCCGCGCCCGCACCTTCGGCTTCATGCGTGACATCGAGTACCTGCGCAAGCACAACCTTGCGCTGGGTGGCAGTGTCGAGAACGCCATCGTGGTCGACGAGACTGGTGTGCTCAACGAAGACGGCCTTCGTTCCGATGACGAATTCGTCAAGCACAAGATCCTCGACGCCATTGGCGACCTGTATCTGCTGGGCAACAGCCTGATCGGCGAGTTCAAGGGCTACAAGTCCGGCCACGCGCTGAACAACCAGCTGTTGCGCAAGCTCATTGCTGAAACCGATGCCTGGGAAGTGGTCACTTTCGAAGATGCCAGTACGGCACCGATCTCGTACATGCGCCCTGTCGCGGCCGTGTAAGTTCGAACACTCTCTAGTTCATTGAGGCCACCTTCGGGTGGCCTTTTTTATGGCTTGTGTTGGGCGTGGGCGGCCAGCCGTTCCAGTGCTGCACGCAGCTTGGGGTCGGTGATGCCCTCGGCGGTATCACGCAAGCTCTCGGCGGCGCTATTGGACAGCTCGGCGGCATGCCCGCCGCGTTTGGCCGGCACCAGCGGCGGCTGCACCTTGTACAGAATACGCCTGAGGTTGCCGAAGGCCTCCATGGCCTGCAACGCCGCCAGCAGACGTTTCTGCTGATAGCGCAAGCGGGTTGCCCAGTGGCCGTCGGTGACCACCAGCAGCAGCGTGCCATCGCGCCAGGACGCCACGTGGCAGTGCTCGCGGGCGGCCGGCTGCAACTGGCTTTCCAGCAGGCGCTGCAAGTACTCCAGGCGTTCGGCCTGGTTCAGCAGCAGGCGCAGCGGGCGCACCTGGCGCAGCAGGGCCGAAGGGGGCTGCGCGGGGGAGGGTTTATAGGCCATGGGACCGTGCATGAGGTGACAAGATCAGCAGTTTACCACCTCTGTAGTCTGCACCGGCCTCTTCGTGGGCATGTCCGCGAGGGGGTGGCAGGGGCGCGAGAGATAAGACTAGTTCTCGATAGCTTTCATGTTGCCAAGGCTTGAACTCAGGGAAAATGCCCCTATCTAAGACAAGCCCCCGCCAAAACGCTGTAATAGCATCGTGGAAATCCACCACTTTCCTCACCATCGTTTCCGGGTAGAATGCTCGTTCGCATGCGGCCTAAGGGCTGCACGGGCGACTCATGGGGCCGCCCTCCATCCCTACGTGTGGAAGATCCTGCCGATATGTTTGCGCCTTTGTTAAAAAAACTTTTTGGAAGCAAGAACGAGCGTGAAGTCAAACGCATGCTCAAGACGGTGAGTATCGTCAATGCCTTCGAAGAGAAGATGGTGGCCCTCTCCGACGAGCAACTGCGGGGCAAGACCGCAGAGTTCAAGGAGCGTCTGGCCAAAGGCGAGACACTGGACCAATTGCTGCCCGAAGCCTTCGCCGTGGCCCGTGAAGCCGGCAAGCGTGTGATGGGCATGCGCCACTTCGACGTGCAGCTGATCGGCGGCATGACCCTGCACGAGGGCATGATCGCAGAAATGCGTACCGGTGAAGGCAAGACCTTGGTCGGTACCCTGGCGGTGTACCTCAACGCACTGTCCGGCAAGGGCGTGCACGTGGTCACCGTCAACGACTACCTGGCCCGTCGTGACGCCAACTGGATGCGCCCGCTCTACGAGTTCCTCGGCCTGTCGGTCGGCATCGTCTCGGCCTTCCAGCCGCCTGAAGAAAAGCGCGCCGCCTATGCGTCCGACATCACCTACGGCACCAACAACGAATTCGGTTTCGACTACCTGCGCGACAACATGGCGTTCAGCCAGGACGAGAAATTCCAGCGCGAGCTGAATTTCGCCGTGATCGACGAAGTCGACTCCATCCTCATCGACGAAGCGCGTACCCCGCTGATCATTTCCGGTCAGGCCGAGGACAGCTCCAAGCTGTACATCGAGATCAACCGCCTGATCCCGCGCCTGACCCAGCACATCGAAGAGGTCGAAGGCCAGGTCACCCAGGAAGGCCACTTCACCATCGACGAGAAGAGCCGCCAGGTCGAGCTGAACGAAGCCGGTCACCAGTTCATCGAAGAGATGCTGACCCAGGCCGGCTTGCTGGCGGAAGGCGAGAGCCTGTACTCGGCGCACAACCTGGGCCTGCTGACCCACGTCTACGCCGGCCTGCGTGCGCACAAGCTGTTCCACCGCAACATCGAATACATCGTCCAGGACGGCCAGGTCCTGCTGATCGACGAGCATACCGGCCGCACCATGCCGGGCCGTCGCTTGTCCGAAGGCCTGCACCAGGCTATCGAGGCGAAGGAAAACCTGAATATCCAGGCCGAGAGCCAGACCCTGGCTTCGACCACCTTCCAGAACTACTTCCGCCTGTACACCAAGCTGTCCGGCATGACCGGTACCGCCGACACCGAAGCGTTCGAGTTCCAGTCGATCTACGCCCTCAACGTGATGGTCATTCCGCCGAACAAGCCTTTGGCGCGTAAAGACTTCAACGACCTGGTGTACCTGACCGCCGACGAGAAATACGCCGCGATCATCGCCGACATCAAGGAAAGCATGAAACAGGGCCGGCCGATCCTGGTGGGTACTGCCACGATCGAAACTTCCGAGCACATGTCGAACCTGCTGAAGAAGGAAGGCATCGACCACAAGGTACTGAACGCCAAGTACCACGAGAAGGAAGCCGAGATCATCGCGCAAGCCGGCGCCCCGGGTGCGCTGACCATCGCTACCAACATGGCAGGCCGTGGTACCGACATCCTGTTGGGCGGTAACTGGGAAGCCGAAGTGGCCACGCTGGAAAGCCCGACTGCCGAGCAGATCGCCCAGATCAAGGCCGACTGGCAGAAGCGTCACCAGCAGGTGATCGAAGCCGGTGGTCTGCACGTGATCGCTTCCGAGCGCCACGAATCGCGCCGTATCGACAACCAGCTGCGTGGCCGCTCCGGCCGTCAGGGCGACCCGGGTTCCAGCCGCTTCTACCTGTCGCTCGAAGACAGCCTGATGCGCATCTTTGCCTCTGACCGGGTGAAGAACTTCATGAAGGCCCTGGGCATGCAGTCGGGCGAGGCCATCGAGCACCGCATGGTCACCAATGCCATCGAGAAAGCCCAGCGCAAGGTCGAAGGCCGCAACTTCGACATCCGCAAGCAGTTGCTTGAATACGATGACGTGGCCAACGAGCAGCGCAAGGTGATCTACCACATGCGCAACAGCCTGCTGGCCGCCGAGAACATCGGCGACACCATCGTCGAATTCCGTCAGGAAGTCCTGGACGCTACCATCAGCCAGCACATTCCGCCGCAATCGCTGCCCGAGCAGTGGGACGTGGCCGGCCTGGAAGCTTCGCTGGCCAGCGATTTCGCCATGAAACTGCCGATCCAGCAGTGGCTCGACGAGGACGATCACCTCTACGAAGAAACCCTGCGCGAGAAGCTGCTGAGCGAGATCACCACCGCCTACACCGAGAAGGAAGACCAGGCCGGCATCGACGCCCTGCGTACCTTCGAGAAGCAGATCCTGCTGCGCGTGCTGGACGACCTGTGGAAAGACCACCTGTCGACCATGGACCACCTGCGTCACGGTATTCACCTGCGCGGCTATGCGCAGAAAAACCCGAAGCAGGAGTACAAGCGCGAGTCGTTCAGCTTGTTCCAGGAGCTGCTGGAGTCGATCAAGCGCGACACCATCCGCGTGCTGTCGCACGTCCAGGTTCGTCGCGAAGACCCGGCCGAAGAAGAAGCCCGCCTGCGTCGCGAAGCCGAGGAACTGGCCAGCCGCATGCAGTTCCAGCACGCCGCTGCCCCTGGCCTGGAAAGCGAGCAGCTGAGCGAGGAGGGTGCCGAAGTGGCAGTTGCCTCGGCGCCGGTGCGCAACGACCTGAAGCTGGGCCGCAACGAGCCGTGCTGGTGTGGTTCGGGCAAGAAGTTCAAGCATTGCCATGGTCAGATCGAGTGATCTGATTCACTCGCTGTAACGTGACAAATCGGGGGCCGCTGTGCGGCCCATTCGCGGCACAAGGCCGCTCCCACATGAATCGCGCCTGCTCTGGGGGTTGCGATGCTCTTGTGGGAGCGGCCTTGTGCCGCGAATGGGACGCGAAGCGGCCCCGCTCTTCCTTCATCATTTCACCGTAATTTCTAGGAGCGCTCTAAATGGCTGTTGGTCTTGGTCCTTTGCCCACCCTGCACCCGGTTCCGGGTTTTGAACTCGGCATCGCTTCTGCCGGCATCAAGCGCCCAGGGCGCAAGGATGTGGTGGTCATGCGCTGTGCCGAAGGCTCCAGCGTGGCGGGTGTGTTCACCCTCAACGCTTTCTGCGCCGCGCCGGTGATCCTGTCCAAGCAGCGCGTACAGGGCACCGTGCGTTACCTGCTGACCAACACCGGCAATGCCAACGCCGGTACCGGCGCGCCAGGCCTGGCTGCTGCCGAGCGCACCTGCGCCAAGCTGGCCGAACTGGCTGGCGTGCCTGCCGAGTCGATCTTGCCGTTTTCCACGGGTGTAATTGGCGAGCCGCTGCCGGTCGAGAAGATCGAAGGCGCGCTGCAGGCCGCCCTCGACAACCTGTCGGAAAACCACTGGGCTGAAGCCGCCACCGGCATCATGACCACCGACACCTTGCCCAAGGGCGCCAGCCGCCAGTTCCAGCATGATGGCGTGACCGTTACCGTCACCGGCATCAGCAAGGGTGCTGGCATGATCCGCCCGAACATGGCCACCATGCTCGGCTACATCGCCACCGACGCCAAGGTTGCCCCCGCGGTGCTCAAGGACCTGATGCTGGACGGTGCCAACAAGTCGTTCAACCGTATCACTATCGATGGTGATACCTCGACCAACGACTGCTGCATGCTGATCGCCACCGGCAAGGCCAATCTGCCGGAAGTGACCGAAGCCAGCGGCGCACTGTTCGAAGCGCTGAAAAAGGCCGTGTTCGAAGTGTGCATGGAAGTGGCCCAGGCCATCGTCCGTGACGGCGAAGGCGCGACCAAGTTCGTCACCGTGCAGGTCAATGGTGGTGGCAACCACCAGGAATGCCTGGACGTCGGTTACGCCGTCGCCCACTCGCCGCTGATCAAGACCGCGCTGTTCGCCTCCGACCCGAACTGGGGCCGTATCCTCGCTGCCGTTGGCCGTGCCGGTGTGCCAGAGCTGGATGTAAGCCTGATCGACGTGTACCTCGACAACGTGTGCATCGCCAGCCAGGGCGGCCGTAGCCCTAGCTACACCGAGGCGCAGGGTTCGGCAGTGATGGCTCAGGAAGAAATTACCATCCGTATCGAACTGGGCCGTGGCCAGTGCAGCGAAACCATCTGGACTACCGACCTGTCCCACGAGTACGTGAAGATCAACGCCGAGTACCGTACCTGATTCAGACTGGGCATCCTGTGGGAGCGGCCTTGCGTCGCGAAGGGCTGCGAAGCAGCCCTGACTTACTCAAACCAATGGAGCCGAACCATGAGCTATTACCTGATCATCGGCGACGAGCTGCACGCCTCCTGGTTGCAAGCTGGCCTTGGGGGAGTGTGAAGTGTGAAACGGATTCATGTAGTAGCGGCCGTCATTCGTGGCGCGGATGGCCGCATCTTGATTGCGCGGCGTGCCGATACCCAGCACCAGGGCGGCCTGTGGGAGTTCCCCGGCGGCAAGCTGGAGGAGGGCGAAAGCGTCGAAGCGGCGCTGGCGCGCGAGTTGCGTGAAGAGTTGGGTATCGAGGTAAGCCGTTCGCGTGCGCTGATCAAGGTCAGCCATGACTACCCGGACAAACAGGTGCTGCTGGATGTGCGCGAAGTCGAGGCGTTCACTGGCGAGCCGCATGGCGCCGAAGGCCAGCCGCTGGCGTGGGTTGCCCCGCGCGACTTGCCGCAATACGAATTCCCTGAGGCCAACAAGCCGATCGTGGCTGCCGCGCGCTTGCCGGACCAGTACCTGATCACCCCGGATGGCCTGGAAGTACCGCAGATGCTCAAGGGCATTCAGAAGGCGGTGGCCAACGGTATTCGCCTGATCCAGTTGCGTGCCCCGGACATGTATGACCCCAAGTACCGCGACGTGGCGGTGGATGCGGTCGGGCTGTGTGCGGGCAAGGCGCAGCTGATGCTCAAGGGGCCGCTGGAGTGGCTGGGGGATTTCCCGGCGGCCGGTTGGCACCTGACGGCGGCGCAACTGCGCAAGTATGCCGCCAAGGGCCGGCCGTTCCCCGAGGAGCGTTGGCTGGCTGCGTCCTGCCACAGTGCCGAGGAGCTGGCGCTGGCAGAGCAGATGGGTGTGGACTTTGTCACCTTGTCGCCGGTGCAGGCAACCCAGACGCATCCCGAGGCGGTGCCTCTGGGGTGGGATGCGGCGCAGCGTTTGATTGCGGGGTTCAGCAAGCCGGTCTATCTGCTGGGTGGGGTAGGGCCGGGTGAGCGCGAGCAGGCCTGGGAGGCTGGGGCGCAAGGTGTAGCCGGAATTCGGGCGTTCTGGCCTGAGTCATGAGTGATTGGGGCCGCAAAGCGGCCCCAGAATCATCAGCCCTGCGCTTTCTCGGCAGGCTGCCACAAAACCTCAGCCACCCCCTGTCGGCGCCCAATGATCCGCGCTGCCACAAACAGCAGATCAGACAGCCGGTTGATATAGGCCAGCCCAACCCCCTCCAGCGGTTCTACGGCATTCAACTGCTGACACCGCCGTTCGGCACTGCGTGCCAGGCTGCGGCACACATGCGCCTGGGCCACCAGCATCGAACCACTGGGCAGGATGAAGTTCTTCAACGGCCCCAGCTCTTCGTTCCACACATCGATAGCGGCCTCCAGTCGCTCTACCTCCGCCTGGTTCAACGCCTGGTAGCTGGGCATGGCCAGTTCCCCACCCAAATCGAACAAGCGGTGCTGACAGGGTGCAAGCACGCAGCTCACCTCATCCAGCCCATGCTCGGCCAGGCCTGCCAGCAGCACGCCCAGCTGGCTGTTCAGGCTGTCCACTTCGCCAATCGCTTCGATCCGCGGGTGGTCCTTGGCCACCCGGCGGCCGTCGCCCAAGCCGGTTTCGCCCTTGTCACCGGTGCGGGTGTAGATCTTCGACAGGCGGTAGCCCATGTCACTTCTCCATTTTTGTCGGCACCGCTGCTGCAGGCGAGCCGAGGGGCAGGCGCAGGGTAAAGCAGGTGCCCTGGCCGGGAGTGGAATGCACTTCCATCTGCCCTTTGTGGTTGTTGGTGATGATGAAGTACGAGACCGACAGGCCCAGACCGGTGCCCTGGCCGATTTCCTTGGTGGTGAAGAACGGCTCGAAGGTGCGCTTGCGCACCGCTTCGGGCATGCCCACACCGTTGTCCTCGACCTGGATTTCCGCCCATGGCGGGTTCAGCCGGGTACGCAGGGTGATACGCCCCGGCTCGCTCGGTTGTGGGCGCAGGTGAATGGCCTGGGCGGCGTTCTTCAGCAAATTGAGCAGCACTTGTTCCAGCTCGTTGGCCGTGCACGGCACCGGCCCGAGCTCGGGGTCGAACTGGCGCACGATGGCCTGGCCCTTGAAGTCGAAACCGATGGCCAGGTCGAAGTCGTTGCCGGCAATTTCCACTGCCTGGTCAATCAGTGCCGGCAGCTCGCAGGGCACCAGCTGACGGTTGCTGCGGCGGCTGAAGCTGAGCATGTGGGTGACGATTTTCGCCGCCCGGGCTCCGGCTTGCTGGATACCGTCGAGCAGTTGCGGTACCTCGCGGCTGTCCAGGTAGCGGTTGACCGTGGCCAGGTCGATGCCCAGCTCTTCGGCTTGTTCCTGGTTGCGCGGCAGCTCGTTCGACAGGCGCCGGCGGATGTTCTGCACATTGTGCAGAATGGCGCCCAGCGGATTGTTGATTTCGTGGGCCATGCCGGCGGCCAGGCCACCGACCGAGAGCATTTTCTCCGACTGCACCATCATTTCTTCCAGTGACAGGCGCTGGGTAATGTCGTCGATACGAATGACCACGCCGCGCCCGCCGCCGCCGGTCAGCGGGTAGAAGGTGAGGGCGTAGTGGCGCAGGTCATCGCCCTTGGCCCAGGTAACCCGCTCGATTTTCGCCACCCGGTGCTTTTCCACGGTTTCCTTCAGCTGTGGCAGGAACGGCTTGAGCGGTTCGAAGGCGATGAACACCGGCTGGTTCAGCGCTTCATCCAGCGGCGTGCCGGAAAGCACCGTGGCTTCATGGTTCCACTGCGTGACATAGAGCTGTTCGTCAAGGGCGATCAGCGCCGATGGCATTGAGTCGATGATGCTGTTGAGGTAATTCTGAAAGCCGGTGAGCTTCTTCTCGATCTTGCTGCGCACCTGTACTTCCAGCTCCAGTTTGCGGTTGGTGTGGCGGGTTTCCTCGGCCAGGCCCTGGGCCTGGTCATACGCATCCTGAAACTCGTCCCGAGCGCGCTTGAGCTGCTGCTCGCGGGCTTCGATGCGCGAGAGCATGGTGTTGAAAGCCTCGGCCAGGCTGCCGATTTCATCGTCGTTGCCGCGCCGGGCACGCAGGGCGTAGCTCTCCTCACGGGTCACCTGGCGGCTGAGCTCTTCCAGCTGGTTGATGGGTTGGGTGATCAGGCGCTTGATCTGCCGGGCGATGACGATCCACAGCAGGATACTGAACACCAGGATCCCCAGGCTGGCACTGAGGGTGCCGGTGTAGAACGCCGTGGGCAGTTCGCTGCTGGCCACCAGCAGCAGGTGTGCAGGTGGGTTGGCGTCGCGCGGGATGCGGATCAGCTGGGTGCTGCGAAACTCCATCAGGCGCCAGCCGTCGATGTTGCGAAAGCGCTTGGGCATGGCCAGCGGCTCGCCATGCTGCAACTGCGCCAGCATGCGGCCATCGCCGCCATAGACGGCGGCAGCGCGCAGCGGCGTGTAGCTGTCCAGCTCCTTGAGCAGGGCACTGGCGGTCTCTGGCGTGTCGCCAGCGCGGGCCGCCAGCTGCGGGTTGGCCACTAGCCGGCCGATGGTTTGCAGGGCCTGTGGTGCCATGCTTTCCTGGGTGATCCAGTAGGCTGCGCTGATGAAGGTGAGGTTGGCCACCAGCAGGATGGTCACCAGCAATACCAGCAGGGCCGCCAGCAGCTTCTGCCCGACCGGGAGGTTTTCCAGGCGTTGGCGCAAGGTCATGGGCTAGGCAATGTCCATATCCGGTTCAAGGGCTGCGTCAGTCGCAGGGCAAGCCACGCAGGCGCAGGTTTTCGACCAGGCGTAGCTGCAGGTGTTCCAGCTGCGGCAGCTGCAGGCCATGGCGGCTGGCGGCGCGGCAGGCATGGCCGAGCAGGTAGTGCACCTCGGTGCGCCGGCCAGCGCGCACGTCCTGGTACATGGAAGAGTAGTTGGCTGCGGTGGCGAGGATCACCCGCTGCACCTCTTCGTCCAGCCCGTCCGCTGCTTGGGGCTGGCCGCAACGGCGCAGCAGCTCGGCCAGTTCGCCGCACAGCGCTTCTACTTCACCCAGATGCCCCAGCAGCCCGCCGTTCTGGCAGTCATGCAATACGGTCAGCGGGTTGATTGCGCAGTTGAGCGCCAGTTTGCGCCACAGCCGGGTAAGGATGTCCACCGTCCACTCGGCAGGGATACCCGCCTGGTGCAGGTCATCGAACCAGGCCGGGATCGCCGGCATGCGCGGGTCGCCCAGCCAGTTGAAGCCATGGCCGGCGAAGCGTACCTGCCAGTCACCCTCGCGGAACGCACCTTCGGTGCTGGAGGCGAAGATACAGCGCGCGTGAGGTACCAAGTCGGCGACGTCATCTTGGCTGCCCAGGCCATTCTGCAACAGCAGCACTTCGGCGCCATTGGCCAGCCGTGGCGCCACGCCGGCAATGGCCGGGGCGGCGTCGTAGGCCTTGCAGGCCACCAGCAGGCGGTGGATCGGCCCATGCGCCTGCGCGGTTTCGGCGGGGATGGCGTAGTGCCGGGTGTGATCCTGCTCGAACAGGGTGAGGCCGCCAGCCTGCTGGTAAGCCCGCAGCCGCTGCCCGTCACGCAGGATCAGCCTTACGGCCTTGCCTGCACGTGCCAGGCGGCAAGCCCACAGGCTGCCCAGGCTGCCGGCGCCGAGAATATGCCAGGTGCTGCTCATATGCGTTTCGCAACCCGTTATAATGAGCCCGCATTTTAACCGTCAAACCCAGCGCGCTCCATCTTCAGCCTGAGCGCGCTTTTATTTTGGGAGAACAACCATGCCTTCGTTCGACGTGGTATCGGAACTGGACAAGCACGAAGTGCAGAACGCGGTGGACAACGCCATCAAGGATCTGGACCGCCGTTACGACCTCAAGGGTAAGGGCACCTTCGAGTTCAAGGACAAAGAGCAGACCGTGATGCTCACTGCCGAAGAAGAGTTCCAGCTCGAAGCGATGCTGGAAATCCTGCGCCTCGCGCTGGTCAAGCGCAAGATCGACGTGAAATGCCTCGAAACCAAGGATCCGTACGCATCCGGCAAGGAAAAGAAACAGGAAGCCAAGTTCCGCGAAGGCATCGACAAGGACCTGGCCAAGAAAATCGTTGCCACCATCAAGGATGGCAAGCTGAAAGTGCAGGCCGCTATCCAGGGCGAGCAGGTTCGTGTAACCGGCAAGAAGCGTGACGACCTGCAGGAAGCCATTGCCCTGCTGCGCACCAAGGAATTCGACATGCCGCTGCAGTTCAACAACTTCCGCGACTGATGCGCGGGCGGGCCGGAACCCCGATGGCCATGTGATGTCCATGGGGGCCGGGGCTGCGCAAACGCGCGTAGCCTGTTCTACCGTGTACTTGCCGCTCGGCATCAGGAGATGAATATGGATTTGAACGCTGAAGTCGATCAGCTGGTTCGCCAATCGCAAACCTGGATCC
Organism: Pseudomonas sp. DCB_BI; assembly: GCF_026240995.1. NCBI lineage: Bacteria > Pseudomonadati > Pseudomonadota > Gammaproteobacteria > Pseudomonadales > Pseudomonadaceae > Pseudomonas > Pseudomonas sp. DCB_BI. Next base: position 119,110 of record NZ_JAPFCG010000015.1, on the reverse strand, counting down.
CCCTGATCATGGAATACGGCAGCCGTGTGCTGCTGGCGCTGCTGACCCTGGCGGTCGGCTGGTGGATCATCAACAAGGTCAGCGCCCGCCTGGGCAAGCTGGTAGGCCTGCGCAATGCCGACCTGGCGTTGCAAGGCTTTATCAGCACCTTGGCCAATATCGTCCTCAAGGTGCTGCTGCTCGTCAGTGTTGCCTCGATGATCGGCATCGAGACCACTTCGTTCGTCGCCGCCATCGGTGCCGCCGGCCTGGCCATCGGTCTGGCCTTGCAGGGCAGCCTGGCGAATTTTGCCGGCGGGGTGCTGATCCTGATGTTCCGCCCGTTCCGCATTGGTGACTGGATCGAAGCGCAGGGTGTTGCCGGTACCGTCGACAGTATCCAGATCTTCCACACCGTGCTGCGCACCGGTGACAACAAGACTGTGATCATGCCTAACGGCAGCCTGTCCAACGGCATCATCACCAACACCAATCGCCAGCCAACGCGCAAAGTAGTGTTCGACGTGGGCGTGGACTACGAGGCCGATCTGCAGAAGGCCCGTAACGTGCTGCTGGACTTGGCCAAGGACCCGCGTGTGCTGGCTGACCCGGCACCCCAGGCCGTGGTGGCGACGCTGGGTGACAGCTCGATCACCGTGTCGCTGCGTTTGTGGACCAAGACTTCCGATTACTGGGACGTGATGTTCATGCTCAATGAGCATGCGCGTGACCGGTTGAAGGCCGAAGGCATCGATATTCCGTTCCCGCAGCGGGTGATTCGCGTGGTGCAGGAGACTGCCGTGCAATAAGCCTGCAGGAAAACGGGGCCGCTTTAGGCCTCATCGCTGGCTTACCGGCGATGGGGCGTGAAGCGGCCCCGTTTTTTTTACACTTGTTCACAGCAAAAAAACGCCATTTCTGGCATATAGCCTGACCCTGCCTGTCACACCCGATACGCCATCATGAAACCACTGCTGTACATCACCCCTCTGCGCGCCTTGCTGTTCGGCCTGACCCTGGCCCTGTTCGAGCTGCTGACCTATCTGGCCAGTGACGCGGTCATGCCGGCCATGCCGGTGGTGGTCGGCGACCTGAAGGCGAGCCCGGAATACATCCCGCACGCCCTCAACCTTTATCTGCTGGGCGGCGTGGTGCTGCAATGGCTGATCGGCCCGCTGGCAGATCGTTACGGGCGGCGCCCGCTGTTACTGGTCGGCTGCGCAGGCTTCGGCCTGGCCTGCCTGGCTACTTTCTGGGTTCATGACATCGGGCTGTTCAACCTCCTGCGCCTGTTGCAGGGCATTGGCCTGGGCTTCGTGGTCACGGTCAGCTACCCGGCCCTCAACGAAGCCTTCAGCGAGGCTGACGCCGTACGCATGATGGCCCTGCTGGCGAACATCGCCTTGCTATCGCCGCTGTTGGGGCCGCTGGTGGGTACCTTGCTGTTGCAATGGCTGGACTGGCGGTGGCTGTTCGTGGCGTTCACCTTCGGCGCCGTGCTGACCTGGCTGCTGCTGTACCGGCTGATGCCGGAAACCCTGGGGGTGGAACGCCGTGATGGGTCACGCCTGGCCTTCACGCCAATCCACTTGCTGCCGCTGCTGGCGGGCTATGGCCAGTTGCTGGCCAACCGCCGCTTCGTTGCCGGCAGCGCTGCCCTGGGCCTGGTCGGTTTGCCGCTGATTGGCTGGATCGGCCTGTCGCCGGTGCTGCTGATCCACGACGAAGGGCTGAGCACCATGGAATACGCCTTATGGCAGTTGCCGGTGTTTGGCGGGCTGATCCTCGGCAACCTGATCATCAACCGTATCGCGGACCGCTATCCGCTGCCGGCCCTGGTGCGCGGCGCGCTATGGCCATATCTGGCTGGCCTGGGCCTGATGGTGCTGGCGACCTGGTACTGGTCGAGCGTAACTAGCGTGGTCGTGGGCATGTCGCTGTATGCCCTGGGCCTGGGCGTGGCCAACGCAGTGTTGTACCGCATGACGCTGTTCTCCAGCGAGCAGAGCAAGGGCCTGGTTTCCGCGATGCTGGGGATGATCACCATTGCCTTGCTGGGGTTGGGCGGTGCGCTGCTGGCCATGATTGGTGCCGGCGCCAGCCTGCTGCACTTTGCGCTGGCCGCGGGGGTGGCGGGGGCATTGGCGCTGTGGCCGTTGTGGTTCGTGGTGGGCGGCAGGTCGGGGGAGGGGGCTGTTTTCCAGTAATGGGTTTACCTGCTCTGGTCCTGTCGCGGGCAAGCCAGCGGCCATCTGTGTCGGCTGGCTTGCCGGTGATAGGAGCAGAACAGGTTGTACAGAGCTGTCAGGGGCGCTCGGTCGCCGAACTTTCCTGAGCCACCGGCTTGCCCCGCCCGGCCTCCTGACGCCACTGCAGGGCAATCAGGATCAGCGTAGGCACGCCCAGCAGTGCGGTAATCAGGAAGAAGTCGTGGTAACCGAACTTCTCCACCATCACCCCCGAATAGCCCCCAATCAACCGTGGCAACAGCAGCATGATCGAGCTGAGCAACGCGTACTGGGTTGCCGAGAACTTCAGGTTGGTCAGGCTCGACAGGTAGGCGACGAAGGCCGACGTGGCCATGCCCGAGCTGAAGTTGTCCAGCGAGATGGTCACCACCAGCATTTCCAGGTTCGGGCCCATGTCGGCCAGCATCAGGAACAGAATGTTGGTGCCCGCCGATGCAACGCCACCGATGAACAGGATCGGCATGATGCCGAAGCGTACGATCAGTAGGCCGCCGATCCCGGCACCGACCAGGGTCATGATCAGGCCGAAAATCTTGCTGACGCTGGCGATCTGGTCTTTGGTGAAGCCCATGTCGATGTAGAACACGTTGGCCATCACGCCCATCACCGTGTCAGACATGCGATAGGTGGCGATCAGGCCCAGCAGCAGCAGGGCCTGCCAGCGGTACCTGGCGATGAAGTCGTTGACCGGTGTCAGCACCGGCGCCAGGCCACGGCGACCAAGGCTCGACAGGCACGCCCAGGTCAGCAGCACATAGAGAATCAGGCGCAGGAAGGCGCGGTCTTCCAGCAGCAGGTCGAGCGGCGTGGCATCACCGGAGATGACTGTGGACCAGCCGGTATTGAACATCTGGGTGAAGCTGGCGGGTACCGACACCAGCAAGATGATCAGCACGAAAACCGAGGCCATCTGGTGCACCAGCCCATAGCGCGCTGCCGACAGCTGGGTGCGCATGGGCACTGGCGGTTCGCGCATGACCAGGGTGGTGAACAGCGCGGGCAGCATCATTACCCCGAACATCACATAGGTGCCGGCCCAGGCCTTGTGCAGGTAGCTGAAACCGGTGGAGCCGAACCATTCGGCGAAGAACAGGGCGCCAGCCGTGGCGAGCAGGGCAGCTACCCGGTAGCCGGCCATGTAGCTGGCTGCCAGCGCGGCCTGGCGTTGGTCGTCGGCGATTTCCAGGCGGTAGGCATCGACGGCGATGTCCTGGGTGGCCGAGGCGAAGGCCACCAGCACCGCCATGGCGATCAGCCATGACAGGTGTTGTTGCGGATCGCAAAGGCTCATGCCGACCAGGCCGATGACCACCAGCGCCTGTGACAACAGCAGCCACGAACGCCTGCGCCCCAGGCCGCCCAGCAGCGGCAGGCGCCATTGGTCGAGCAGCGGCGACCACACCCACTTGAAAGCGTATGCCAGGCCGATCAGGCTGGCATATCCAATGGTCTCGCGGGCGACGCCGGCTTCGCGCAGCCACACCGACAGGGTTGAGAACACCAGCATGTAGGGCAGGCCGGCGGCAAAGCCGAGCAGCAAAAGTACCAGGGTTGACGGGCTGGCATAGGCTTCAAGCGCAGCGCGCCAGGTTTTACGGGGCATGGGCCAACATCTGCCTCAAGTTTTCGAAAACAAAGCGCGCACTCTAACCGCTGTGCTCCATTGGGCGCCAGCCATGGCGCGTCATATCCACACGATTGTTGGTTACATTCACACCTTCCGCGCGTAGACGCGCCCGTTGTTCATCCCCCGACGGGGTCCCCAGTGCCAGGCTCAGCCGGCCACCTGCGCCGAGCACCCGGTGCCAGGGCAGGCGGGTATCGGCTGGCAACTGCCCAAGGGTGCGCCCGACCCACCGCGCCGCGCGCCCAAGCCCTGCCAGCTCGGCGAGCTGGCCATAACTCACCACTTTGCCGCTCGGCACCTGGCCAAGCACCGAATATAGCGCCGTTCGTCGGCCTTCGGCGCAATCATGGGCGTGCTCATATCCACCAGGCATCACGCCCCCCTAGGGCTGCAGATGAAACCGGACCGATGGTCCGGGGAAATGAGAGTTGAACTCAACGGCATGCACCCGGTCTGTCCTTGCTCTGGTCGTCGGTATCTGGATAATGCCCGGCTTTTTTCGTTGAATCGAACCTGTAGTCCGCTTATGAATACTAGATCCTTGTTGTGCCTGCTTGCAGCTTCCCTGTGTGCGTCCCCGGTGTTCGCCGACACCGTGTGGATGAAGAATGGCGACCGGCTCAGTGGCAAGATCAAGGTCTTCGATGGCGGCAAGCTGCTGCTGGAAACCCCTTACGGCGGCGCCATCGCCCTGGACTGGAAGGAAGTCCAGACCCTGGAGAGCGACCAGGAGATGCTGGTCAAGCAGGATGCCTACAACGGTGAGAGAGCCAAGTCGCTGAAGGCGGCCGAGCCTGGCAAGGTGACCCTGGCCAATGGCGAGGCGCCGAAGACTGTCGATCTGGCCAGCATCGAGCAGATCATGAAGCCCAAGCCGCTGGTCGAGGACCTCGTGTGGAAAGGCAATGTCGACGTGGCGCTGGACTACAAGCGTGCCGAGAATGACACCGACGACTATGACATCGGCTTCAAGACCACTGCCCGTCACGGCCGCTGGCGGCACAATGCCGAAGGCGAATACAACCGCGAGACCAAGGACGACGTCACTACCACCGACAACTGGAGTGCCGAGTATGCCCTGGACCGCTTCCTCACCGAGAAGTGGTTCTGGCAGGGGCGTGCTGAATACAAGCGCGACCGTATCGAAGACCTCGCCCGCCAGCGTACCGTGGGTACCGGCCCGGGTTACCAGTTCTGGGACGATGAGCTAGGCGCATTCTCGCTGGGTTCGCTGATCAACCGCACCGATTTCGAGTACCAGGACGGCAGCAAGGACAATTTCTACTCCGCTGCGGTGAAGTGGGACTACACCCGCTACCTGATCGGCAAGAACGTGCAGCTGTTCACCAACGGCGAGTTCGCCAAGCCCTTGGGTGGTGCGGCTGACTACTCGCTGGATGCTGAGGTCGGCCTGCGCTACAAGGTCACCGAATGGGCCTCGCTCAACCTCAAGGCGGAGAAGGACATCATCACCGGGACGCGTGAGAGTGACCTGGACAAGACGCGCTATACCGCTGGGTTCGGCGTTACCTGGTAAGCCGCCGGGGGCGCTTTGGCTCCCCTGTCGCGACACCACGGCAGGGATCACGCCGGTCAATGTGGGAGCGCCCTTGTGTCGCGATGGGCTGTGTAACAGCCCCATTGGCACTGGAACTGATAATGCTTATCTTGTCTTGATTCAGTCCGCCAGGAGCCGCCCCCAAGTGAGTACCAACGCCATTCGCCCCGCCCGGGAACTGCTGCTCAAGGAATACCGTGGCGTGCTCTCGACCCATTCCAAGTCGATGCCCGGTTTCCCGTTCGGCTCGGTCGTGCCGTACTGCCTGGACGCCCAGGGCAACCCACTGATCCTCATCAGCCGCATCGCCCAGCACACCCACAACCTGCAGAAAGACCCCAAGTGCTCGCTGCTGGTGGGGGAGCGGGAGGCAGAGGATGTGCAGGCGGTGGGCCGCCTGACCGTGATGGCCGAGGCGCACAAGTTGGTCGACGATGCGGCCATCGAGGCCGCCGCCGAGCGCTACTACCGCTACTTCCCCGACGCGGCCAACTACCACAAGGCCCACGACTTCGACTTCTGGGTGCTGCAGCCGGTGCGGCACCGCTACATTGGCGGTTTCGGCGCAATTCACTGGCTGGACCAGGTGACCCTGGCCAACCCGTTCGCCGGCAAGGCCGAGGCGAGCATGGTCGAACACATGAACAGCGACCACGCTAACGCAATCGCTCACTACGTGGCGCTGACCGACCTGCCAAGCCATGCGCAGGCGCAGATGGTCGGAGTGGACAGCGAAGGCATGCACCTGCGTATTGGCCAGGCGGTGCACTGGTTGCCTTTCCCCAGTATTTGCAATACGCCGACACAAGTCCGCGAAGCCTTGGTATTGCTGGCGCGCGCTGACCAGTGGCCGACTGCGGCACAGGTCGAGGGTTGAAAAAACGAGCATCTGCATCCATCTGTAGGTCTCACAGGAAGGTTGTCTTCCAACGAGGATTGCTTTGATGCGTGCTTTTCTACTGTTGTTTCTGCTGTTTCCCGTGCTGGAGCTGTTCGTCTTCGTGAAGGTCAGTGCCGCGATCGGGTTCTTCCCGGCGCTGCTGCTGATCATCGCCGGCTCGGCCCTGGGCGTGCTGGTGATGCGGGTGGCCGGGCTGGCGACCGCATTGCGTGCCCGTGAGAGCCTGCAGCGCGGTGAACTGCCCGCCGAGGACATGTTCCAGGGCATGATGCTGGCGGTCGGTGGTGGCCTGTTGTTGCTGCCAGGCTTCATCAGCGACGTGCTCGGCCTGCTGTGCCTGCTGCCGTTCACCCGTCACCTGGCTGCGCGCAAGATGCGTGAGCGTGCCGAGGCCCAGGCCATGCGCCAGCGTGCGTTCCAGGACGACCCGTTCCAGGCGCAGCCCCGTGAGGGCGGCCATCGGCCGAACGTGATCGAAGGCGAGTACGAGCGCCGCGATAAGTGAAACGCACCGGGGCCGCATAAGCGGCCCCGGTCTTTTTCGGCCTGATGAAAAATTTTGTGTACCTAGCCTTGTAATTGAATATGGCGGCCTCATGTATGTGGTCACCGCAAGGTTTCTGGCGGCAACGCCAGACATTACACAAGTGGTTCGCCCATCGCGGGCCACTTCCCGGCAACGCCGGACAGCATCAACCCGCCGGTGTCGATACCGGCCGATGAAAACCACAATTTGGGAGAGATCGACAATGAAGCTTCGTCCTCTGCATGACCGCGTAGTCATCCGTCGCAGCGAAGAAGAATCGAAAACCGCTGGCGGTATCGTCCTGCCGGGTTCGGCCGCTGAAAAACCAAACCGCGGCGAAGTTGTAGCCGTCGGCACCGGTCGCATCCTGGACAACGGCGAAGTTCGCGCGCTGGCCGTGAAAGTGGGTGACAAAGTGGTCTTCGGCCCTTACTCGGGCAGCAACACCGTGAAAGTCGATGGCGAAGACCTGCTGGTCATGGCCGAGAACGAAATCCTCGCCGTTGTCGAAGGCTGATTTCCCCGACTTCCCGTTACTCCAAAGAAATTCAAGGATTAAACGATCATGGCTGCTAAAGACGTAAAGTTTGGCGATTCCGCTCGTAAAAAAATGCTGGTTGGTGTCAACGTACTGGCTGACGCTGTAAAAGCGACCCTCGGCCCGAAAGGCCGTAACGTGGTACTGGCCAAGAGCTTCGGCGCGCCAACCATCACCAAGGACGGCGTTTCCGTCGCCAAAGAAATCGAGCTGAAAGACGCTTTCGAAAACATGGGCGCCCAGCTGGTCAAGGAAGTCGCTTCCAAGGCCAACGACGCTGCCGGTGACGGCACCACCACCGCTACCGTCCTGGCCCAGGCCATCGTCAACGAAGGCCTGAAAGCCGTCGCTGCCGGCATGAACCCGATGGACCTGAAGCGCGGTATCGACAAGGCCACTGCTGCCGTTGTTGCCGAGCTGAAGAACCTGTCCAAGCCATGCGCCGACTCCAAGGCCATCGCCCAGGTAGGCACCATCTCCGCCAACTCCGACAACTCCATCGGTGAAATCATCGCCGAAGCCATGGAAAAAGTCGGTAAAGAAGGCGTGATCACTGTTGAAGAAGGCTCGGGCCTGGAAAACGAACTGTCTGTCGTAGAAGGCATGCAGTTTGACCGTGGCTACCTGTCGCCATACTTCGTCAACAAGCCGGACACCATGGTTGCCGAGCTGGAAGGCCCGCTGCTGCTGCTGGTCGACAAGAAAATCTCCAACATCCGTGAGCTGCTGCCAGTGCTGGAAGCCGTTGCCAAGGCCGGCCGCCCACTGCTGATCGTTGCCGAAGACGTTGAAGGCGAAGCGCTGGCTACCCTGGTAGTCAACAACATGCGCGGCATCGTCAAGGTTGCTGCGGTCAAGGCACCGGGCTTCGGCGACCGCCGCAAGGCCATGCTGCAGGACATCGCCGTCCTGACCGGTGGCCAGGTCATCTCCGAAGAAATCGGCCTGTCCCTGGAAACCGCTACCCTGGAGCACCTGGGTAACGCCAAGCGCGTGATCCTGTCCAAGGAAAACACCACCATCATCGATGGTGCTGGCGCTGACACCGAGATCGAAGCACGCGTCAAGCAGATCCGTGCCCAGATCGAAGAAACTTCCTCGGACTACGACCGTGAGAAGCTGCAAGAGCGTCTGGCCAAGCTGGCTGGCGGTGTTGCCGTGATCAAGGTCGGTGCCGGCACCGAAGTTGAAATGAAAGAGAAGAAAGCCCGCGTTGAAGACGCCCTGCACGCTACCCGTGCAGCCGTTGAAGAAGGCGTGGTACCTGGCGGTGGTGTTGCCCTGGTTCGCGCCCTGGCAGCCATTGTTGACCTGAAAGGCGACAATGAAGACCAGAACGTCGGTATCGCCCTGCTGCGTCGCGCTGTAGAAGCCCCGCTGCGCCAGATCACTGCAAACGCCGGCGACGAGCCAAGCGTTGTTGCTGACAAGGTCAAGCAAGGTTCGGGTAACTTCGGTTACAACGCTGCTTCCGGCGAATACGGCGACATGATCGAGATGGGCATCCTGGACCCAGCCAAGGTCACCCGTTCGGCGCTGCAAGCTGCTGCTTCGATCGGCGGTCTGATGATCACCACCGAAGCCATGGTTGCTGACCTGCCAGAAGACAAGCCAGCTGCTGGCATGCCTGACATGGGCGGCATGGGTGGCATGGGCGGCATGATGTAAGCCAGCCTTACCCCCTGCACCATCAGAAAGCCCCGGTTCGTGAGAACCGGGGCTTTTTGGTTTAGCTGCAAGGGCCTCTTCGCGGGTGAACCCGCTCCCACAGCTCATGCACCGGATCTGAAAACTGGTGCGGTACCGGTGGGAGCGGGTTTACCCGCGAATCAGGCTACGCTGCGCTCGGTGACTGGCACTTCCGCCAGCCCACGCCGATACAGAACCAGGTAATACGACCCCAACCCGATCAACCAGCAGAACACGGCCGTCCACACGTTGTGCGACAAGAAGTGCGCCCCTTGCATCATCCGCCCCACACCTAGTACCGACCCTGCTACAAACGCCACTACGAACGCTAAGCGCGCAAGCCGCGGCTTGCGATCACGCAGCATGAAGAACAACCCGAACAGGCAGAACCCGGTCGCCGCATGGCCACCCGGCCAGCACAACCCTGGCTTGTCGGTTGGCGGCCGCGGTTCCAGCAGCTTGCTGTAGGTTTCGGTACCGCCAAACTGGGTCAGGCTCCAGGGGCACTGCACCTGGGTCACCTTTTTCAGCGGCGTCACGAATGCCGTCGACAGGCCCAGGGCCAGCACCAGGCAGCCCAGCTCGCGGCGCCAGCCGAACAAGCGCCGCCAGAAAAAGCTCGCGGCAAAGGTCAGCAGCGACAAAATACCCAGCAGGATCACCCCCTGCTTCACCCGGTCATGCAGGATGTTCTCCAGCAGGTAGCTGTGGCGTCCAATGAACTGCCCGGCGGCGGGGTCGAAGAACAGGTTGGCGACGTCCATGTCGACCGAGGTCAGTTCCAGCAGGATCAAGGCCAGCGCGGTCGCCAGGGGAACTCCCAGGTACAGCCAGTAATTGATCGGACGTGGGCGGGTGCGTTGCTGCATGGCGGCTCCAGGGCGCGGAAAAGATCGGGCATTGTCGGCCGCCCGCTATCCTGTGTCCGTGAAGGATCAGTGAAAAAACCGTCAACTGCGGTGAATTTTCTACGGGGCTGGCACCGTGCAGGCATAGGCCTTAAGCTGCGCCTGCCGCGCACCACAGCGAGAAGCGCCGCACAGGAGAAACCGATGCGCATTCTTTTGGTTGAAGACAACCGCGATATCCTGGCCAACCTGGCCGATTACCTGGGCATGAAGGGTTACACCGTCGACTGCGCCCAGGATGGTCTGTCCGGCCTGCACCTGGCCGCCACCGAGCACTACGACCTGATCGTGCTCGACATCATGCTGCCCGGCATCGATGGCTACACCCTGTGCAAGCGCCTGCGCGAAGACGCCCGCCGTGACACCCCGGTGATCATGCTCACCGCGCGTGACCAGCTGGACGACCGGCTACAGGGCTTCCGCTCCGGTGCCGACGACTACCTGCTCAAGCCGTTCGCCCTGTCCGAGCTGGCCGCACGCATCGAAGCAGTGCTGCGCCGTGCCCAGGGCGGTGGGCGCCGTACGTTGCAGGTAGCCGACCTCAGCTACGACCTTGACACCCTCGAGGTGACGCGTCAGGGCCGCTTGCTCAAACTCAACCCGGTCGGCCTGAAGCTGCTGGCGGTGCTGATGCAGAAAAGCCCGCACGTATTGCGCCGCGAGGTGCTGGAAGAGGCCCTGTGGGGCGACGACTGCCCTGACAGCGACAGCCTGCGCAGCCACGTGCACCAGCTGCGCCAGGTGATCGACAAGCCATTTGAAAAACCGCTGCTGCATACCGTCCATGGCGTCGGCTATCGCCTCGCCGAGGGCCGCGATGGAGTTTAAGCAAAGCCTTGCCCAGCGCATCATCATTGCCTTTGCGCTGATGAGCGCGCTGGTGGCCGGGGCGTTCGCCTTCGGTATCGTCGGCACCGTGCACCTGGTCGAAGAGCGGCTGATTTCCTCGGTGCTGGGTGGCGACCTGCAGCGTCTGTTGCGTATGGACAGTGTCAGCGACTGGAGTCATCGGCCCCGTCCCGACCAGTTGTTCTATTTCAGTGGCGGCCGGGATGACTTCGAGCTGCCAAAGGACCTGCGCCACCTCGAGCGGGGCTTCCACGAAGTGTTTCGCGACCAGTTGTCTTACCACGCCATGGTCGAGATCGTCGATGGCCGCCGCTATGTGCTGCTGCAGGACCAAAGCGACTTCGAAGAGCGCGAGCGTGTGCTGTTCGCAGTGGTAGTGGTGGGCTTCGTGCTCAGCCTGGTGCTGGCGGTAATTCTCGGCTGGCTGGTCGCGCGCCGGGTAATGGCACCGGTGATCCGCCTGGCGCGCCAGGTGCGTCATCGCGACCAGTTGCTGGGCCTGGCCCCACCTTTGGCGCCGGACTATGCGGCGGACGAAGTCGGCCAGTTGGCGGTGGCGTTCGACGATACCCTGGGCCGCCTGCGCGACGCCCTGACCCGCGAGCGGCTGTTTACCAGTGACGTCAGCCACGAGCTGCGCACGCCGCTGATGGTGCTGGCGACCTCCTGCGAACTGCTGATGGAAAACCCCAATCTCGATACCCGCGCACGCAGCCAGGTAGAGCGAGTGGCGCGGGCTACCGAAGAAATGCGCGAACTGGTCAAGACCTTCCTCATGCTGGCCCGGGCGCAGCGTGACGAGGGCGCGGTGGCGTCGCGAGCGACCCTGCGCGAGGTGGCCGACGAGCTCATTGGGGTGTGGCGCGACACCATCGAGCAGAAAGGCCTGACCCTGTACTTCGATGGCCGCATCAGCGCCAGCCCGGTCCTGTACAACGCCACCTTCCTGCAGTCTGTGATGGGCAACCTGCTGCGCAATGCCGCGCACTATACCGACGCTGGCTATATCCGCCTGAGCCTGGAGGCCAACGGCTTCAGCGTCGAGGACAGCGGGGTGGGCATTCCCGAGGAGCAGCGCGAGGCGATGTTCAAACCGTTCGTGCGGGGCGATGAGCGGCGAGGCGAGGGCCTGGGCCTGGGCCTGTCGCTGGTGCAGCGGATCTGTGACGACCAGGGTTGGCATGTCACCCTTACATCAACGCTGCCGCACGGCTGCCGATTCCACGTGGACCTGACCAACACCACGACCAAGAACGACCTGGACACCCTGGTTGAGTAATCTGTTGTAACAGGTGCCTGGGCGCTAAACATATTTTTCACATCGGCATGACCTGATTCCAACGCTTGCACGACTAGTGTGGGCGCAATGAGTCAGGAGATGCCCAATGCGTAGCCCCATCAAGCTTGAATTTTCCGAGAAGTACGACAAAGACCATGCCCGCGAGTACTTCCTCAAGCATCAGGACGGCCTGGCGCGACGCCTTTCCCACAAGCGAGATGAACAATTGGCCCGGCGCGCTCTGGCGTTGGCCGGCGAGCCTGGCCTGGTACTGGACTTGCCTTGCGGTGCCGGCCGCTTCTGGCCGCTGCTGGCGGAAAAACCCAACCGGGTCATCATCGGTGCCGACAACTCCGAGGCGATGATCGAGACAGCCTGCGCCGCGCAACCGCCAGAAGTGGTGGCACGGGTACGGCCTTTGCAGACTTCGGCATTTGCCATCGATTTGCCGGACAATTCGGTGGACAGCATTTTCTGCATGCGCCTGTTCCACCACATTGGCGAATCGGCACACAGAAAAACCATTCTGTCGGAATTTCAGCGAGTTAGCCGTGATAGTGTGATCCTGTCGTTGTGGGTGGACGGCAATTTCAAGGCCTGGCGGCGGAAAAAGCTCGAGCAGCGCCGCAGTGCCAGGGCCGATCAGGATAATTACCAGAACCGTTTCGTGTTACCGGCTGAAACGGTCGAAGAAGAATTCACGGCCGCCGGCTTCAGAATCCAGGAACGCCTCGACTTCCTGCCGTTCTATGCCATGTGGCGGGTCTACGTATTGCGTAAGGGGTAGTGTTTGATGGCTGTAGCCCAGAGAGGGGAGTCGCGGTTCGATTTTTACTGGCGCCAGCAAGGCGAGTGGGTCGAGGAGCCTAACCAGCGCCGCGGTGGCGAGAGTGGTGTGCAACGCCTGAACGATGCCGACGGCAAACTGCTGTATGCCAAGCGCCAGGTCGGGCATATCTACCGTAGCCTGCTGCACCCTTTCGGCCGGCCGACCGTATTGCGTGAGCTGGATGCGCTCAACAGCTTCGAGCAACTCGGGGTGCGTGTGCCACGCATCGTCTTTTGTGGTGCCGAGCGTGATGCTGACCATCAGTGGCGTGCGCTGCTGGTCAGCGAAGCGCTGGACGGTTTTGTCGAACTCGACACCTGGCATGCCGAAGGTGCTCGCGAGCGGTACCCGCAGGTGGTGCATGAGCGCATGCTCAAGGACCTGGCGGACAACTTGGCGCGCATGCACTTGGGCCATTGGCAGCATGGCTGCCTGTACGGCAAGCATGTGTTCATCAAGGTGATTGGCGAGGGCGAGCAGGCCCGTGTCGAGGTGGCGTTGCTCGACCTGGAAAAGTGCCGGCGGCGCATCAGCTGCCAGCGTGCGGCGGGCAACGACCTGCGCCAGCTGCGCCGCCATTCGTCGCTCAATGACGCGGAATGGCAAACGCTGCTCTACTTTTACAAGATGGCGTTTGGCAGCGCTGTCAAAGGGTTAGGGTGATGAAACTAGAAATAGCTCGAGCTTTGTTCCTGATAGCAGGTCTGGCGGTCACCACTGTGGCGGTCGCTGCCTGGGAGGAGCCCAAGCCGACGGTGTTCAGCAAGGCTGAAATGGCCGACCAGTGCGCGCTGCCGCGGGAAGCGAAACCGCAGCAGCAGGCCAAGGTCCAGCCGGATCATGACCTGTTGCTGTTCCTGTTCGGTATGCGCCAGGGATTACGGCCGTTCGGTTGAGCCCGGTGTGAGCTAGAAATACCAGAGGCCCCGCAATAGCGGGGCCTCTGGCTTTTTTGCATCTGCCTGGCCGGGCCTGCTCGGGTGAGCCCGCGAAGAGCCCGGATCACGCAACGACAGGTACCTTGGCCACCGTCTTGTGCGCCAGCAAGGTGTAGATGCAAGGCAGCACAAACAAAGTGAACAGCGTACCAATGGACATCCCGGTCGCAATCACCGTACCGATGTCAAAGCGGCTGACCGCCCCGGCCCCGGTTGCCAGGATCAGCGGTACCATGCCAAACACCATCGCCGCCGTGGTCATCAGCACTGGCCGCAAGCGAATCGCCGCCGCCTCTTCGATCGCCTCGCGCACGCTCAGGCCCCGCTCTGCCCGCAACTGGTTGGCGAACTCGACGATCAGGATGCCGTGCTTGCTGATCAACCCTATCAGCGTCACCAGCCCTACCTGTGTGTAGATGTTCATGCTCGATATGCCCAGGAACAGTGGCAGCAACGCACCGCAAATCGACAAGGGCACGGTCACCAGGATGACCAGCGGGTCGCGGAAGCTCTCGAACTGCGCTGCCAACACCAGGAAGATGATCGCCAGGGCCAGGCCGAAGGTGACCCACAACGCGCTGCCTTCCTGCACGTACTGGCGGGCCGCGCCGGCATAGTCGAAGGCGAAACCTTCTGGCGCCTCTTCACGGGCAATGTCTTGCACGGTCTTCAGCGCTTCGCCCAGGCTGACCATGGGCACGCCCTGGATGATGGCCGAGTTCAGCTGCTGGAACTGGTTGAGCTGGCGCGGGCGGGCGCGATCAGCCAGGGTGATCAAGGTCGACAGTGGCAGCAACTGGCCCTGATCGTTCTTCACATAGTAATTGTTCAGCCAGCCGGGGTTGTCGCGGTATGGTCGCTCGACCTGGGCAATCACCTTGTAGCTGCGCCCTTCAAGGGTGAAACGGTTGATTTCCGCCTCGCCCAGCAAGGTCGCCAAGGTACCGCCGAGGGTGTCCATCGACACCCCCATCTGCGCCGCCTTGGCCCGGTCGATATCCACCACCACCTCGGGCTTGTCGAAGGCCAGGTCAATATCGAGGAAAGCGAACTTGCCTGACGCCTGGGCGCGGGCCTTGATGCGCTGGGCCACCTCCAGCAAGGCTGGGTAATCGCCAGCGGTATTGATGACGAACTGGAACGGCAGGCCCTCGCCTGTGCCGGGCAATGATGGCAGGTTAAAACCGAAGATCTGCAGGCCGCCGATTTCCTCAAGCTTGGCCTGCACCAGCGGCAGCAATTCCATCTGCGTGCGCTCGCGTTCGTTCCACGGCTTCAGCAGGAAGCCGCCGATACCGCTCTGCACGCCGTTGAAGCCATTGATCTGGAACGACGAGTAGTACTCGGGAAAGTCCTTGAACAGCGGGGTGAACTGGTCGGTGTAGGCGTTGAGGTAGTCGAGGTTGGCCGGTTGCGGCGAGCTGCTTATCATGAAGATCACCCCCTGGTCCTCGTTGGGCGCCAGTTCGTTCTGGGTGAACGTGAGCAGCACCGGGATCAGGCACAGGATGATCACCGCAAACACCAGCACCACCGGCCGGCTGTCGAGGGTGGCGTGCAGCAGCCGCTGGTA
Organism: Pseudomonas sp. DCB_BI; assembly: GCF_026240995.1. Classification (NCBI taxonomy): domain Bacteria; kingdom Pseudomonadati; phylum Pseudomonadota; class Gammaproteobacteria; order Pseudomonadales; family Pseudomonadaceae; genus Pseudomonas; species Pseudomonas sp. DCB_BI. Next base: position 103,667 of record NZ_JAPFCG010000015.1, on the reverse strand, counting down.
GCGGACCTTCAGCCGATCGAACAACTGATCGAGGCGGTGGGCCAGGCCGCTGGCGTTCTGTTCCGGGCGCAGCAGCAGGGCGCACATCATCGGTGACAAGGTCAGTGCGACGATGCCGGAGATGATCACCGCGCCGGCCAGGGTCAGGGCGAACTCCTTGAAAAGCGCGCCGGTAAGCCCGGTCAGAAAGCCGATCGGCGCATACACCGCAGCCAGGGTGATGGTCATCGACACGACCGGCATGGCGATCTCGCGCGCACCTTCCAGGGCCGCGTCAAAAGGCGCCTTGCCTTCCTCCATGTGCCGATGGATGTTTTCCACCACGACAATGGCATCGTCCACCACCAGCCCGATGGCCAGCACCATGGCCAGCAGGGTCAGCAGGTTGAGCGAGTAGCCCATCATCTGCATGAAGAACAGTACCCCGATCATCGACAGCGGAATGGTCACCACCGGTATCAGTACCGAACGCAGGGCACCGAGGAACAGGAACACCACCACGATGACGATCAACACCGCTTCGCCGAGGGTCTTGATCACTTCGTCGATGGAGGCCTGGATGAACAGCGTGGCGTCGTAGGCGATCGATACCTTGAGCGCCGAGGGCAGTTGGCTTTCCAGCTCGGGCATGATCCGCCGCACTTCCTTGATCACGTCCAGCGGGTTGGCGGCGGGGGTGGCCTTGATGCCGATGTACACCGACGGGGTGCCGTCGAACGAGCTGACCGTATCGTAGTTTTCCGCGCCCATCTCGACCCGCGCGACATCGCCCAGCAGCACCCGGCTGTTGCCGTCGATCTTGACCGGTAGCGCCGCGAAGGCTTCGGCCGACTTCAGCTCGGTATTCGCATTGATGCTGGTCACCACGTATTCGCCTTTCACCTCGCCAGCGGCGGAAAGGAAGTTGTAGCGGCGCACGGCATTGGTCACATCGCTGGCCGACAGGCCGAAACCGGCCAGCTTGACCGGGTCGAGCCAGAGGCGCATGGCAAACACCTGGTTACCGAGGATCTCCGCCTCTGCCATGCCCGGCAACGTGGCCAGCTTGGGCTGTATCACCCGCGACAGGTAGTCGGTAATCTGCGGATTGCTCATTTCCTTGCTGTAGAAGCTGACATACATCAGCGCCGAGGCGTCGGCGGCTTCCTTGCTCAGTACCGGGTCTTCGGAGTCCTGCGGCAGCTTGTTGCGCACTTCGTTGGCCTTGGCCAGCAGCTCGGTGAACAGCCGGTCACTGTCGGCACCAATGCGCGCGTAGATGGAAATGATCGAGAAGTTCTGCCGGCTCACCGACGTCATGTAGTCGATGCCTTCGGCGCTGGCCAGGCTTTGCTGCAGCGGCTGGGTAATGTAGCCCTGGATGGTTTCCGCGTTGGCCCCGGGGTAGGCGGTAGTCACCGTGATCAGGGCGTTTTCCATTTGCGGGTACTGGCGGATCTGCAGCTTGTTCCAGGCCTGGAAACCCAGCAGCAGGATCAGCAGGCTGACCACGCTGGCCAGCACCGGGCGGCGGATGAACGGGTCGGTGAACGCCATGCCAGCCTCCTGTCAGTCCTGGGTCGCTGCGCCCTGTGCGGGCTTGAGGGCCTTGTCCTGGCCAATGCGGATCGCGGCGCCGGGGGTAAGCTTCAGCTGCCCGGCCGTGACTACCTGCTCGCCCGGCTGCAAGCCTTTGTTGACCACCACCACACCGTCACGGCGCTCGCCGGTCTGCACCGTGCGTTGTTCGGCGACCAGCTGCGGTTGGCCTTTTTCGTCGGTTTCCGGCTTGCCGTCCTTGTCCTTTTTCGGCGTGGCGACATACACCGAGTTGCCATACAGGGTGTAGGTGATGGCGCTTTCCGGTACCACCACTTGCGGCTGAGGGTTGGGCAGCAGGATCAGCAGGCTGGCGAACATGCCGGGCAGCAGCTTGCCGTCCGGGTTGGCCATGGTCGCGCGCACCAGCAGGTTGCGCGTGGTTTCCTCGACCTTGGGGTTGATGGCGCTGAGGCTGGCGGGGAAGGTCTGGCCGGGGTAGGCCGCCACCTGCACAAGCACCTGTTGGCCAAGGCTCAGGTTTGGCAGGGCCTGCTCCGGCACGTTGAAGTCGACATACAAGCTGGAAGTGTCCTGGAGGGTAGCGATCACCGTGCCGGGGGCCAGGTAATCGCCAACGTCCACCTGGCGGATGCCGATGGTGCCGGTGAACGGGGCGCTGATGCTCTTCTTGGTCTTCGATGCCTTGAGCTGGTCGACCACCGCCTGGTTGCGCAGGTACTGAGCATTGAGGCGGTCGTATTCGCCACGGGAAATTGCCGAGTCGCCCACCAGTTGCCGGCCGCGGCCAAAGTCGACCTTGGCCAGGCCCAGGTCCGCCTCGGCAGTGCCGAGCAGCGCCGTCTCCTGGTCGTCGTTGAGCCTCAGCAGCAGTTGCCCGGCTTTTACCTGCTGGCCGGAGTCGAAATGCAGGGTCTTGACGATGCCCTCTACCTCCAGGCTCAGCTCGACACCCTGCAGCGCTTTAAGGCTGCCGACGGCGGGCAGGCGCTGTTGCCACTGGCGCTGTTCAGCCAAGGCCGCTGCCACGGTGATGGGCGGCTTGGGGGCAGTGAACATCTGGATCTGCTGGTAGATCGAGAAGGCCTTGTAACCCCCCAGGGCCAGCACGATCAGCAGAACCACGGCCAACATGATGAGCATGCGCCGGCGCAGCATAGGTCCGGTTCCTTGGATTCGGTTGTTATTCGTCTGGACACGACAACGGGCGATCCTGCCCACGTGTGAATGGGGGAAGTATTGACTGTTTTTCGGGGGAGGAGGGTGAATTGTCTCTACCGGCCCTATTGCCGACAAGCCAGCGCGCTTAGAGGAGCCACTGGCTTGCCGGCGATAAGGCAGGTTCAGGTAACAGAAAAATCAGACGAGATGCAGGTGGTTGTCCCAGAAGCCGGACGGCAGGTTCATCGGTTGCCCCACCGGTTCGGCCTTGGTGCAATCATAGAAGCGGCAACGGCCCTGCCCGGAGGTGACGACAAAACCGTCTTTCACCGCACCCACCCCTGCGCAATCGGGCATCGGTGCATCCAGCCGCACCTCGCCGCTGTCCAGGTCCCAGACGAACAGGCGGTTGGCCCGGGGTGCAGTCAACGCCACCAGGCGCAGCTCGCTGTGAATGGCGACGCTGGCGGTGTACTGGGCCATGGCCTGCAGCTGCCGTTCCGGCACCGGGAAAGCCTTGAATGGCTCGCCCGGGCGCTTGATTGCCAGCAACTCGGCCGTTTCGTCAGCATCGCCCATGAACTGCTGGCAGGCAGCGATAGTGCCATCGCTGCCCACCGCGAGGTGGCGCACGCTGTTCATCTGCTGGGCCAGGGTTTCCTTGCTCAGCAGGGTGCCGTCGCGCTGCATCAGCACCAGGCTTGGCTCCATCGCATCGAGGTTCATCTCGACCCGGCTTTCGGCTTCTGTACGAATACCGCCGTTGGCCACGATCAGCGTTTCGCCGTCGGGTAGCCAGGCAACCTCGTGGGGGCCGATACCATGGGTCGGGATTTCGCCGGTGTACACCAGGCGCTCGCCTTCGAAACGGTACACCCCAAGCACGCCCCGTCCCGGGTCGCTGGTGTCATTCTCGGTGGCATACAGCCATTCGCCGCCTTTGTGCACCACGGCATGACCGTAGAAGTGTCGGTTCGGTTGCGAGGCCACCGTTTGCAGCAGGCGCCCGTCGCGCAAGTCGACCAGGTAGCTTTCGGTACCCGGGCGGCGGGCGACGAACAGGGCGATCGGCTGCTCGGGGTGGTGGATGATGGCATGGCAACGCTGGGCGACCTCGGTGCTGAACACCTGGGTGCCGTCCAGGCGGAAACCGACGGCATAGTGCTTGCCGTCGCCATCGTCACGCGCCGAGAGCAGCAGGGGCTCGCTGCTTTTGTTGCGGAACAGGCTCCAGCCGCCCAGCGTCAGGGCGCTGAGCAATACGCTACCGAGTTTGAGGGCCTGGCGTCGCAGCATGATCAGTCACCGTCGTTGGCATTGAAGCCCAGCTGGATGTTCAGCGCCTTGGCCAGCTCGCCTTCGTGCAGGCGGTGGACGGCGTTGAGGCTGTCGTAGATCTGGTTGAGGGTTTGCTGGCCAGCGTCGTCGGCCAGCAGCTCGCCAAGGGTCTTCTGGTTATCGGCCAGCAGTTTGAGCGAGGCAGCGTAGGCGGCGTCGATCTTGTCTGCCAGCGCTTTCTGATCGCTGGGCAGCAAGCCGCGCAAGCCTTGGTTGTCGACCCCGACCCAGACGGTTTCGGCCGCCTTGAGGGTGGCTTCCAGGCTCTTCATCGAGTTGTGGCTGCGCCAGGCTTCAGCCTGCAGCGGTTGCGGGATGCCCTTGCTCTGGCGGCCCATTGGCGCACCCAGCTTCTTCTTCAGGGTATCCAGGGCGGTGACCTGGGAACGCAGCAGGTCGGCGATTGCCTCGTGGGAATCGGCGTAGCGCTGGTTAGGGAACTTGGTCATCTGCGAGAGCATGCCGTCGGTGCTGTTCCAGCTCTTGAGGATGTCTTCGGCGAGGGCCTTCTGGTGCTCACCGATGGCCACCAGCAGCGGGCAGTAGCGGGCTTTCTGCTCGGCAGTGGCGATGTCCGGTTTGCTGTCGAACAGGATGTACTCGTAGGCGGACAGGCCGCGCACTACCACGCTGGCCTTGTCCAGGGCCGCGGCATCGACTGGCTTGTCACCGTTGACCAGTTGCTCGACCTGGCGACCGACCAGGTTCTTCTTGTCGGGCCAGAACTGCACCTGCCAGGCGCGGTTGCCTTCGGCCAGCGGGCCGACCAGCAGCGGTTGCAGCTCGGCCCAGGCTTTTTGCGCGTTGAGGAAGTCGGTGCGGGCCTTGTCCAGGTCTTCCTTGCCTTCGCAGTAGGCCAGAGCGCTGGCCGCCAGCATGCGGTCGGCTTCGACCCAGCGGCTGTAGGTGGGCAGGATCACCTGCTTGGCGATGGCGGCGGAGGTCACGGCTTGCGGGTCCTGCGGCGAGCAGGCGCCGAGGGCGAGTGCGGCGAGGCTGGTGAACAACAGTTTGGGTCGGAACATGCCCGGCTCCTTAGCGCGTTTTAAAGTGAGTTCAGGAACGCCAGCAACGCAGTGCGCTGCTCGGCATCGAAAGTGAGTACGAAGTTGCGTGCCGCCTCGGCTTCGCCCCCGTGCCAGAGCACGGCTTCAAGCAGGTTGCGGGCGCGGCCGTCGTGCAGGAACTGGCTGTGGCCGCTGACCGTTTCGCTCAGGCCGATGCCCCACAGTGGCGGGGTACGCCAGTCCTGGCCATTGGCGGCGAATTCGGTGCGCTCGTCAGCCAGCCCCGGGCCCATGTCATGCAGCAACAGGTCGCTGTAGGGGCGGATGACCTGGTTGGCCAGTTCCGGCTCGGCGGCATTGGCGGCGGTGGTGAATTGCGGGGTATGGCAACCCTGGCAGCCTGCCTGGTAGAACAGGTTCTTCCCAGCCAGTACGTGTGGCGAGCCCACGTCGCGGCGGGCCGGCACGCCCAGGTTGCGGGTGTAGAAGGTGACCAGGCGCAGGATGTTGTCGCTGACTTCCTTCTCACCATCCGCGCCATCGCCATTGGCCGCGGCCAGGCAGTCGGTTTGGGCCGGGGTGCAGTCGTCTTTGGGCTGCAGGGTACTGGTCAGGCCCATGTCGCCGGCAAAGGCGTGCACGTTCTGCTGGTTGACGTTGGGCTGGCCGGCTTTCCAGCCGAAGCGGCCGACCACGGTCTTGCCCTGAGCGTCGTCCCACACCCGGTTGGCCCGCCCGCGAATGCCGTCGCGGTTGCGGTCGTCCGGGTCTTCGTTGGCCAGCAGGTCGGCCTCAGGGATGGCTTCGAGCAGGCCCAGGCCGATCATCGGCGGCGCCACGCGTGCCGAAAACCGTGTGTCAGGGTGCATCACGCCATAGCCGAGCTGGGTGATCTGCAGGGCCGGCTTGCGCAGCTCGACCTGCTGGCCGTCCCTGAATGTGAGCGTTTCGCTGGTGTAGCTCACCCGTAGCTTGCCTTCCGGAGCGACCCCGGGGATGGCCATGTCCTGCAGTTGGGTGCCGTAGACCGGCTCCGGTACCACGCCGAGACGTTCGATCACCTTGGCCAGGTAGGGTTGGTCGGGGATCGACAGGCGGACCAGCATGCCTACTGCGTTGCTGTCGCCTGGCTCTGGCGGGTGGCCGCGGCCATCGCGCACGTGGCAGTTCTGGCAGGCGTTGGTGTTGAACAGCGGGCCAAGGCCGTCACGGGCGGTGGTGGTGGATGGGGCAATCACCCACGGGTTGCGGAAAAAGCTGTTGCCTACGGCGAAATCCAGACGGCGCTCGGGCGAGAGGTTGGCCGAGGGCAGGGAATAGGCGTTACGGTCGGCACGCTGCACGGTCGCCTTGCCAGCCGACAAGGCTTCGCCGGGCTCGGCCTGGGTGAAACGCGGGGCGTCATCACAGGCGGCGAGGGCGAAGGCCAGCAGCACGGGGGAAAGTCGAGACAGCGACAAGGACATCAAGGATCCTGGGCTTGAGCAAAAAACCGGCGTGCAAGCTTAGCAGGCCCAGGATCATTGAATAAGAGCAATTTGCGTTTGCTCGATGAAATCGTCGCCTTTCGAGGCACTCACGCCATGTAAAGCGTGAACTCTCGATTGACCAGGTTGATGATCAGGTTCTTGTTGCCGCCATTGCGATTGTCGCCGGGTACCTCGACAGCCTCTTCACTGGCATATTCCATGGTGCTGGCAGTGAGCTGTTTGATCGCGTCCTCGTGCGCGGGTTGCCAGTAATCCTGGTAGAGCCAGATGCTGGTACCGGCCGCCGGGCCGAGGATCAAGCGCAAGGCTTTGTGGTTTTCACTGGATTTACCGATCCACGGAACGGCCAGCGAGCCATTCCAGGCGTGCTGGGCGCCGATTGCCAGGCTATGGCTGCGGTTTTCACCGTCGATCACGGTCAAGGTGTAGGGCGTGTTGTTGGCGATGGAGCGCAAGTAGGTGACGCTGGCCATGTGAGGGTCCTTTTACGGTCGGTTGTCTGGGCGTGGCAACGGGCTGCTTGGGCTGCGGTAGACGTACGCTGCAAGCAGGGTGATCTCGTTGAAGGGCGGGTCGAGTTCGGCGGGGTCAAAGCGCCCCAGTAGCTGCAGCCCTTGGGTAAAGGCAACGGCCTCGAACATCCTGCGGTCGGTTTCATTGGGGTCATACAGGTAGATCTTGCCGGGGCGGGCAACCACCCTGCACATCTCCAGGGCCACGTGGTAAGTGATGGGAGCACCCATCAGGGTCACATGGGGAATCGCGCGATCGTCCAGGGGGAAGTCGGGGGCGTCGTACTCGTAGACGAGAATCAGGTTGGGAATGTGCTCGCCCGTGAAGGGGCCGTTGGAAATCCGTTGGCCGGCTTTGTTCAGGTTGTAGGCGTCACGGAACCCAGTAACGAGGTCCTTCCCTTTCACCCGCTGGACGATTCGGCCTTCGCCCCAGACATCAAGAACCTGCAGCACTGTGCCTCCTGCTTGTTGATCCAATGAAGGTCAGCAGGATGACTATCGCGGCGCATGCCAGGCAGCGGGAATTGCAGCCCCTGCCGTGCAAACGAAAACGCCCGGCACAAGGCCGGGCGTTTGGGGTGAGGCGCGGTTACCGGATCAGAACTCGTGATCCGCAGTGTCCGGGTTCAGGTTGGCGATACCCAACTTGCCCGCCGCCTGCTCGATCGAACCGGTCTGCTTGACCAGGGCGGCGATGGCGTCACGTACGATCTGGTTGCCGGCAGCGTTGTCGGCGGCGATCAGTTGATCGTAGTGCTCGCCTTTGAGGGCGTGGTCGACCATCACCTGGATCTTGGCTTCGGTGGCTTCCAGGTCGGCCTTGAGGGTAGCGTCGGCCGCCGGGTCAACCTTGGCTACCAGCGACGACAGGCTCGGGCCGCTGACCTTGGTGCCGTCCGGACGGGTGTACTCGCCCAGGTAGACGTTGCGAATGCCCTTGGCGTCGTAGAAGTGCGAGTAGTGAGTGTTGTCACTGAAGCAGTCTTGCTCGTCTTCTGGCGAGTTGGCTTCCAGCGAAACCTTCATGCGCTCGCCCGCCAGTTCACCCAGCGACAGGCTGCCCATGCCGAACAGCATCTTGCGCAGGCCGTCGGTGACCGGCTCGGCTTCCAGCTTGGCGCGGTAGTTGTCGGCGACGTTCGGCGCCCAGTTGCCGACCATTTCTTCGAGGTCGGTGACCAGCAGCTGGGTGACTGCTTTCAGGTAGGCACGACGGCGGTCGTTGTGGCCACCCGTGGCGCCCTGGCCTTCGAGGTAGTCGGAAACCGGACGGGCGCCAGCGCCTGGGCCGGTGCCGTTGAGGTCCTGGCCCCAGAGCAGGAATTCGATGGCGTGGTAGCCAGTGGCGACGTTGGCTTCGGAACCTGCCAGTTCGTTCAGGCTGGCCAGCTTCTCAGGGGTGATGTCCTTGACGTCGACTTTCTCTTCGCCAACCTGGATCTCGGTGTTGGCGATGATGTTGGCGCTGCCGGCCGGGTTGCCCAGGGCATGCTCGTAGCTCTTGTCTACGTAGTCGATCAGGCCTTCGTCCAGCGGCCACGCGTTCACCTGGCCTTCCCAGTCATCGATGATGGTGTTGCCGAAGCGGAAGGCTTCGCTCTGCAGGTAAGGAACGCGTGCGGCGAACCAGGCTTCCTTGGCGGCCTTCAGGGTTTCATCGCTGGGCTTGGCGAGGAACGCGTCGACAGCGGTCTGCAGGGTTTTGGCGGTGCTCAGCGAGTCGCTGTATACGGCGTAGACCATTTCGGCGTAATGCTTGACCACGGCTTTGCCGGCGGCTTCGTCGACAGCCCCGGGTGCCGCAGCGGTGGTGCTGGCGGCAGCAGCAGGAGCCTGGGCTTGCGGAGCGGCAGCCTTGTCATCTTTTTCGCCGCAACCGGCGAGGGCGATGGCGATGGCCAGCAGACTGGCGGAGGCCAGGGGCATTCGAATCATTATTGGTTTTCCTGCGTCGTGTGGTTGGACAGTGCGCCGAGGCACGCGAAACCGCAACATCATGCGAAAGATTTGCATTTGCTGTAAAGGGGCTGACGTGCAATTCATTCAAATGCCGGCTACAGGCTGTAACCGCGCAGGTGGGCCTAGAGCATCGAAACCTGGTTACGCTGTGCTTGCTTGAGGAAGTGGCTCAGCTCCCGCGCCGGCAGCGGCTTGCTGTAGTGGTAGCCCTGGCCCTCGTGGCAGCCTTGGGCAATGATGTAGGTTTCCTGCTCGGCGGTTTCCACGCCCTCGGCGATTACCTGCATGCCCAGGCTCTTGCCCAGCTGGATGATGGCGCGAACGATGGTGGCGTCGTCATCGTCGTCGAGCAGGTCCTGGACGAAGCTCTTGTCGATCTTGATCTTGTCCAGCGGGAGTGACTTCAGGTAGCTGAGCGACGAGTAGCCGGTGCCGAAGTCGTCGATGGCTATCAGCGCCCCGGAGCGGCGAAGGCTCAGCAGGTGCTGGGCGGCGGTGCTGATGTCTTCCATCAGGCCGGTTTCGGTGACTTCCAGCTCCAGGCTGCGCGGCGGCAGGCGGTAGGCCTGCAGCAGGTTGTTGACCACCCGCGGCAGCTCGCTGTGGTGCAGCTGCACGGTGGACAGGTTGACCGCCATGCGCAGGTCGCTGAAACCCAGGTCGTGCCATTCGCGCAACTGCCGGCAGGCCTGGTCGAGCACCCATTCGCCGATGCTGATGATGCTGCCGTTCTGTTCGGCCAACGGGATGAACTGGTCGGGCGGCACCATGCCCAGCTCCGGGTGCTGCCAGCGCAGCAGCGCCTCGACACCCACCACGCGGTGGTCGCGGTAGCTGATCTGCGGCTGGTACACCAGGTACAGCTGATTGCGCGGCAGCGCTTCGCGCAAGTCTTTTTCCAGCTCGCGGCGGCGGCGCATCTCGCTGTCGACGCTGGCGATGTAGAACTGGTAGCGGTTGCGCGAACGGGCCTTGGCCAGGGTCATGGTCTGTTCGGCTTTCTGCAGCAGCTTCTCGGTACTGTCGCCGTCTTCGGGGAACAGGGTGATGCCGATGGTGGCGCGCAGGCGGATTTGCTGGTGGTCGAGGTCGAACGGTACTTCAAGGTCATCCAGAATGCTTTGCGCCAGTTCGGCGGCCTCGTAGGGCTGCTCGATATTGGCCTGCACCAGGGCAAACTGGTCGCCGCCCAGCCGTGCCAAGGCGCCCAGGCGGCCGCTGTGGGCACGCAGGCGGTCGGCCAAGGCCAGCAGCAGCTGATCACCGACCTGGTAGCTGAACTGCTCGTTGATGCCCTTGAAATCGTCAAGGCCCACGCACAGTACAGCCACGCGGTGCTGCAGGCGGCCGCCGTCGACGAGGATCTTGTCCAGTTGCTGCTGCAATTGCTGGCGGTTGGGCAAGCCGGTGAGGAAGTCGTACTGGGCCATGCGTTGCAGGCTGTTTTCTGCTTCATGGCGCAGGTGGGTGTTGCGCTCGATCGAAGCCAGCAGCTGGTTGGCGGTGTTCACCCACAGGCCCAGTTCGTTTTTTTCGTGGCCTTTGAGCAGCGGCAACTGGTGCTGGCTGGGGCGGTCGGGGTTGATCTGGGTGAGGTGCTCGATGATCTTCGACAGCGGCTTGGTCAGCAGCCAGTGGTAGACCAGGTACAGCACCAGGCCCATGGCCAAGGCCCGCAACACACCGGAGATGAAGATGATCACCGCGTTGATCAGGAAGCCTTCGCCGTAGGACGACGTGTCGAGGGTGATGCTGAGGTCGCCGTAGTACTCGCTGTAGGGGCCACGGCCGACCAGTTGCGTGGTGTAGGTGCGTTCCTGGCCAAGGATCAGGTCGGTCAGCCAGCGCATCGACGTGTCCCGCAGCGGGCGCGACTTTTCAGCCAGCATGGTTTCGTTGGGGTGACCGATGGACGCCATGCGCACTGATTCGTCCTGGAACAGGCCTTCCATCACCTGCATGCCCATTTCGCGGTCGAGGCTGTACACCGCCTGAGTGGATGGGTCGCGGAACATGTCGAGAATGCGCTGGGCATCGTTGTTCACGGCCTGGCGGGTCTTGTAGGTGTCGTAGACGATTTGCGCACAGCTGAGCACGACGCCGACCGCCAACGCCGACAACAGCACGACCCTGAGCAACTTGACCGACAAGCTGTTCCGCAATTCCAGCTTCAATGGGGTTTCCTTAATCCATGCGCATGGCATCATTTTGCCATCAACGATGACGATACACTACCGCCCGACCATGAGCAGTGTATCGGTTGCCTGACCCCGCAACTTGAATGCGCTGTATCAATCTTCCAGAGGTTTGATGTTAGCGCGCTATGCGGGCTGAGCAAGCAAAACCGTGCCTGCCCATGGCGGGTAACCCTGCGCCCATGGATACGGCGCTGCTTGTGGCCCTGCTGCATCCCTGTGGCAGCGCGCAGGCACAAAAAACCCGGCACGAGGCCGGGTTTTTTGGATCAAGGCTGGATGACTCAGGCCTTGAAGGTCTTGCCTTCGAACTGCTCGGCAACGAAGGCCCAGTTGACCAGGTTCCAGAACGCCTCGACGTACTTCGGACGCAGGTTGCGGTAGTCGATGTAGTAGGCGTGTTCCCAGACGTCGCAGGTCAGCAGCGGGGTGTCGCCGCTGGTCAGTGGGCAGCCGGCGCCGATGGTGCTGGCCAGGGCCAGGGAACCGTCAGCTTTCTTCACCAGCCAGCCCCAGCCGGAACCGAAGGTGCCAACCGAAGTCTTGGTGAACTCTTCCTTGAACTTGTCGAAGGAACCGAAAGCGGCGTTGATGGCGTCAGCCAGTGCACCGGTAGGCTGGCCGCCGCCGTTTGGCGACAGGCAGTTCCAGTAGAAGGTGTGGTTCCAGACTTGAGCGGCGTTGTTGAAGATGCCGCCCGAAGAGGCCTTGACGATTTCTTCGAGGGTCTTGCCTTCGAATTCGGTGCCTGGGACCAGGTTGTTCAGGTTCACGACATAGGTGTTGTGGTGCTTGTCGTGGTGATACTCCAGGGTTTCCTTGGAGATGTGCGGCTGCAGGGCATCGTGGGCGTACGGCAGCGGCGGCAATTCAAAAGCCATGGTGGATCTCCTGATTCAGGTCTGTTTGCGGTTTGCGCAAGGCCGATCACGGGCGGCCCGATAAGCGTCGGCGAGTTTGTACTCTTTGCGACGCAAGGGCTGGATCATAGCACCGGGCCCGGCGCATAACCACGCAACAAACATAGGGAATAGAGGTTCCGGAGCGGTTCGGCTGTGCCGACCGGTGGTGTTTGCCTTAACACTTGTAGCGCCTGTGAAACCGAGCGCCGCCAGTGCGGCGCTTCGCGGCACAAGGCCGCTCCCACAAGGTGGACCGCGTCAGATTCCAGACATTGAGCAAGACAGTTGCTCCAACCATGATCGCGCCAGCTTTCAGGTTTTGATCAAGCCAGTTGTTTCGCCAGGTACTGCATCAGCCTCAAGCCTGTGGGGTGCCTGTGGGCGCGGGCTTGCCCCGCGAAGCGCCGCGCTCGATCTCCCAGGCGATAAACATGCCATGCCGAACCCAGGTCAGTTGAAGATCAACTGCGCCGCTACCGCGAACATCATCACCGCCACCATCAGGTCGAGCATGCGCCAGGTCGCCGGCCGTGCCAGCCAAGGTGCAAGCCAGGCTGCGCCAATCGCCAGGGTCGAGAACCACAGCAGGGAGGCACTGGCCGCTCCCGCCACGTAGGCCCCGGGCTCAGTCTGCTGGGCGCCAAGCGAGCCGATCAGCAGCACCGTGTCGAGGTACACGTGGGGGTTCAGCAGGGTCACTGCCAAGGCACTCAGCAGCACCGCACGCCGCGAACGTGTGCCTTGGCCCTGCTGATGTTGCAGGCTTTGTTTGGAACAGGCGCTGCGCAGGGCTTTGGCGCCGTACCAGATCAGGAACACCGCGCCGCCCCAACGGGCCACGGCCAGCAAGGTGGGGTTGTGGGCCAGCACGGTGGCAAGGCCGAACACGCCGGCGGCCACCAGGATGGCGTCACAGACGATACACAGTGCCGCCACTGGTAGGTGATGTTCGCGGCGCAGGCTCTGGGCCAGAACGAAGGCGTTCTGCGCGCCGATGGCCATGATCAGGCCAAAAGCCACCAGCATGCCGTTGAGATAGCTTTGCCACATGGCCGAATTCTCCAAAAAGCGCATAAAAGATGCTGGCTATTGTGCGGTTATGGGTTGTATAAGAAAAACCAATAAAGCTGATCAGGCATTAGGAAAATCGATGTTCGACTATAAGCTGCTGGCCGCCCTCGCCGCGGTGATCGAACAGGGTGGTTTTGAACGTGCTGCGCAGGTACTGGGCTTGTCGCAATCGGCCATTTCCCAGCGCATCAAGCTGCTTGAAGCACGCGTAGGCCAGCCGGTGCTGGTGCGTGCTACGCCGCCCAGCCCGACCGATGTCGGCCGCCAGTTGCTGAACCACGTGCAGCAGGTACGCTTGCTGGAGCGCGACCTGCAGCGCCAGGTGCCGGCCCTTGATGAAGAAGGCATGCCGGAGCGCCTGCGCATCGCCCTCAATGCCGACAGCCTGGCCACCTGGTGGGCCGGTGCGGTGGGCGACTTCTGCGCGCAGCAGAACGTGCTCACCGACCTGGTGGTAGAAGATCAGGAAGTCGGCCTGAAGCGCATGCGCGCTGGCGAAGTGGCGGCTTGCCTGTGTGGCAGCGAACGGCCGGTGGCCGGGGCACGCAGCCTGCCATTGGGCGCGATGCGCTACCGGGCGCTGGCCAGCCCCGGGTTCATGGCACGGCATTTTTCCGAAGGCTTCGTCGCCAGCCGCCTGGCTCGTACGCCAGCGATCGTGTACGGGCCTGACGACTTCCTGCAGCACCGCTACCTGGCCTCGTTGGGTATCGAGGACGGTTTCCTGCATCACCTGTGCCCGTCCTCGGAAGGTTTCCTGCGCATGACCGAGGCCGGGCTGGGCTGGGGCCTGGTACCCGAACTGCAGGCTCGCGAGCAACTGGCCGGCGGCCAGTTGGTGGAAATCTGCAGCGATACCCCCATCGATGTGCCGCTGTACTGGCATCATTGGCGCAATGGCGGGCAACTGCTCGCGCAACTGACCGACCACCTGCGGCATCGCGCACGGCAATGGTTGGTGCCCTTGTAGCTGCGGCTGGCGTCAGTTGCATCTGAAATCTGGCAAGACGGAGTGATACATGCGAATTCTGGTCACCGGCGCGAGTGGCTTCATTGGTGGACGCTTTGCGCGCTTCGCCCTGGAGCAGGGCCTGGACGTGCGGGTCAGCGGCCGTCGTGCCGAAGGGGTCGAGCACCTGGTCAAGCGCGGCGCCCAGTTCATTCCCGGCGACCTGGGCGACGCCGAACTGGCCCGGCGCCTGTGCCAGGGCGTCGAGGCGGTGGTGCATTGTGCTGGCGCAGTCGGTAACTGGGGGCGCTACCAGGACTTCTATCAGGGCAATGTGGTGGTCACCGAGAACGTGGTCGAGGGTTGCCTTAAAGAGCACGTGCGGCGCCTGGTGCACCTGTCGTCGCCGTCGATCTACTTCAATGGCCGCTCGCGCCTGGATATCCGCGAAGACCAGGTACCGCGTCGCTTCCATGACCACTACGGGCAAACCAAGCACCTGGCCGAGCAGAAGGTGTTCGGCGCCCAGGAGTTTGGCCTTGAAGTGCTGGCCCTGCGCCCGCGCTTCGTTACCGGTGCCGGCGATGCCAGCATTTTTCCGCGGCTGATGCAGATGCAGCGCAAAGGCCGGGTGGCGATCATTGGCAATGGCTTGAACAAGGTCGATTTCACCAGCGTGCACAACCTCAACGACGCGCTGCTCAGTGCGCTGTTCGCCGAAGACCGGGCGTTGGGCCAGGCCTACAACATCAGCAACGGCCAGCCGCTGCCCTTGTGGGACGTGGTCAACTACGTGATGCGCCAGATGCAGCTGCCCCAGGTTACCCGCTACCGTCCATACGGCCTGGCCTACAGCCTGGCGGCGCTGAACGAAGCGGCCTGCATGCTTTGGCCGGGGCGCCCGCAACCGACCTTGTCGCGTCTGGGCATGCAGGTGATGAGCCGGGATTTCACCCTGGATATCAGCCGCGCCCGGCAGTACCTGGACTACCAGCCCAAGGTCAGCCTGTGGACTGCGCTGGATGAATTCTGTGGCTGGTGGAAGCACCTGCCGCAAGGGCACTGATCGTGCCAGCCCGACAATGGTCATCAATGCGCCGCGCTGGCGGTTTATACTCGTGCCTCTTTGCGACTACCGCGGTTGAATGTATCCATGCGTAACCATGCTCACGATGACTACGACGACGTGCCCACCTTGCGGGCGGGCACCGTTGATGATGACGAACTGATGCCAGCGCACGTGGTGCGCAGCCGCCAGAAAGCCGCCCGTGGCGCCAGCACGGCACCACTGTGGGCATTGCTCGTGGCTTCGTTCATTGCCTTGGCTGGGCTGGGCTGGTGGAGCTTCCAGCAGATCTCGCTGATGGAGCAGCAACTGGTGGCGACCCAGGAAAGCTTTGCCCGTATCAGTGAAGAAGCAGCCGGGCGCCTGCAGGCGATCAGTGGCAAGGTGGCGGCCAGCGAGTCTGGTGCGACTACCAGCAGCGAGGCCCTGAAGTTGCAGCTGCGCGAGTTGCAGAAGGGTGTGGCCGGGCAGACCGGCGACCTGGGCAAGCGCCTGGAGCAGGTGCTGGCCGATACCCGCGAACAGCAGAAAGCCGTGACCGAGCTGCAAAGCCAGTTGCAGGCGCAGTTGAAACTGGTGAATGGTGAACTGGCTGCGTTGCGCTCGGGGCAGGTCGATGGTGGCAAGCTGGACGGCCAGTTCAAGGCTCTGAATGAACAGGTTGCCGCACTGAAGGCTGCGCAGGTGGATGGCGGCAAGCTGGACGGCCAGCTCAAGAGCCTGGGCAGCGAAGTGGCAGCGCTGAAGAAGCAGGGTAACCCGAGTGCGGCTATCCAGAGCCTGGAGCAGGACATGGTCGTGCTCAAGAGCCAGATCGACAACCGCCCGGCTGCTTCGTCGGCGGGTGGCGCCTCGGTGCAGGAGTTCGATGCGTTCCGGGCGCAGATGACCCGGAACCTGAATACCTTGCAGAGCCAGATCCAGAACCTGCAGCAGCAGATCAGTGCCCGGCCGTGACATCACCTGAGCTTCATTCGCGGGCACGCCCGCGAATGGCCCTCGATCACAACCGCGGGTAATCGATGTAACCCACCGGCCCCCTGCCATAGAAGGTTTCGGGATGTGCCTCGTTCAACGGCGCATCCGCCGCCAGCCGCGCCGGCAGGTCGGGGTTGGCGATGAACGGTACGCCAAACGCCACCGCATCGGCTTTGCCACTGGCCAGGGCCGCATTGGCACTGGCCTTGTCGAAGCGCTCGTTGACGATGTACGGGCCGCCAAACGCTTCTTTGATCAGCGGGCCAATGCTGTCGTCAGCTTCCCGCTCGCGCGAGCAGATGAAGGCGATGCCACGCTTGCCCAGTTCGCGGGCGACATACGTGAAGGTTTCGGCGCGGTCGGCATCGCCCATGTCGTGGGCATCGGCGCGCGGCGCCAGGTGCACGCCTACGCGGTTGGCGCCCCACACTTCGATGGCCGCATCGGTCACTTCCAGCAGCAGGCGCGCACGGTTTTCCAGCGAGCCGCCATAACGGTCGGTGCGCTGGTTGGTGCTGCTTTGCAGGAACTGGTCGAGCAGGTAACCGTTCGCGCCATGGATCTCCACGCCATCGAAGCCAGCAGCCTTGGCATTCTCGGCACCACTGCGGTAAGCCTCGACGATGTCGAGGATTTCTTCGGTTTCCAAAGCACGCGGGGTGGGGTAGTCGCTCAGTGGGCGCACCAGGCTCACGTGGCCCTTGGCCTGGATCGCACTGGGGGCCACTGGCAGCTCACCGTTGAGGTAGCTGGGGTGGGAAATGCGGCCAACGTGCCACAGCTGGAGGAAGATGCGCCCGCCAGCGGCGTGTACGGCCCTGGTCACGTTGTTCCAGCCACGCACTTGCTCATCGTTCCAGATGCCGGGGGTGTCCGGGTAGCCGACGCCCATGGCGCTGACCGAAGTCGCCTCGCTGAGGATCAGCCCGGCACTGGCGCGTTGAACGTAGTACTCGGCCATCAGCGCATTGGGCACGCGGCCTTCGTCGGCGCGGCAGCGGGTGAGCGGGGCCATGATGATGCGGTTGGGCAATTGCAGGTCGCCCAGGGTGATCGGATCGAAAAGCGTGGTCATATCGGTTACCTGCTGGTCAAAGCGCTTGGCGCAGTTGTTCGAGGAACGCCTGGATGGTGGCTTCGTCGCGTTTGAAGAAGTGCCATTGGCCAATCTTCTGGCTGTTGATCAGCCCGGCGCGTTGCAAGGTGGCCAGGTGGGCAGAAACGGTCGACTGCGACAGGCCGCAGCGCTGGTCGATCTGCCCGGCACACACACCGTTTTCGGTGCTGTGGTACTGGTCGGGGAACTGGTTTGCCGGGTCTTTCAGCCAGCTGAGGATTTCTCGCCTGACCGGATGGGCCAGCGCTTTTATGATTTCGTCGAGATCGAGTGGCATGGGGTTGGCTCGTTGTAGCGGTATATCGCGATAGGACGAAATATAAATCGTAGAATTCCGATATACAAATATGAAGAGGTTCTGAGCTGAGTACGAATCGCTATATCGCGTTACAACGATATAGACAGGGGCGATGCTAGAATGCCCACATGAACTACCTCGCACATTTGCACCTGGGCGGCCCGGCGCCGCAACAACTGCTGGGCAGCCTGTATGGTGACTTCGTCAAAGGTTCGCTGGCTGGGCGTTTTCCGCCTGCGCTGGAGGCGGCCATTCGGCTGCACCGGCATATCGATAGCTACACCGACCAACACCCTTTGGTACTGGCGGCGCTGGCGCGTTTTCCGCGCGAGCGGCGGCGGTTTGCCGGGATCGTGCTGGATGTGTTCTTCGATCATTGCCTGGCGCGGCACTGGGGCGACTATGCCGAGCAGCCGCTGGATCAGTTCACCGGGGATTTTTATCGGGTGCTGCTGGCGGAGCCGGATTTGCCGGGGCGGCTGGCGCGGATTGCGCCCTTCATGGCAGCGGATGACTGGTTAGGGGCGTATGGCGAGTTCGCCACGCTGGAGCAGGTGTTCAACGGCATTGCCCGAAGGTTGTCGCGGCCCGAGGGGATGGCTGGGGTCATGACTGAGCTGGAACGGCTGTATGAGCCGCTGATGGCGGATTTCCGCGAGTTTTACCCGCAGTTGCAGGCGTTTGCGGCGGCACGGCGGGTGTCTGGCCGTTAGTTTTGTATTGCCCTTTTTCGCGGGCTTGCCGCAAAGGGATCGCATCAGGGCTGACAGGTTCTGGTCATAAGGTATGCAGCGCCTGTGAGATCGAGCGCCGCGCGGGCGGCGCTCGATTTCACAGGCGCTGAAGATGCCATGGCGAACACCTGACAACCCCAAGCCTGCACGGACAGTGCAAAAAGCTCAGGCAGCTCGAGCCTGCCGCCGTGGGGCAAACTCGACGTCGTCCTCCCCGAACAGCGCCCGGTGGATCGCCTGCTGCGCCTGCACCGCCAGCGCCGCGCGCTCCTTGCCCACGCTGCCAATCGGCGCCAGCAGGTGAATGCACACCTCGCCGCGGGGCTGGGCAAACAGGCGCAGCAGGTGTGACACCAGGTCGTCATCACCGATGAACGGCGCAACCGGGTCGATCTGGCCGTCACGCAAATACTGGATAGCCACCGGCTGCACCGCCACGCCACGGTCGATGGCGCCTGCCAGCAGGCGACCATGGAAGGTACGCAGGGTGCGACCGCTGGTGGTGGTGCCTTCGGGGAAGATCAGCAACGGGCGGGCCAGGCCCAATTGCCCGGCAATTTGCTCGCGCAAGCGCTGGCTGTCACCACCACCACGGCGAATGAACAGGGTGCCGGCCTTTTCCGCCAGCCAGCCGGCCACTGGCCAATGGCGTACTTCGGCCTTGGACAGGAACGACAGCGGCAGCAGCATGCCCAGCAGCGGAATGTCGGTCCAGGAAACATGGTTGCTGACCCACAGCATAGGGCGCTGAGGCAGCTCGCCGACTACCCGCACATCGAAGGGCAGGGCGGCGACCAGGCGTTTCATGAACAGGCAGCTCCAGCGCTGGCGTCGCTCGATCGGCGCCTTGATGCCCAGCCGCTCGCCCACGGCGATAACGCTGGCCATCAGCATGCCTAGCAGCAATACCAGCATCAGTCTGCAGAGGCGGGCCAGTACCCGCAGCTTGGCCATCAGACCGCCGCCTTGAAGTGGCGGGCGTAGCGTGGGCACAGCTCGTCGCGCTTGAGCAGAATGAATACGTCGGCCACCTGGAAGTCCTCGTCCCAGCACGGCTCGCCGCAAATCTTGGCGCCCAGGCGCATGTAGGCCTTGAGCAGCGGTGGCATTTCGGCGATGACGTTACTGGGCAGCGGGAGGTTCGGCAGCGGCTTCTTCGGCTCGGCCCGCAGGTGTTCGGTGCACAGGTAGCGCTCGCGAAGGCGCTGCATCACGGCATGGGCCTGCACGCCACCGTCCTGCATGGGGATGCTGGCGCAACCCATCAGGTAGCTGTAGCGGCCTTCGTTGAGGACCTCGGCCAGTTCGCCCCAGAGCACGGCGATGGTGCCGCCGTTGCGGTAGTCGGGGGCCACGCAGGTGCGGCCCAGTTCAAGGATCGGGCCTTGCAGTTGCACCAGGCCGTGCAGGCTGAATTCTTCTTCGCTGTAGAAGCGGCCAAGGCTGCTGGCCGCCTGGTGGTCGAGCAGGCGGGTGGTGGCAACCAGCTTGCCGGTACTCAGGTCGCGTACACCAATATGGCGGCAGTGCACGTCGTAGTCGTCCATGTCCAGGCCATGTTCGGCACCTTTGAGCTTGGCCTTGAATTCTGCGCTGAACACTTTGTAGCGCAGGGCCTGGGCCTCTTGCAGCGCCGCGGCGCCAACCAGGCGTTCGGCTTGCAGACGGCGTTCGGTGCTGTTGTCGCCAGCGTGAGCGATCCGAGTCATTACGAGTCTCCATAAGCCAGCCATGAAGGGTTGCGGCCGGTCGGCTTTGTTGTGCAAAGTCAGCCTAGGTAGACGCGGTGTCACCCCTGTGAACCTTTGGTGATGCTTGCGTGACACCCCCTGAGCCTTCATCGAATGCCCCCCGGCAAGGAGCTGTTTCATGGCCTGGTTGCAACGACTCAACGACCCGCTACGCCAAGCGCTGGCGGGCACCCTGGGCGAAACCTATGCCGCGCTTCTAGAGCGCCTTGGCCCGGTTGCGCCGCTCGAACTGGCGGTACTGGGCGGGCGCGCGATGCCCACCCCGGGCCTGGCCTTCCTGGTGGGTTACCAGGCGGCCTTGCGCGTGCTGTGGCCCAGTGCGCCGCCCAGCCTTGGCGCGTTGTGTGCCACGGAGCGGCGCAGCGTGCGGCCGGCCGACATGCACACGCGGCTGGACGGTTTGCGGCTGACGGGTAGCAAGGATTTCGTCACCGCTGGGCTTGAGGCAGAGTGGCTGCTGGTGGCGGCGCGCAGCGAGCCGGCAGGTGCGGCGCCGCGCTTGAAACTTGCAGTGGTTTACCCCGGCGAGCCGGGGGTGACGCTGGAGCCGCTGCCGACCTTGCCGCTGATGCCGGAAGTGGGCCACGGCCGGCTGCTGCTGGAACAGGCCGCGTGCGAGCTGCTGGCCGGTGACGGTTGGGATGCCTACGTTAAACCGTTCCGCTCGCTGGAGGACTTGTACGTACTTACGGCGCTGACGGCCTGGTTGTATGGCGTGGGGCAGGCGTGTGGCTGGCCGCAGGGTTTGCGCCTGCAACTGCTGGGGCTGTTGGCCGGGTGTGCCGAGGGTAGCCGGCAGTGTGCCGACAGCCCGGGCTGCCATTTGCTGCTGGGCGGGTTGTTTGCGCAGTTTCAGGCGCTGCGGGGGGAGATCGACGCAGCGTTGGCGGCGGGGCCGGCACATTGGGCCGAGCTTTGGCAGCGTGACCAGGGGGTGATGGCGCTGGCCATGGCGGCGCGAGAGAAGCGGCTGAGCAAGGCTTGGGCTGCTGCGGGATTGTCATGAATGCCTGATAGTTTGCTGTGATTCGATGAACCCCGGGGTCGCAAAGCGGCCCCAAAGAAGGCGAACACGATGAAGGCACTCCTGCTGACACTGGCGCTGGTTACGGGGTGTGCCTGGGCAGAAGATTGGCCCCAGCCGGACTGGCTGATCGACCCTGCCAGCCTCGACTTTCAAGCCGTTGACGCCTACGCGTTCCCCGCAACCTCCGTGCCAGAGCGCAAAGGCATCCGTACCGACGCCCTGTTGATCATCCGCGACGGCCGTATTCTCCACGAACGCTACAGCGCCCCCACCAGCGCTGCCACCGCGCACCTCACCTGGTCGATCAGCAAGAGCGTGTTGGCCACGCTGCTGGGCGTGGCTCAGGGCCAGGGCCGGTTCCAGCTGCAAGACCCGGTCAGCCGCTTCTACCCGGCCATGCGCACCCACCCGGACGTACGCATGGTCGACCTGCTGCACTGGGCCAGTGGCTTGAGTTGGCAGGAAGACTACGAATATGCCCCGCTCAAGTCTTCGGTGGTGGCCATGCTGTATACCCGCGGCCGCGAGGACATGGCCGCCTACACCGCTGCGCGGGGTACGGCGGCCAGCCCCGGTCAGCGCTTCCTCTACTCCAGCGGCGACAGCAACCTGCTGGCCGCCGCACTGCGCGGCATGCTTGACGCCGGGCAGTATGCTGACTACCCCTGGCAGGCGTTGTTCCACCCACTGGGTATCGACAGTGCCGTGTGGGAGCGTGACCGGGCAGGCACCTATGTCGGTTCTTCCTACCTGTACCTCACCGCCCGCGACCTGGCGCGCATTGGCTTGCTGATGCAGCGCGACGGGCGCTGGCAGGGCCAACAACTGTTGCCCCGGGCTTGGGTGGCCTTCAACCGTACAGCCTTTGCCCAGGCCGAAGCGCTGCCCGGCGAGGCCAACCCCGGCGGCCACTGGTGGCTCAACCAACCGCTGACCGGCGCCGATCGGCCTTGGCCGAGTGCGCCCGCCGATACCTTCGCCGCCCTGGGTCATTGGGGCCAGGCGCTATATGTGCTGCCTTCGCAGAAGCTGGTTATCGTGCGTTACGGCGATGACCGTGACGGCAGCTACCGTCATGACGAACTGCTGAAGCGGGTGTTGGCGGCGTTACCCAAGGAGGGTGCATGAGGCGTGCGCTGTTGCTGGCCATGCTCGCCTTGCTCGGCTGGGCGTGGCTGGAGCGCCAGGCGCTGGCAGACTTCCCGGGCATTCTCTCGGCTTACTCGGCCAAGGAGTACTGCTCGTGCCGCTTCGTCATGGGCTTCGACGAGGCGTACTGCCGGGGCTACGTGAAGCAATGGCTGCCGTTGCGCCGGCTGGAGGAAAACAGCCTGCAGCGTCTGGTTACCGCCGAGGGCCTTGGCCAGCGCAACCAGGCTGCCTGGCAAGGCCCTCGCGAGGGCTGCCGCTTGCTGCCGTGAAGGTGGGCGGGTAAGGTTGGCGGCTTGGTTTCACGAGATCAGTCATGTTCAAGTTGCCCCGCCTGCTACCCGCCCTGTTGCTGGCTTTGTGCCTGCCCGCCCATGCCAACTGGCATCTTGATGGCGAGTCTTCGCGCCTGTCGTTCGTGACCGGCAAGAACGGTGATACCGCCGAAGTCCATCGTTTTCTGGTGTTGCACGGCAGTGTCGATCGCAAGGGCACGGCCGGGCTGCGGATCGAGATGGATTCGGTCAGCAGTGGTATTCCGCTGCGCGATGAGCAGATGCGCGACAGCCTGTTCGAGGTCGAGCGTTTTGCCGAGGCGACCGTGCGGGCGCACATCGACCTGCGGCCGATCAACGACCTGGCCGACGGCGCGCAGATCGAGTTGCGCCTGCCGTTGACAGTTACCCTGCATGGCCAATCGCACAGCTACAATGCGCTGTTGCTGGCCACCCGTCTGGATGCGCGGCGGTTCCAGGTGGTGACACTTGAGCCACTGGTGCTGCGTGCCGAGGATTTCGGCCTGCTGCCGGGGCTGGAAAGCCTGCGTAAATTCGCCAAGCTCAAATCCATCAACCCGTCGGTACCGGTCAATGCGGTGCTGATCTTCACCGCTCGCTGACATGCCGGGGCCGGTCTTCCCCTGGCGGGATGGCAACCAGTTCGAACTGCTGATCGACGGACCCGAGTTCTTTCCGCGGATGCTCACGGCGATTGTGCGCGCCGAGTTCCAGGTCGATCTGGAGCTGTACCTGGTAGAGGCTGGCGCCTGTGCCGATGCAGTGGTCGAGGCGCTGGAGCAGGCCGCCCGGCGTGGCGTGCGGGTACGCTGCCTGTTCGATGACTATGGTTCGCTGGCGTTCAACAGCAAATTGCGCCAGCGCCTGCTGGACGCGGGCGTGTACCTGCGCTGGTACAACCGCCTGCGCTGGAAGCGCGGGTTGCGCAACCTGTACCGCGATCACCGCAAGTTGTTGCTGGTGGATGAGCGCTGGGCCGTGGTGGGCGGGACAGGGGTTACCGACGAGTTCTGGACGCCGGGTGAGCCGAGCAGCGACTGGCACGAGGTCATGGTGCAGATGCAAGGCCCGGTGGTGACTGACTGGCAACTGCTGTTCGACCGCCAGTGGCAGGCAAACAACCGCCGCACCGCCTGGCGCCCGGCCGAGGGCTTTGGCTTGCCGCGCCTGCCCAAGGTACCTGCGCAGGGGCAGGGCATGGGCCGGGTAGCCTATGCCGACGCCCGTCAGCATCAGGACATCCTGCATGCGCTGGTACGGGCGCTGAACAGTGGCAAGCAGCGGGTTTGGCTGGCAACGCCATACTTCTTGCCCACCTGGAGCGTACGCCGCTCGTTACGCCGTGCGGCCAGCAAAGGGCTTGACGTGCGGCTGTTGCTGACCGGCCCACGCACCGACCACCCTTCGGTGCGGTATGCCGGGCACCGTTACTATCCACGCCTGCTGCGCGCGGGGGTGCGGATATTCGAATACCAGCCGTGCTTCCTGCACCTGAAAATGGCGGTGGTGGACGACTGGGTGAGTGTGGGGTCGTGCAACTTCGACCACTGGAACCTGCGCTTCAATCTTGAGGCCAACATCGAGGCACTGGACCCGCCTTTGACGGCCGCCGTGGTCGCCAGCTTCGAGCGCGACTTTGCCCTGAGCGAGGAAATCGACCTGGCTCACTGGCATGCCCGGCCGTTGTGGCGGCGGGTGAAGCAGCGGGTGTGGGGCTGGCTCGATCGCCTGGTGGTGAACTTGCTCGACCGTCGCGACTGAGAGCGGCTATCGTGCAGTGACTGTCCCAAGGCAATCGAAGGAGTGGGTGCGATGACGGCGAAGAAGATTTTGATGCTGGTTGGCGATTACGTCGAGGATTACGAAGCGATGGTGCCCTTCCAGGCGCTGAGCATGGTCGGCCACACGGTGCATGCAGTGTGCCCTGAAAAGCTGGCGGGGCAGACCGTGCGCACCGCGATTCACGATTTCGAGGGTGAGCAGACCTACAGCGAAAAGCCTGGGCACAACTTTGCCCTGAACTATGACTTTGTGCGGGTGCGGCCCGAGGGTTACGACGCACTGCTGATCCCGGGTGGCCGCGCGCCGGAGTACCTGCGCCTGGATGAGAAGGTCCTGGAGCTGGTGCGGGCATTCGACCAGGCCGGCAAGCCGATTGCGGCGGTGTGCCATGGCGCACAACTGCTGGCGGCGGCTGGCGTGCTGGAGGGGCGCGAATGCAGTGCGTACCCGGCGTGTGCACCGGAGGTACGCCTGGCGGGCGGCACGTTCATCGATATTGCGGTGGACCAGGCGCATGTGGATGGCAACCTGGTCACCGCGCCGGCCTGGCCGGCTCACCCTGCCTGGCTGGCGGCATTCCTGAAGGTGCTGGGCACCCGCATCGCCTGACAGGGCCTCTTCGCGGGTACATCACACTTCTCAGGTTCAGTGGGTCCCTGTGGGAGCGGGTTTACCCGCGAAGAGGCCAGTGCAGCCAACACGGCTCAAACAGGCTTCAGGCTACCTGCTCAACCCAGTCAGTGAGGTTGTAGTAGTTGGTCACCCGGGCAATCTTGCCGCAGTGGATATAGAAGAATGCCCCCGCCGGCAGCACGTAGGTCTGCCCGTTGGCCGCCGGCAGCCCTTCGTCATCGGCCAGGTATTCACCCTGCACCGTGAATTCTGCCGCTGCACGGCTGCCGTCGGCGTTCTGCATCACCACGATATCGGCCAGGCGCTCGCGGTAGCAGCGGTTCATCTTGTCCATGAACGCGGCGAACCTGGCCTTGCCCATCTGCCGCTCGCCCTGGTTGATATCGTGGATCACGTCCTCGCTGAGCAGCGCCAGGAAGGCCTGCATGTCGCCAGCGTTGAAGGCGGCGTAGTAAGCATTTACCAGTTCGGTAGCGGTCATGGAACAATACCTGTCGTGTAGGGAAAAGGCGGGTCGTTGCGACGGATGATAGGGTTTCCCCTCAAGCCCGGCTTAGCCGAGCGCGTCATCCACATCGACAAAACGACCGCCAAGCATGGAAATACGCCTGTTGCACGGCGCCGCTATCGCGCCTTACATCGATGACCTCGCTCGCCTGCGCCTCAGTGTGTTCCGCGAGTTCCCCTACCTTTACGACGGCACCCCGGAGTACGAAGCTGATTACCTCGCCAGCTACGCCCGTTCCGGGCGCAGCCTGGTGGTGCTGGCACTGGATGACGGCGAGGTGGTCGGCGCCTCCACCGGCCTGCCGCTGGTGGACGTAGCGCCTGAATTCCAGCAGCCCTTCGTGGCTCAGGGGCGCGACCCGGCCAGCGTTTACTACTTCGGTGAGTCCCTGGTACTGCCGGCATACCGCGGCCAGGGCCTGGGGGTGCGGTTCTTCATCGAGCGCGAATCCTACGCGCACAAACTGGCCGAGTTCGACTACTGCGCGTTCTGCGCGGTCGAGCGGCCGGGTGTGCACCCACGCCGGCCCGCCGATTACAAGCCTTTGCATGGCTTCTGGCGCAACCGCGGCTTCCTGCACGACCCATCGCTGCGTACCCGTTATGCCTGGCGCGACATTGACGAAGCAGAAAGCTCCGACAAGCTGATGTCGTTCTGGCTCAAGGAACTGCCGATATGATCCGCCTGGCGGCCTGCCAGTATGCCGTCGAGCTGCATGAAACCTGGGAGTCTTACGCCGACCACCTGCAAGGCCTGTGCGCTGAAGCCGTGGAGGCGGGTGCCCGCTTGCTGCTGTTGCCGGAGTACGCCGGGCTGGTGCTCAGCGGCCAGTTGAGCGTTGAACTGCGCGGTGACCTGCAGGCGTCGATTGCCGGTATCCAGCCGCTGATCGAACCGTGGAAAGCCTTGTGTAAAAGCCTTGCCCGGCGCTGGGGGATCTACCTGCAACCGGGCAGCGTGCCGGTGCTGGACAGCGACGGGCGCTACCGCAACCGGGCCTGGTTGTTCGGGCCCAAGGGTATGCTGGGTTACCAGGACAAACTGATGATGACCCGCTTCGAGCGGGAACAGTGGGACATCGCGGCGGGCCAGGGACTGCAGGTGTTCGAGACCGAACTGGGCCGCCTGGGGATCCTGATCTGCTATGACAACGAATTCCCGATGCTGGCCCGGCGCCTGGCCGAGGGTGGTGCCGACCTGATCCTGGCGCCGAGTTGTACCGATACCGAGGCCGGCTACCACCGGGTGCGGATTGGCGCTCAGGCACGAGCCCTGGAGAACCAGATTGCTGTGTTGCAGAGCCCTACGGTGGGGGTGGCGCCCTGGTCGCCGGCGTTGGACGAGAATATCGGCCGGGCAGGCTTGTTCGTGCCGCCGGATCACGGCATGCCGGGCGATGGCGTGGTGGCGTTGAGTGAGCAGTTGAACCCGGACTGCAGCCAGTGGCTGGTGTGTGAGGTGGACCTGGAGGAAGTGCGACGGGTGAGGCGGGAGGGGCAGGTGTTTACCTGGCGGGACTGGCCGGAGCAGTTTGAGAGAGTCCTTTAATGACAGTGGCGGCCCCTTCGCGGGCAAGCCCGCTCCAACAAGGACAGCGCAAGCCAGAAGGCTACGCGTTACCTGTGGGAGCGGGCTTGCCCGCGAAGCAGCTGCCGCAGTTACATCAGGTTACTTCACTTCGACGGCCAGGCTTTCGGCAATCTTGCTCTGCCACAGGGCAGGGCCAGTGATGTGCACCGACTCACCATTGCTGTCTACGGCAACAGTCACCGGCATGTCCTTGACCTCGAACTCGTAGATCGCTTCCATGCCCAGCTCGGCGAAGGCCAGGACCTTCGACTTGCGGATGGCCTGGGCCACCAGGTAGGCAGCGCCACCCACGGCCATCAGGTACACGGCCTTGTTGTCCTTGATCGCTTCGATTGCGGTTGGGCCACGCTCGGACTTGCCGATCATGCCCAGCAGGCCAGTCTGCTCGAGGATCTGACGAGTGAACTTGTCCATGCGGGTGGCGGTGGTCGGGCCGGCTGGGCCTACCACTTCGTCACCGACCGGGTCGACCGGGCCGACGTAGTAGATGAAGCGGCCTTTCAGGTCCACCGGCAGCGCTTCACCACGGTTGAGCATTTCGACCATGCGCTTGTGCGCGGCATCGCGACCGGTCAGCATCTTGCCGTTGAGCAGGATGGTTTCGCCCGGCTTCCAGCTGGCGACTTCTTCCGGGGTAATGTCGTCGAGGTTGACGCGACGGGCGCTTGGGCCCGCTTCCCAGACGATTTCCGGGTAGGCGTCCAGCGACGGCGCTTCCAGCTCGGCCGGGCCGGAGCCATCGAGCACGAAGTGAGCGTGGCGGGTGGCTGCGCAGTTGGGGATCATGCACACCGGCAGGGAAGCGGCGTGGGTCGGGTAGTCCATGATCTTGACGTCGAGCACGGTGGTCAGGCCACCCAGGCCCTGGGCGCCGATGCCCAGCTGGTTGACCTTCTCGAACAGTTCCAGGCGGATTTCTTCCAGACGGTTCTGCGGGCCACGCGCTTTGAGTTCGTGGATGTCGATGGACTCCATCAACACTTCCTTGGCCATGACCGCGGCCTTCTCGGCGGTACCGCCGATGCCGATGCCGAGCATGCCAGGCGGGCACCAGCCAGCACCCATGGTCGGCACAGTCTTCAGCACCCAGTCGACGATCGAGTCGGACGGGTTGAGCATGGCCATCTTCGACTTGTTCTCCGAGCCGCCGCCCTTGGCTGCGACATCGACCTCGACCTTGTCGCCAGGGACGATGGAGTAGTGGATCACTGCCGGAGTGTTGTCTTTAGTGTTCTTGCGGGCACCTGCCGGGTCGGCCAGGATCGAAGCGCGAAGGACGTTTTCAGGCAGGTTGTAGGCGCGGCGCACACCTTCGTTGATCATGTCGTCGACGCTCAGGGTGGCGCCGTCCCAGCGCACGTCCATGCCCACGCGCACGAACACGGTGACGATACCGGTGTCCTGGCAGATCGGGCGGTGGCCGGTGGCGCACATGCGCGAGTTGATCAGGATCTGGGCGATGGAATCGCGTGCAGCAGGCGACTCCTCACGCAGATAGGCCTCGTGCATGGCCTGGATGAAATCGACGGGGTGGTAGTACGAGATGAATTGCAGGGCGTCGGCGACGCTCTGAATCAGGTCGTCTTGCTTGATCACGGTCATGCAGCGCGCTCCTCTTAAAGACGGGAACATTCATAGAGACGCTCGACGGTGCCGACCAGCATGTCGAAACGCCTTGCAAAGGCGCGCCGGCAGCATGGCCGACGCAAAAGGGCGCGGCAGTATAGCGTGCCTCACGGCGTGAAACACCTGCGAGTGGTCTGGACCATGGTCGGTTGGGGGGCAGGCATCCTTTTTGCTGCTGACACTTGTGACTGGCCTTAAAATCTCTGGTGGCTCTTTTGCGCCCCCAACAACCTGCAGTGGAAGAGATACCTGAACATGCCCGAACTTTGCGTGGGCGAGCGCCGCTGGGCGGTGCCGACCGGCAGCAACCTGCTCGATGCCTTGAACGAGGCCGGGTTGAATGTGCCGTACAGTTGCCGCGCCGGTAGCTGTCATGCCTGCCTGGTGCATTGCCAGGGCGGGCAGCTGCTGGACGCCATGCCCGAGGCCCTGGCCCTGGACAAGCATGCCCAAGGCTGGCGCCTGGCCTGCCAGTGCCGGGTGGTCGAAGACGTGCACGTGGCACTGTTCGACCCTCGGCAGGATGGTGTGCCGGCCAAGGTCACTGCACTGGACTGGTTCGGCGATGTGTTGCGTTTACGCTTAAAGCCCGAGCGAGCGCTGCGTTATCAGGCGGGTCAGCATGTGGTGCTGTGGCTGGGCGAGGTTGCCCGGCCTTATTCCCTGGCCAGCCTGCCGGGTGAGGATGATCACCTTGAGTTTCATATCGATTGCCTGCGCCCGGGTGCCTTTTGTGACAAGGCGCGGGGGTTACAGGTTGGCGATGAGCTGCGCCTGGGTGAGCTGAGGGGCGGAGCCTTGCATTACGACCCGGACTGGCAGGAGCGGCCGCTTTGGTTATTGGCAGCGGGGACCGGGCTGGCGCCGTTGTGGGGCATCTTGCGCGATGCATTGCGCCAGGGGCACCGGGGGGAGATTCGGCTGCTGCATGTAGCGCGGGATCAGGCAGGGCATTATTTGGCGCAGGCGCTGCAGGCGTTGCCCGGGGTGAATGTAGAGCTGGTGCTGGCGGATCAGCTGGATGAAGCGCTTGCCAGCTTGCGCCCGTCGTCACGGCAGACGGTAGCGTTGCTCTGTGGCGCGCCGGGGAGTGTAGAGCGGTTTGCCCGGCGGCTGTTCATTGCCGGGGTGCCGCGGGGGCAGGTGTACGCAGATGTGTTCGTTGAGCATGCCTGAGGCATTGGGGGTGATGAGTCTGGCCTGATCGCCGCCAAGCCAGCCCCACAGGATTGCATCAGGCCTGAGCCTGTGGGAGCTGGCTTGCCGGCGATTGGGCCGCAACGCGGCCCCTCGGCGCTATCAACCGACCAGCGGATCACCGACGTGCAGGATTTTCATGCCGTTGGTGCCACCGATGGTGTGGTAGCTGTCACCCTTGGTCAGGATCACCCAGTCACCTTGCTCCACCAGGCCGCGCTTGAGCAGTTCGTCGACGGCTGCCTGGCTGACCTTGTCGGCCGGCAACGAGGCCGGGTCGAAGGCAATCGGGTAGACGCCACGGAACATGTTGGCACGGGCCTGGGTAGCGCGGTGCGGCGACAAGGCGAAGATCGGCACGTGCGAACGCAGGCGCGACATGATCAACGGGGTGTAGCCGCTTTCGGTCAGTGCGATGATCGCTTTCACGCCCGGGAAGTGGTTGGCGGTGTACATGGCCGCCAGGGCAATGCTCTCGTCGCAGCGCTCGAACGTAGTGTGCAGGCGGTGGCTGGACTTCTGGCTGGTCGGGTGCTTCTCGGCGCCGGAGCAGATACGGGCCATGGCCTGTACGGCTTCGATCGGGTAAGAACCGGCAGCACTCTCGGCCGACAGCATTACCGCGTCGGTGTTGTCCAGCACGGCGTTGGCCACGTCGGACACTTCGGCACGGGTCGGCATCGGGTTCTGGATCATCGACTCCATCATCTGGGTCGCCACGATCACCGCCTTGTTGTTGCGGCGAGCGTGCTGGATGATCTTCTTCTGGATGGCGATCAGCTCGGCGTCGCCGATTTCCACGCCCAGGTCACCACGGGCAACCATGACGGCGTCGGAAGCGAGGATCAGCTTGTCCAGGGTCTCGTCGTCGGCTACCGCTTCGGCGCGTTCGATCTTGGCCACCAGCCAGGCGCTGCCGCCGGACTCGTCACGCAGCTTGCGGGCATATTCCATGTCGCTGGCATCGCGCGGGAAGGATACGGCCAGGTAATCCAGGTCCATTTCCGCCGCCAGCTTGATGTCGGCCTTGTCTTTTTCGGTCAGGGCCGGTGCGGTCAGGCCGCCACCTTTGCGGTTGATGCCTTTGTGGTCCGACAGCGGGCCACCGATGATCACCACGCAGTGCAGGGCGTCTGCGGTGGCAGTCTCGACGCGCATGACCACGCGGCCATCGTCGAGCAGCAGTTCGTCACCGACGCCGCAGTCCTTGACCAGATCGGGGTAGTCGATACCGACGATGTCCTGGTTGCCTTCGGTCAGCGGATGAGCGGTGGAGAAGGTGAACTTGTCACCGATCTTCAGTTCGATGCGCTTGTTGGCGAACTTGGCGATGCGGATCTTGGGACCCTGCAGGTCGCCCAGCAGTGCAACATGGCGGCCGTTCTTGGCGGCGATGTCACGGATCAGGCGCGCGCGGGCCTTGTGCTCGTCCGGAGTGCCGTGGGAGAAGTTCAGGCGTGCCACGTCCAGGCCGGCGAGGATCAGCTGTTCGATCACTTCCGGCGAGTTGCTGGCGGGGCCAAGGGTGGCGACGATTTTGGTACGGCGGATGCTCATGCACAGACTCCTATAGTGAAGCGCAGCGAAAGGCTACTCCTCAATTGCGCTGTAGTCATTGTTCCGTTGCACTACCTGCGACCAAGGCAGGGTGGCATTTGAACGGGCAAGGTATCCTGGCAAAAGGGTGTGAAGATTTGCATGCAAACGCCGATACACTGGTATCAAAGGAGATCCCCATGCGAGCCCTGATCGTTTTAGCCCTGGCCGCCAGCGCTGTCGGCTGCACCCGTTGGTCCATGGACCACCACCTGAACAATGCCTATCGCGCCTACGACCGTGGCGATTGTGCGCGGGTCATGCTTGAGCTGTCGCAAGTCGACCGCACCAGCCGTGCGCGGCCGTTCATCCACCCCGAGGTGTCGCTGCTGCGCGGCCAATGCCTCGAGCGGCAGGCCTTGTACGTTGATGCCGCGCAGACCTACCAGTACTTGATCCAGAAATACCCGGGCAACGAATACGCCTACCGCGCCCAGGCACGCCTGCAGACCCTCGAGAAACTGGGGCATTACCGTCGCGGCGAAGCTGCCGTGGCCAGCCCGGTGACGAGTGCACCTTGGCGTTAATGCCAAGGTGTGATTTATTTCACGGGATTTGCCGCGCGCCCTGCGCTAATCTGTAACTCAGCTGTTACAACAACCGCCAGTACCTTGTATTCCTGGCATCAGGTACGGAATACACTCGCGATCATGTTCAACAAGCGCCACATCGAACGCCATCAGCTGCCTTGCGTCCTCAAGGTGTTCAACCGCTTTACCGGTCAGGAGATCGGCCAGCTGGGCAATGCCTCCGAAGACGGCCTGATGGTCATCAGCCAGCTACCTGTGCTGGTCGGGCCCGACTACGAGCTGCAATTACGCATGCCGTTGGTTGGCGGCGGCCATCAGTTCGTCAACCTTACCGCCAGTTGCCTGTGGTGCAGCGAAGACCAGACGCCAGGGCATTACGATTCGGGCTTCATGCTGCTGCAAGCGCCCCGTGAGTACGATGATTTCGTGCATTCGCTGCGCGACTATTTCAGCTTCCGCCCCGCCAACGCCTCCGTCTGAGCCTTGGTTCGCTAGGAATCGCGCTAGAATCGGGTCGACCTTGATACAGGACGACCCCGTGACCTCCAGCATTTTCTGGCACGACTACGAAACCACCGGCATCAACCCGCGCTGCGACCGGCCGCTGCAGGTGGCCGGCGTGCGCACTGACTTCGACCTCAACGAGATCGATGAGCCGATCAGCCTTTATTGCCGCCCCTCCGACGACATCCTTCCGCACCCGGCGGCGTGCCTGGTCACTGGCATCACTCCGCAGCTGCTGGCCGAAAAGGGCCTGTGCGAAGCCGAGTTCATGACCCGGGTGCACGCACAGCTGGCGCAGCCGGGTACCTGTGGCGCTGGCTACAACACGCTGCGCTTCGATGACGAAGTGACGCGCTACAGTCTGTACCGCAACTTTTTTGACCCCTATGCCCGTGAATGGCAGGGCGGCAACAGCCGCTGGGACCTGATTGACATCGTGCGCACCGCCTATGCCTTGCGCCCCGACGGCATTCAATGGCCGCAGCAGGACGGGCGCACCAGCCTGCGCCTGGAATTGCTCAGCAAGGCCAATGGCATTGACCACGGCCATGCCCACGAAGCGCTTTCCGACGTGCGGGCAACCATTGCACTGGCCCGCCTGATCCGCCAGAAGCAGCCCAAGTTGTATGACTGGCTGTTCCAGTTGCGCAGCAAGCACAAAGTGATGGAGCAGATCCGTTTATTGCAGCCACTGGTGCATATTTCCGGGCGCTTTTCAGCAGCACGTAATTACCTGGGTGTCGTATTGCCACTGGCGTGGCACCCCCGCAATCGCAATGCATTGATTGTGTGCGATCTGCATCAGGAAACCCTACCGTTACTGAGGGAAAGTGCCGAAGTTTTGCGCCAGCGTTTGTACACCCGGCATGATGAATTGGCCGACGGGGAATTACCGGTACCGTTGAAACTGGTACAGATCAACCGCTGCCCGGTACTGGCGCCGCTGTCGGTATTACGACCAGCCGATCAACAACGGTTAGGCCTGGACTTGACGTTGTTACAATTGCGTGGCGAACAGTTGGCCAATCAACAGGCGCAATGGCAAGACAAGCTGGAACACATCTACTGCACGGAAGACTTCGCCCCGAGTGAAGATCCTGAACAGCAGTTGTATGACGGTTTTATCGGTGACCGTGACCGCCGTTTGTGCGAGCAAGTTCGGGGCCTGGAACCGGCGCAGTTGAGCCACGGCCACTGGATGTTCGACGACCCGCGATTGCCGGAACTGTTGTTCCGCTATCGGGCGCGCAACTTCCCCGAGACCCTAAGTGGCGAAGAGCGGCAACGCTGGCATGGCTTCTGTCGGCAGCGCCTGAGCGAGCCGCAATGGGGCGCGCCAAACACGCTGGGCGACTTCGAACAGGCGCGCCAGCAAGCCTGGGAGGGCGCCGACGAGGCGGGCCGGCGTGTGCTGGAGGCCTGGCAAGTGCATGCCCGGCAGTTGCAGCAGCAGTTTGCAATTGGCTGAAGGCCAGAAACAACAACGCCGGCAATGTGCCGGCGTTGTTGCTGCGATAAGCAAGGGCGTAGGCGGACAATCAGTCCAGCAGGGTAGCCCAGCTTTCAACCACATCACCGCCCCAATTGGCTTTCCACTCTTTCAGGGTCTTGTGGTTGCCGCCTTTGGTTTCGATCACTTCACCGTTGTGCGGGTTCTTGTATTGCTTGACCTTGCGCGCACGCTTGGTGGCAACAGCCTTGACTGCACCACGCGGGCCCTTGCTCAGTTTCGACTCTGGGTCCAGCAGGGCAATCACGTCACGCAGCGACTTGGAGTACTCGCCCATCAGGTTGCGCAGTTTGCCTTCGAACTCCAGTTCTTTCTTCAGCTTGTCATCCTGGGACAGGTTGGCCAGGCGGGCCTGAAGTTCCTTGATGGCTTCTTCGGTAGCGCGGTATTCGTTGATCAGGGACATGGAGTGTTCCTTAATGCGTGTTCGGAAAATGTGTGAGGCAATAATAGACACGCGATACTCGCAAGTAAACCTAATATTGGCCAGTTAACTGTTAATTAAGCTGTGACAATATTTCTCAGGTGAACAAAAATTTACATAAAGCCCTGTGTTTGGTCATGTCTGTCACACACGGCTACAGTACGTCGCCTTCGCCACTCCGGCCCGGCTGCTGCAATCGATACTGCGTTTTTCCTGGCGGGCCGCTAGAATAGGCGCCTTTGCGAAGTTCTGGAGTCTCATTCATGCGCACCTATCGTCTGGTGATCGCCTGCCCCGACCGTGTAGGCATCGTGGCGAAAGTCAGTAATTTTCTGGCCTTGTACAATGGCTGGATCAACGAAGCCAGCCACCACTCCGATGAGCAGAGCGGTTGGTTCTTCATGCGCCATGAAATCCGCGCTGAATCGCTGCCGTTCGGTATTGAAGCCTTCCGCGAGGCGTTTGCCCCCATCGCCGAAGAGTTCTCGATGACGTGGCGTGTTACCGACTCGGCGCAAAAAAAACGCGTGGTATTGATGGCCAGCCGTGAATCGCACTGCCTGGCCGACCTGCTGCACCGCTGGCACACCGATGAGCTGGATTGCGAGATTCCCTGTGTGATCTCCAACCACAACGACCTGCGCAGCATGGTCGAGTGGCACGGTATTCCGTTCTTCCATGTACCGGTCGACCCCAAGGACAAGGCCCCGGCCTTTGCCGAAGTGTCGCGCCTGGTCGAGGAGCATGCTGCCGACGTTGTAGTGCTTGCCCGCTACATGCAGATTCTGCCGCCACAACTGTGCCGGGACTATGCCGAGAAGGTGATCAACATTCACCACAGCTTCCTGCCGTCGTTCGTGGGCGCCAAGCCTTATCACCAGGCCTCGCTGCGTGGCGTGAAACTGATCGGCGCAACTTGCCACTACGTCACCGAAGAGCTGGACGCCGGCCCGATCATCGAACAGGACGTGGTACGTGTCAGCCATGCCGACAGCATCGAGGACATGGTCCGCTTTGGCCGCGATGTCGAGAAGATGGTGCTGGCTCGTGGCTTGCGCTATCACCTGGAAGACCGCGTACTGGTGCATGGCAACAAGACTGTGGTGTTTGATTGATGGTGTAGGGGGCTGCCTTGCAGCCCAGCGTCGGCAAGCTTTCACAGGTATTGCACCTGGCTTGCCGGCGGTTGGGGTGGGAAGGGCCCCCGGCAACCTTGAGGGAGATCCCGATGGCCAAGCGGCGCAACCAACCCCATGCCTCACCCCCTCCCACCCTGGGCGAAGGTTGCCTTGCCCGCTATGACCCCGAAGCCCTGGCCGACACCGACGGCACCGACTTCCCCGGTGCTGCCGAGCTCTGGCAACAGCTCAACCCGCCTGACGCCGCCAGCGCTCCAGTAACGGACGCGCCAGCAGGCATACGAACACCGGCCCACCGGCCAACAGGTAGAAGTAATAAGTAACCGCTCGCCATATCAGGATCGCAGCAGCTGCTGTGGAACTGCCCACGAGTGGCGTCAGCAGGCTGGCCGAGGTCAGCTCGGCAGCACCTGCTCCGCCGGGTAGCAAGCTGAACTGGCCGGCACTGAGCGACACCATCTGCACCAGGAAGCTGGGGATCCACGCCAGGTCCACGCCCAACCCGCGCAATACCAGATACAGCACGCTGTAGCGCAGCCCCCAGTGGACGCAGGTGAGGATGAACACCGTTGTCAGCGTGCGTTTAGGCAGCCCCCAGGTCTGTGCCAGCGCGTCGATGAAATGCAACACCTTGCGCGCCCAGCGGCGTTTGCGCGGGTGGCCTACGCCCAGGCGTTGCAGTAGCTTGCCGTTCAGACGCATCAGCGGGCGTCGGTAGCGCAACAACCCGATCACGCCAGCCAACGCGCTGCAGAGCAGCAGTGCACTGCCTAGCAACATGCTTTCCTGGCTACGCCCCAGGCTGTGGAACAACGCATAGCCGGCGATTGCCAGCATGGCGCAAAAGAAAAACACCAGGTCGTTCAGCTGGTCCATGGCGAATACCGCGCCGCTGCGCGCGGGGCCGATACGCTCACGCGCCAGCAGGGCCATCAGGGTCAGTGGCCCACCGCTCCCGCCGGGGGTCGTGCAGATGGCGAACTCGGTGGCCATCACCACGCCCAGGCTCCGAATGCGTCCAAGCCTTGAGCCCTGCTGGCCGAGCAGCAAGCGCAGGCGCATTGCGTTGATTACCCAGCACAACAGGATCATGCCCAGCAGCGTCAGCATCAGCCCGGGGTCGAAGCGCTGTAGCCTGGGCAGCAGCTCGCTGCCGCCGAGCAAGGTTGGCACCAGCACGGCGCCGATCAGCGCCAGGCCGAGCCAGGCCAGGCGATTCATGCGCTGGCCTGGCGGTCCAGCCAGGCCGACTTGGTCAGTGGCTCGCGGCCTTGTGCCATGAGGCTGCGCAAGGTGCTTAGCCAGTATTCACGGGAGGTGCGGTGGCGCATGTCCACCGGGTGCAGGCCCAGGCGCAAGGTTTCGGCATTCTGCCAGCGCCGGCATTGCCAGTCGCACAGCGCCCTCGACAGCCCGCGGCGCCAGGCACTGCGGGCGCTCCATACCAGCCCGGGGGCTTTGATCGGGGTGAACTCCGGCAGGCGGTACAGATGCTGCGGTGTGCTGGTGTAGCGCAAGGGCAGCTGGCGCAGGGCCTGGCGGGTACCTTCGCTCATCAGCCAGGCCGGCGCGACAAAGCCGGCCACCGGCCAGCCCTGCTGGTCGAACAGCGCCAGGCCGTGTTTCAGGCGTTGCAGCGCCTGTTGCTGGTCGAGGCCGTAGAACTCGCCTTCGTGGGTGTAAATACGGCGCATGAAGTATTCGCCGGGGGTGCGCGGCGGCGGGCCATTGTCGGCATGGTGATAACCGTGCAGGGCCAACTCATCGCCTTGGGCCAGGCGCCGCTCCAGCAGGCTGCAGAAGCCCGGTGAGCGCAGCAGCGGGTTGCGCTGGTGAAAGTCCGGTACCACCAGCCAGGTCATGGGCACGCCGCCGATGGCATCGACGGCCTGGACGAAGGGCTGGTAGTCGGGCCAGGTCTCGGGCGCGACATCGTGCAGCACCAGCATCAGGCTGCGCGATGCCGGTAGTGGCTCAACCATGGGCGAGTACCTGCGGTTGGTGGCCAAGCACAGCCTGGTAGTGCTGCAGCAGGCCGGTGACCACATTCTCCCAGGAGTAGTGCTGTTCTACATGTCGACGGGCCTGTGCGCCGAGTTCGTCTACTCCGGTTTCGAATACCTCGCGCACTGCCGTGGCCATGGCCTGGGCATCGTTGGGGCGACACAGGCGGCCGCACTGCTCGTTGATGATTTCACCAAACGCACCGGCGCGCACTGCGACCACAGGGGTGGCGCTGGCCATGGCTTCGAGAATGACCAGGCCGAAGGTTTCCTGGTCACCTGCATGCACCAGCAGGTCGGCGCTGGCCATCAGCCGGGCGACCTCTGCTGCGGGGCAGAAGTGGTCGATCACGCTGACGTTGTGCGGCACATTGGCCGGCATGTTCGAGCCCACCAGCAACAGGTGGTAGGGCTGACCAAGCTGCTGAATACAGTCGAGCAGAACCGGCAGGTTCTTCTCCCGCGAGCCGCGACCGGCGTAGATCAGCAGCCGGCTGGTGTCGGCAATGCCCAGTTGCGCGCGCAGGCCCGGGTCACGCTGTTCGGGGTGGAAGGTGGCCAGGTCGACACCCAGGCGCTGCACGTGGACGTCACGTACACCCAGGCGGCGCAGCTTGTCGGCCATGACCTGGCTGGGGGCCAGCACCCGGTCGAAATTGCCGTAAAGCTTGCTGACATAGGCTTCGACATTGGGGGTGAACCAGTTGCCCATACGGTTGCTGACCAGCAGCGGCAGATCGGAATGGTAGAAGCCGATCACCGGGACATCGAGCTGGCGCCGTGCCTCCAGCGCTGCCCAGGCGGTCAGATAAGGGTCGCCGACTTCGATCAGGTCGGGCTTGAGGGTGCGCAGTGTCTTGCACCACGGGGCCAGGCGTACCGGAAAGCGGTACCCCTTGCCAAACGGCAGAGGGGGGGCGGGTACCTGGTAGACGCCATCAGCGTGCTGGGCGCTGGGGCCGGGAATCAACAGGCTGTGGCGTACGCCGTGGATGGCGTCGAGGCGGCGGTGTTTGGCATCAAGATAGGTACGTACGCCCCCGCTGGCCGGGGCGTAGAACATGGTGATGTCGGCGATGTGCACGATCAGCATCCCTCCGGGATCGTCTTCGGGTCTGTCATCCGGCGCTGGATTGCCGGCGATGACACGCCTAAAGGTTGACCTTTGTGAAGGATAGTTTGTTCGATCGGGGTTGGGCGGGGTGTAACGGGAAGGAGACCCGTTGTTCTGCAGGAGCAGCCGTGTGTTGCGAAGGGCCAGAACGGGCAGTACAGCTGTTTAGGCTGAAGTGCCCGCTCGCAGCACAAGGCTGCTCCTGCAGGGGGGCGGTGGAGTGCCTGTCAGATGCGGAAACTGCCCACCAAGTGCTTCAGGCGCCCGGCCTGTTGTTCAAGGTCGGCGCACGCACGCAGGGTGGCTTGCAAGTTCTCGACGCCTTCCTGGTTGAGCATGTTGATCTCGTTGATGTCCATGTTGATCGCCTCGACCACGGCGGTCTGTTCTTCAGTGGCCGTGGCCACCGACTGGTTCATGCCGTCGATCTCGCCAATGCGCACGGTCACGCTGTCCAGGCGTTCGCCGGCCTGGTTGGCGATCTGCATGCTGTCCTGGCTGTGGCGCTGGCTCTGGTCCATGGTCTCGACCGATTCGCGGGCACCGACCTGCAGTTCTTCGATCATGGTCTGTACCTGTTGCGCCGATTCCTGGGTGCGATGTGCCAGGTTGCGCACTTCATCGGCGACCACGGCAAAACCTCGCCCGGCTTCCCCGGCGCGGGCCGCTTCGATGGCGGCGTTCAGCGCCAGCAGGTTGGTCTGCTGGGAAATGCTGGTGATCACTTCGAGGATCTGGCCAATGTTCACGGTCTTGCTGTTCAGCGTTTCGATGTGCTCGCTGGAGGTGACGATCAGGTCCGACAGGCGGTTCATGGCTGCAATATTGCGCTCGACCACCTGCTGGCCTTCTTCAGCCAGCAGGCGTGCCGAGCTGGCGTGCTGCGAAGCCTGGGCGGCATTACCGGCAATTTCCTGGGCTGCGGCGCCCAGTTCGTTGATGGCGGCGGCAACACTGTTGGTGCGGTTGGACTGCTCGTCGGAGTTGGTCATCGACGAGTTGGAAGCGCTGATGACCCGCAGGGCCACTTCGTTGACTTGCTCGGTGGCCGAGGAAACTTCGCTGATGCTGCTGTGAATGCGTTCGACGAAGCGGTTGAAGGCGTTGCCGAGGATGCCGAATTCATCGTGGTTGTGGATGCGCAGGCGCTTGGTCAGGTCCCCTTCACCCTCGGCGATGTCTTCCATGGCACGGGTCATGGTGTGCAGCGGCTGCATCAGCACGCGGATCAGCAGGCCGAGCAGGCCGATGATGATTACCACCGCCACCACCGTGGCGATCACCGCCGAGGTGCGGAAAGTACTGAGCATCGAGAAGGCCTTGTCCTTGTCCACCGACAGGCCGATGTACCAGTTGGCCGATGGCAGGCCAGTGATGGGGCTGAAGGTCAGCAGGCGGGTCTGGCCATCGCTGTGTACTTCGGTCAGCTCACCGGTCAATTTAGGCGTGTGCTGCGGGAACAGGTCCGACAGCGACTTCATCACCAGGTCTTTGTCCGGATGCACCAGAACCTTGCCTTGGTCGTTGACCAGGAAGGCGTAGCCCATGCCGCCGAAATTCAGCGAGTTGATGATCTGCACCAGGCCGTCCAGGGCCAGGTCGCCACCGACTACGCCAACACTGCTGGAGACCTTGCTGAGGATGCCGATGACCATCTTGTTGGTGGTCATGTCGATGTACGGCTCGGTCAGGGTCGCCCCGCTGGCATTCATGCCATCTTTGTACCAAGGGCGGGTGCGCGGGTCGTAGCCGTCCGGCATCTTCGAATCAGGGCGCACGCTGAAACCGCCATCGACCTTGCCCAGATAGACGGTGAGGAAGCTGGAAACCAGTGCATTCTGGCCCATCAGGGTCTCGGCGTTGGCCGGGTCTTGGGCAATGTTCTGCGCCAGGTTTTCCACCAGTTTGATCCGGCCTTCGAACAGGTTGCGGATATTGGTGGAAGTGGAGGTGCCCATTTCAGCCAGATAGTTTTCCAGGTTCTCGCGGATCGCATTACGCTGGAGGTAATCGTTGTAGAGGGTGAAAAGGCTGAAGGCGAGTATCACGATCAGTGATGCTGCCAATAGAATCTTGTGGCTGAAACGAAGGCTTTTGTTCATGGCGTAATCGGTTCCGCTAAGGTTTTATATCAGGCGTTCGCACGAGTGGAGCTGTAGCCAGTGCAACATCCCGAAAAGTCCCTTTTCGGTTGTTCCTCTCTATTAAGGCGAATATCACCCAAAGGTATCGGCCGAATTTAGTTAAAGCTTGAGCAGAGGATTGATGAGATGCCGGAAACTTCGACCATCGTTGTAGGTGCTGGCCCGGATGGCCAGCCAGTCGGGCAGGCCATGCGACTTGCCAACCGTCACGGCTTGGTGGCGGGTGCGACGGGTACTGGCAAGACCGTCACCCTGCAACACCTGGCGGAAGTGTTCAGCGACGCCGGGGTGGCAGTGTTTGCCGCCGACGTCAAAGGGGACCTCTGCGGCCTGGGTGCTGCCGGTGCGCCACAGGGCAAGGTGGCGGAACGGATCGCCGGCATGCCATGGCTGGGGCATGTGCCGCAGGCCTATCCGGTCAGCTTGTGGGATATCGCCGGGCAGTCCGGCCACCCGTTGCGCACCACACTCAGCGAAATGGGGCCGCTGCTGCTGGGCAACTTGCTGGAGCTGACCGACAGCCAGCAGGCGGCGTTGTATGCGGCGTTCAAGGTGGCCGATCGCGAGGGCCTGCTGCTACTCGACCTCAAGGACCTCAAGGCACTGCTCGCGCACCTGAAGGACAACCCACAGCTGCTGGGCGAAGACAGCGCGTTGATGACTACGGCTTCTACCCAGGCCTTGTTGCGGCGGCTGGCGACCCTGGAGCAGCAGGGCGCCGAGGCGCTGTTTGGCGAGCCGGCGTTGCAACTTGAGGACTTGCTGCGCCCCGACGCGGATGGCCGAGGCCGTATCCACCTGCTTGATGCCACCCGGCTGGTGCATGAGGCGCCCAAGGTTTACGCGACCTTTCTTTTGTGGCTGCTGGCCGAGTTGTTCGAGCAGTTGCCCGAGCGCGGCGATGCCGACAAACCGGTGTTGGCGTTGTTCTTCGATGAAGCGCACCTGCTGTTCAACGGTACCCCCAAGGCCTTGCAGGACCGCCTGGAGCAGGTGGTGCGGCTGATCCGCTCCAAGGGGGTTGGCGTGTACTTCGTTACCCAGTCACCCGGCGACTTGCCGGATGCAGTGCTGGCCCAGCTGGGCTTGCGCATTCAGCATGGCTTACGGGCGTTCACTGCCAAGGAGCAGAAATCGTTGCGGGCTGTGGCTGATGGTTTCCGGCCCAACCCGGCATTCGACACCCTGGCAGTGCTCACCGAGCTGGGGATCGGCGAGGCGCTGGTGGGTACCTTGGAAGAGAAGGGCACGCCGGCCATGGTGCAGCGGGTACTGGTTGCACCGCCGCAATCGCGAATCGGGCCGTTGAGTGCTGCGGAGCGCGGTGCACGGTTGGCCGCTTCGCCGTTGGCGGGGCGTTACGACAAACCGGTGGACCGTGAGTCGGCCTATGAAATGCTGACTCAGCGTAAAGGCCAGGCGGTGGAGCCGGCGCCGCAACCGAAGGTCGATGAAGAGAGCTTTGCCGACAAGGCCGGTGATTTCTTGCAGAGCGCGGCGGGGCAGGCGATCAAGTCGGCGGTGCGCCAGGCGGCCAATCAGTTGGGGCGGCAGTTGATGCGAGGCTTGATGGGGTCGTTGTTGGGGAGCAAGAAGAAGTAGTGCCGGTGCAGGGGTTACACCAATGAAAAAGGCGCCGATGGCGCCTTTTTCAATAGCGGTGTCACTCAGCCAATGGCTTTGGACGCCAGCCAGAACAGACCAGCAGCCAGGCCCATCGAGGCCGGCAGGGTCAGGACCCAGGCCAGCAGGATGGTCTTCACGGTGCCGCCTTGCAGGCCGCTCTTGTTGGCGACCATGGTGCCGGCCACACCGGACGACAGCACGTGAGTGGTCGACACCGGCAGGGCGAACACGTTGGCCATGCCGATGGCGCAGGCTGCGGTGATCTGTGCCGACATGCCCTGGGCATAGGTCATGCCCTGCTTGCCGATCTTCTCGCCAACGGTCAGCACCACGCGCTTCCAGCCAACCATGGTGCCAAGGCCCAGGGCCAAGGCGACGGCCACGATTACCCAGAACGGGGCGTATTCGGTGGTGGCGGTAAGGTCTTTGCGCAGTTTTTCCAGGTCGGCCTTTTCGCGGGCATCCAGGCCAGGCAGTTTGCCAACCTTCTTCGCCGTGTCATCCAGGCACAGCAGGTAGCGGCGTACTTCGATGCGCTTTTCGGTATCCAGGCTGTGGTAGTCGGTTACGCCCTGCAGCGAGGACTGCAGCGCGGCGATGGTCGGCTCGGTCTGCTGCGGGTTGCAGCTGAACTGCTCCGGCAGGTCGCTGGCCTTGGCCTTGCCCAGGGCCAGGAAGTCGCCCAGGGTAGCGGCGTTACGCTGGTAGAACTGGCTCATGTGCAGGGTGGCGTCGCGGGTGCGCTCGATCTGGTAGGTGGTG
The DNA here is from genome assembly GCF_026240995.1 of Pseudomonas sp. DCB_BI. Classification (NCBI taxonomy): domain Bacteria; kingdom Pseudomonadati; phylum Pseudomonadota; class Gammaproteobacteria; order Pseudomonadales; family Pseudomonadaceae; genus Pseudomonas; species Pseudomonas sp. DCB_BI. Next base: position 60,437 of record NZ_JAPFCG010000015.1, on the reverse strand, counting down.
CTGTTCAGGTCGAGGACGAACTTGGCCGGGACGATACCGATCAGCACCAGCATGATCAGGCCGATACCTTTCTGACCGTCATTGGAGCCGTGCACGAAGCTGACGCCCATGGCCGAGACCACGAGCACCATGCGGTTCCAGAACGGCGGGTGCTTTTTGTCGTCGAGCTTGCGGCGCTGCTCGGGGGTTTTGTGCATCTTCGACAGCGGGCGCCACCATTTCAGGCCGATCAGTACCAGGGCTGCAACGGCGAAGCCGGCCATCGGCGAGACCACCAGCGACATGGCGATGTCGATCGCCTTCTGCCAGTTGACGCCGTCGCCCAGCGGAATGTCGTTGATCAGCGCATTGGCCAGGCCGACACCAAGGATGGAGCCGATCAGCGTGTGCGAACTGGAGGCGGGGATACCGAAGTACCAGGTGCCCAGGTTCCAGGTGATGGCCGCAGCCAGCAGCGAGAAAACCATGGCCAGGCCGTGTCCGGTGTTCACATTGATCAGCAGCTCTACCGGCAGCAGGTGCACGATGGCATAGGCCACCCCGACACCGCCCAGCAGAACGCCAAGGAAGTTGAACACGCCGGAGAAGAACACGGCGAGGTGCGGCGGCATGGCTTTGGTATAGATGACGGTAGCTACCGCGTTGGCGGTGTCATGAAAGCCATTGATGAACTCGAAGGCGAGTACGAAGGTCAAGGCGAGCAGCAAGCTCACCAACACCCAGGCATCCAGTCCGCTGAATAAATCGATCATGAAGGTTGTCTGGCGGTCATAGGGGGGCGGGATTATGCCAGAAAACCTTGGCAATCGATGCACCCGCTACAGACCGATGGCAATCTTCATGGCCGCAAGGCGTGGTGCAAGGCGGGGCGTTCAGGCAGGTAAAAATCGTTCAAAAAGCGCGAAAAATGCCGAAACTAGGCAAAAAATGCCAAAAAAAACAGTGCCATCGAGATTCAAACGGTCGTATGAAATTTGTGTAATTCCATTTCATCATCGGCCGAGCAGTAAAGATCGACCGCGCCCGGGCTGGCCGGGCGACGACGCGCTGGCGTGGTCCCGGGTCAGGGAGCGTCGCTGCGCAGTTCCTTTTCAATACGTTCCAGTTCCTGGCTGAAGGCCTGGTCGCGCACACTGGCGCGTTTGCGCCAAGGTTTGCGTTCCGGATCGGGTTGCGCGGCATAAGTGGTCACTTCGCCGCCGTAAACATCCTTGTAACGTTCAGCCTGGCGCTCGAGTTCTGCGCGCAGTTCATCTTTCGTCACATGCAGTACCTGAATTAAGAGTAATGGCTAATGTCAGGCGATGTGCAGTACGCACACCCCTCGCAGGCCGCAACGGCTTCATGACCACAAGGTTGCACTGCCACTACGTACAGTGGGGCCTGTGCACTTGATTATAGCAATCGATAAATCGCCGAACAGCGTTATTTAACCAAGCCTGACATCGCCTGACATCGCCTGACATAACGAGTAGAAGGTGCCCGCAAACAATTTGGGCCTTTCGTACAACTTGGAAAGGCAACGCGGATAAAAGTTCGCTGAAATGTACGGGCGGGGTAGTTATGAAAAACGGCCTCGCCGCAAGGCGAGGCCGTTGCCTGGGGACTTCTACGGTGGGTACCTGACCAGTCTCTCCAAAGAAGCCACAAGTGGCATGAGAAAGGTATAAGCAAAAGTGTCAGCGGTCAATTGCGATTATCGGCCGTTTGTTCGATAATCGCACGAACCGGCGTTTTTTTTGAGGTGTGCGATGAGTGACCAAACCGTGGACAACGATTCCGCCAATCCGGAGGCGGGGCGACCTGCGTCTGCGGCCATGGCGCCGCCAATCGTGGCCTCCCCGGCCAAGCGCATCCAGGCTTTTACCGGCGATCCGGACTTCATGACATCGCTGGCGCGTGGGCTGGCCGTCATCCAGGCCTTCCAGGAGCGCAAGCGCCACCTGACCATCGCCCAGATCAGCCATCGCACGGAAATCCCGCGTGCCGCCGTGCGCCGCTGCCTGCACACGTTGATCAAGCTCGGCTATGCCACCACCGATGGGCGTACTTATTCGCTGTTGCCGAAAGTGCTGACCTTGGGGCATGCCTACTTGTCGTCGACGCCCCTGGCGATTTCGGCCCAGCCTTACCTGGACCGTATCAGCGACCAATTGCATGAGGCGGCCAACATGGCCACCCTCGAAGGCGATGACATCCTTTATATAGCCCGATCGGCCACGGTCGAGCGGTTGATTTCGGTGGACCTGTCGGTGGGCGGGCGCCTGCCGGCCTATTGCACGTCGATGGGGCGCATCCTGCTGGCGGCGCTGGATGACACCAGCTTGCGCGAGTATCTGGAGCGCGCCGACCTGAAGGCGCGGACCAGCCGTACCCTGCATGACCCTGAGTCGCTGTTTGCCTGCATTCAGCAGGTGCGTGCCCAGGGCTGGTGCGTGGTGGACCAGGAACTGGAGCAGGGGCTGCGGTCGATTGCAGTACCAGTGTATGACGCTTCGGGGCAGGTACTGGCGGCGTTGAACGTGAGCACCCATGTTGGGCGGGTAACGCGCAGCGAGCTGGAGCAGCGCTTCCTGCCGATTCTGCTGGCGGCCAGCCGCGACCTTTGCCATCAATTGTTTGGTTGATCTGGCCGGGGCCGCAAAGCGGCCCCAAAATAGAACAGGTAAAAGCCATCTCTGTGCGATAAACGCACAGTGTCGCTCCCGGTGAATTGCGTCACCTGCGCCCGCTGATTAATGTTTCTCGCAACGGTCGGCTGTGCCGACCGAACAAGAAAAATATAAGAGGCACTCACCATGCATACTGTCCCTTCGCTGCCGCGGCCGCACCCGCATGCAGTCCCGTTGTATCCAGGCTGACACAGGCCGATTTTTCCGATCATTGCCAACTTGTACCGGTTAGCCGCGTGCAGTGGCTTGGCTGTGCCTCATATTCTGGATAACAACAATGAACCAAGCGCAAAACAACGTCGGCAAAAGCCTCGACGTCCAGTCGTTCATCAATCAGCAGCCGCTGTCCCGCTACCAGTGGCGGGTCGTGCTGTTGTGCTTCCTGATCGTCTTCCTCGATGGCCTTGACACCGCCGCCATGGGCTTCATCGCCCCGGCGCTGTCACAGGAATGGGGCATCGACCGCGCCAGTCTCGGCCCGGTGATGAGTGCCGCATTGATCGGCATGGTATTCGGCGCTCTCGGCTCCGGGCCGCTGGCCGACCGATTTGGCCGCAAGGGTGTGTTGGTAGGGGCGGTACTGGTGTTCGGTGGCTTCAGCCTGGCCTCGGCCTATGCCACCAATGTCGACCAGTTGCTGGTGCTGCGTTTCCTGACCGGCCTGGGCCTTGGCGCCGGCATGCCCAACGCCACCACGCTGCTGTCCGAATATACCCCGGAGCGCCTCAAGTCGTTGCTGGTGACCAGCATGTTCTGCGGCTTCAACCTGGGCATGGCCGGTGGTGGCTTCATTTCCGCGAAGATGATCCCGGCCTATGGCTGGCACAGTCTGCTGGTGATTGGCGGCGTGCTGCCCTTGCTGCTGGCGGTGGTGCTGATGGTCTGGCTGCCGGAGTCGGCGCGGTTCCTGGTGGTACGCAACCGTGGCACCGACAAGGTGCGCAAGACCTTGTCGCCGATTGCGCCACAGGTAGTGGCCGAGGCGGGTAGCTTCAGCGTGCCGGAACAGAAGGCCGTGGCCGCGCGCAACGTGTTTGCGGTGATCTTCTCTGGCACCTATGGCCTGGGGACCGTGCTGCTGTGGCTGACCTACTTCATGGGCCTGGTCATCGTCTACCTGCTGACCAGCTGGTTGCCCACCCTGATGCGTGACAGTGGCGCGAGCATGGAGCAGGCCGCGTTCATCGGCGCGCTGTTCCAGTTTGGCGGCGTGCTCAGTGCCGTTGGCGTAGGTTGGGCGATGGACCGCTTCAACCCGCACAAGGTGATCGGCATTTTCTACCTGCTGGCCGGGGTTTTCGCTTACGCCGTCGGGCAGAGCCTGGGCAATATCACCGTACTGGCCACGCTGGTGCTGATCGCGGGCATGTGCGTGAACGGCGCGCAGTCGGCGATGCCATCGCTAGCAGCACGCTTCTATCCGACCCAGGGCCGTGCCACGGGTGTATCGTGGATGCTGGGCATCGGTCGGTTTGGTGCCATCCTCGGCGCCTGGAGTGGCGCGACGTTGCTGGGGCTGGGCTGGAACTTCGAGCAGGTGCTGACTGCATTGCTGGTGCCGGCAGCGCTGGCGACCGTGGGTGTGGTCGTGAAGGGCCTGGTGAGCCACGCCGACGCGACGTGAAAGCAGGGGTGGCTCTGCGGCCTTATCGCCTCACTGCTCTTCTGTAGAAGTGGCGTTGTGTCGCGGTAAGGCTGCCGAGCAGCCCCCGAACGGAGATGAGTAGCAGGACAACAAATTGTTCGATAACCGCACATAGAGTCGATTATCGGATTGTAAGCCACCCACCAGTCTCCTTAATCTGAGCTCACTGAAGCACCCTGACCAGGAGCCTCCAAATGCCACGTGCAGACCACTACCGAACCCACCGAAATCGAGCTGTCCGCCCTGCGTGACCTCGATGCCCGTACCGCCGCGGCCCATGGCCAGCCGGCAGGAGAAGCCTGATGCGAGACGTATTCATCTGTGACGCCATCCGTACCCCGATCGGCCGCTTTGGCGGTGCCTTGGCGGGTGTGCGGGCCGACGACCTGGCCGCTGTGCCGCTTAAGGCGCTGATCGAGCGCAACCCCGGCGTGCAATGGGACCAGGTCGACGAGGTGTTCTTCGGCTGCGCCAACCAGGCCGGTGAAGACAACCGCAACGTGGCACGTATGGCGCTGCTGCTGGCTGGTCTGCCAGAAAGCATTCCAGGCGTGACCCTGAACCGCCTGTGCGCCTCCGGCATGGATGCCATCGGCACCGCCTTCCGCGCTATCGCCAGCGGTGAAATGGAGCTGGCGATTGCCGGCGGCGTCGAGTCGATGTCGCGTGCCCCGTTCGTCATGGGCAAGGCCGAGAGCGGCTATTCGCGCAACATGAAGCTGGAAGACACCACCATCGGCTGGCGTTTCATCAACCCGCTGATGAAGAGCCAGTACGGCGTCGACTCCATGCCGGAAACCGCTGACAACGTGGCCGACGATTACCAGGTGTCGCGTGCTGACCAGGACGCCTTCGCCCTGCGCAGTCAGCAGAAGGCGGCTGCTGCCCAGGCTGCTGGCTTCTTCGCCGAAGAGATCGTACCGGTGCGTATCGCCCACAAGAAAGGCGAAGTCATCGTTGAGCGTGACGAGCACCTGCGCCCGGAAACCACCCTGGAAGCGCTGACCAAGCTCAAGCCGGTCAATGGCCCGGACAAGACTGTCACCGCTGGCAACGCATCGGGCGTGAACGACGGTGCAGCAGCGTTGATTCTGGCCTCGGCCGAAGCAGTGAAGAAACACGGCCTGACCCCACGTGCCCGCGTGTTGGGCATGGCCAGCGGCGGCGTTGCACCGCGGGTGATGGGTATCGGCCCGGTGCCGGCGGTGCGCAAGCTGACCGAGCGCCTGGGTGTGGCGGTGAATGATTTCGATGTGATCGAGCTGAATGAAGCCTTCGCCAGCCAAGGCCTGGCGGTGCTGCGTGAGCTGGGTGTGGCCGATGACGCGCCGCAGGTGAACCCTAATGGCGGCGCGATCGCCCTGGGCCACCCGCTGGGCATGAGCGGTGCGCGCCTGGTGCTGACGGCGCTGCATCAGCTGGAGAAGAGTGGTGGACGCAAGGGCCTGGCGACCATGTGTGTAGGTGTCGGCCAAGGTCTGGCGCTGGCCATCGAGCGAGTTTGACCTGTACCGGCCTCTTCGCGGGTGAACCCGCCCCCACAGGGATCCACGCAACCCCTGTGGGAGCGGGTTTACCCGCGAAGAGGCCGGACTTGTCAGACGTAGGGCCAATTGCCAGCCAGATAGCGGAACGAGTGTGTTACTAGGTATGTCTAGACTTACCTAGGACCCTCCAGGAGTAAAACCGTCATGACCTCAACCTATTACACCGGCGAAGAGCGCAGCAAGCGCATCTTCGCTATCGTTGGTGCCTCTTCAGGCAACCTGGTGGAATGGTTCGACTTCTACGTCTACGCCTTCTGCGCGATCTACTTCGCCCCGGCCTTCTTCCCCTCCGACGACCCTACCGTACAGCTGCTGAACACCGCGGGCGTGTTCGCCGCAGGTTTTTTGATGCGCCCCATCGGTGGCTGGATATTCGGCCGCCTCGCTGACCGCCATGGTCGCAAGAATTCCCTGATGATCTCAGTGCTGATGATGTGCTTCGGCTCACTGATGATCGCCTGTCTGCCTACCTACGCCAGCATTGGCACCTGGGCTCCGGCGCTGCTGTTGCTGGCCCGCCTGATCCAGGGCCTGTCGGTGGGGGGCGAGTACGGCACCACCGCCACCTACATGAGCGAAGTGGCCCTGCGCGGGCAGCGCGGCTTTTTTGCCTCGTTCCAGTACGTGACCTTGATCGGCGGCCAGTTGCTGGCGGTGCTGGTCGTGGTGATCCTGCAGCAGTTGCTGACCGAAGATGAACTGCGCGCCTGGGGCTGGCGCATTCCCTTTGTGGTGGGGGCCATCGCCGCGCTGATCTCGTTGATGCTGCGCCGCTCGCTGCATGAGACCAGCAGCGCCGAAACCCGCCAGGACAAGGACGCTGGCACCATCAAGGGGCTGTTCCGCAACCATGCTGCGGCCTTCGTCACCGTGCTTGGTTATACCGCTGGCGGCTCGCTGATCTTCTACACCTTCACCACCTACATGCAGAAGTACCTGGTGAACACCGCGGGCATGACGGCGAAGAACGCCAGCTACGTGATGACCGGCGCGCTGTTCCTGTTCATGGTGCTGCAGCCATTCTTCGGGATGCTCTCCGACCGCATCGGGCGGCGTAATTCGATGCTGCTGTTCGGCGCCTTGGGTACGCTGTGCACCGTGCCGCTGTTGATGGCACTGAAAACCGTGACCAGCCCGTTCATGGCTTTCGTGCTGATTAGCCTGGCACTGTGCATCGTCAGTTTCTACACCTCCATCAGCGGCCTGGTGAAGGCCGAGATGTTCCCGCCGCAGGTGCGCGCGCTGGGGGTGGGGCTGGCCTATGCGGTGGCCAACGCCGCATTTGGCGGTTCGGCCGAGTACGTGGCCCTGGGGCTGAAGACCATGGGTATGGAAAATACCTTCTACTGGTACGTGACGGCGATGATGGCGATAGCCTTCCTGTTCAGCCTGCGCCTGCCGAAGCAGGCCGAGTACCTGCACCATGATCACTAAGGACGCTGCATGAGCAACCAACTGTTCGACGCCTACTTCACCGCGCCGGCCATGCGCGAGATCTTCTCCGACCGTGGCCGCCTGCAGGGCATGCTCGATTTCGAGGCCGCGCTGGCCCATGCCGAAGCTGCTGCCGGGCTGGTCCCGCATAGTGCAGTGGCGGCCATCGAGGCAGCGTGCCAGGCCGAGCGCTATGACGTTGGCGCCTTGGCCAATGCCATCGCGACCGCGGGCAACTCGGCGATCCCGCTGGTGAAGGCGTTGGGCAAGGTAATCGCCACTGGCGTGCCTGAAGCCGAGCGCTACGTGCACTTGGGGGCTACCAGCCAGGATGCGATGGATACCGGGCTGATCCTGCAGTTGCGCGATGCCCTCGACCTGATCGAAGCCGACCTTGGCAGGCTGGCCGAGACGCTGTCGCAGCAAGCCCTGAAGCATGCCGATACACCGCTGGTGGGCCGCACCTGGCTGCAACACGCCACCCCGGTGACCCTGGGCATGAAGCTGGCCGGGGTGTTGGGCGCCTTGACCCGCCACCGCCAGCGCCTGCAGGAGCTGCGCCCGCGCTTGCTGGTGCTGCAGTTCGGCGGTGCCTCGGGCAGCCTGGCTGCCTTGGGTAGCAAAGCGATGCCAGTGGCCGAGGCGTTGGCCGGGCAACTCAAGCTGACCCTGCCCGAGCAACCCTGGCATACCCAGCGCGATCGACTGGTCGAGTTTGCTTCGGTACTGGGCCTGGTTGCGGGCAGCCTGGGCAAGTTTGGCCGCGATATCAGCCTGCTGATGCAAACCGAGGCAGGGGAGGTGTTCGAACCGTCCGCGCCGGGCAAGGGTGGTTCTTCGACCATGCCGCACAAGCGCAACCCGGTCGGCGCTGCCGTGCTGATCGGCGCTGCGACCCGGGTGCCAGGGCTGGTTTCGACGCTGTTCAGTGCCATGCCTCAGGAGCATGAGCGCAGCCTGGGCCTGTGGCATGCCGAATGGGAAACCCTGCCTGATATCTGCTGCCTGGTCTCCGGCGCCCTGCGCCAGGCCCAGGTGATTGCCGAGGGTATGGAGGTGGATGCCGCGCGCATGCGCCGCAACCTCGACCTGACCCAGGGCCTGGTGCTGGCCGAAGCCGTGAGCATCGTCCTCGCCCAGCGCCTGGGGCGCGACCGGGCCCACCACCTGCTGGAGCAATGCTGTCAGCGCGCGGTGGCCGAGCAGCGTCACCTGCGTGCTGTGCTGGGTGACGAACCCCAGGTCAGTGCCGAGCTGTCCGCTGAGGAACTCGATCGCCTGCTCGACCCAGCCCATTACCTGGGCCAGGCCCGCGTCTGGGTGGCGCGTGCCGTGTCCGAACATCAACGTTTCACTGCCTGAAGGAGACCGCTGTGGCGCATTTGCAACTGGCTGATGGCGTTTTGAATTACCAGATCGATGGCCCGGAAAACGCCCCGGTGCTGGTCCTGTCCAACTCGCTGGGTACCGACCTGGGCATGTGGGACACCCAGATACCGCTATGGAGCCAGCACTTCCGTGTGCTGCGCTACGACACCCGAGGCCACGGCGCATCGCTGGTCACTGAAGGCCCTTACAGCATCGAACAACTCGGTCGCGACGTGCTGGCACTGCTCGATGGCCTGGACATTCAGAAGGCCCACTTCGTCGGCCTGTCGATGGGCGGCCTGATCGGCCAGTGGCTGGGCATCAATGCCGGCGACCGCCTGCACAGCCTGACCCTGTGCAACACTGCCGCCAAGATCGCCAACGACGAGGTGTGGAACACCCGTATCGACACCGTGCTCAAGGGCGGCCAGCAGGCCATGGTCGACTTGCGCGATGCCTCCATTGCTCGCTGGTTCACCCCAGGCTTCGCCCAGGCGCAGGCTGAAGAGGCCCAGCGCATCTGTCAGATGCTGGCGCAAACCAGCCCGCAGGGCTATGCCGGCAACTGCGCGGCAGTGCGTGACGCCGATTATCGTGAGCAACTGGGCCGTATCCAGGTGCCTGCACTGATCGTGTCGGGGACCGAGGACGTGGTGACGACCCCAGAGCATGGCCGTTTCATGCAAGCCGGTATTGCCGGTGCCGAGTACGTCGACTTCCCGGCGGCACACCTGTCCAACGTCGAGATTGGCGAGGCATTCAGCCGTCGCGTGCTCGACTTCCTGCTGGCTCACTGAGGACACTGCCATGGACGAGAAACAACGTTACGACGCCGGCATGCAAGTGCGCCGCGCGGTACTTGGCGATGCCCACGTGGACCGCAGCCTGGAGAAGCTCAACGACTTCAACGGCGAATTTCAGGAAATGATCACCCGCCACGCCTGGGGTGACATCTGGACCCGCCCAGGCCTGCCGCGCCATACCCGCAGCCTGATCACCATTGCCATGCTGATCGGCATGAACCGCAACGATGAACTGAAGTTGCACCTGCGTGCAGCGGCCAACAATGGCGTGACCCGCGACGAGATCAAGGAAGTGCTGATGCAGAGCGCGATCTACTGCGGCATTCCGGCGGCCAATGCCACCTTCCACATGGCAGAGTCGGTGTGGGATGAACTGGGGGTGGAGTCGCGTAGCTGATCGCTACGCAGTCCCCTACTGTGGGAGCGACACAAGGCCGCTCCCGCACAGCCCGCGTAAGTTTTTACATGGGCCGCACGGCCACCGGCCCTGCGTGGCTCTCCACGGCCTGTTTCAGGACCGGGCACAGCCCTAGCATGAATGCCGCTTCGGCCACCACGAACAGTGGCCCGATGATCAACCCGCTGACATCGTCGACAAAGGCGGGCTTGCGGCCTTCGTAGTAATGGCCGACGAACTGGATGATCCAGCCCACCACGAATCCCCCCACCCCGGCGCCAAGCCACAGCCCGGTAGCCTGAACCGCCAGAGCCTGACCGACCCACAGGCACAAGCCCAGCAGCAACCCCATCACCAGGCCGAAGCGCAGGTCCAGGCGCAGGTAGAACCATACCGAGGCAGCCGCTGCCAGCAGGGCGGGGGATAGCCACATGCCCGCGACTTGCCAGCCGGGGCGCGACAGCAGGATGGTGACCGCCAGCACGATCATGGGGATACCGATGAAGTGGGTGACGATGTTGCGTGGGTCGCGGTGATAGCTGGCGTACTGGCTCAGGTGGTCGACGAGGGTTTTCATTGTTGTGCCTCCCTGGTTTGCCTGGTCGGGGGGTGTTGCCGGTTCCGGCGATAGGGCCTGAACTGGCAACCGATATAGCTCAGGATAGCCCGCAGCCACCACCATCATCAGCTCAGCGAATGGCGGCGGCCCGCACTGGCATATCCAGCCCGACCAAGGTCTCGATCATCGCCCGCGCCGCTGGCGACAGCCGGTAGCCGCTGCGGCTGACCACCCCGCAGTACACGCTGAGCACCTCAAGCGCCGGCGGCAGATTGCGCCAGTGCAGGCGCACCAGGGTGCCGGTGGCCAGGTCATCGGCCAGGGCCTCCTCGCTGGCAATACCGATGGCATCGCTGGCCTGCACCACGCTGCGCAGGATGGCCAGGTGCTCGGTCTGCAAATGCGGAGTGAAGTCACTGCGCCCGCTCAGGTTGGCGAGGCGCTTGCGTACCCCGGGCGCGAGCAGCCCGCTGGCCAGCGGATAGCTGAACAGGTCGTTGGTCGACAGGCTTTCCTTGGCCAGCAGCGGGTGGCCCGGGCGGCAGAAAAACAGGCCTGGGCGGCGTGACAATGGTTCGGTGTGAAAGCTGGGGTCTGCTTCGAACGGGCGGATATCGTCGACGAAAAACTCGATCTGTTCACGGCGCAGTGCCTGGCCAAGGCGTTCGGCGTTGTCCACCAGCAGCGAGGTATGGATGCCAGGGTGGCGTTCGATGAAGTGGCGCAGGGCATCGGGCACCAGGCGCACGGCCAGCGTCGGGCCGCTGCCGAAGTGCAGCTCGCCGGCGTCGAGCTTGGTCATTTGCAGCACTTCGTTGCTCAGTTGCGCCGCGCCTTGCACCAGACGGCGGGCGTGTTGCAGCACCACCTGGCCTTCCGGGGTAGGCGGCAGGGCCTTGCTGGCGCGGTCGACCAGCGGGCAACCGAATGTGTGTTCCAGGCCCTGGATGGCGCGGCTGAAGGCGGGCTGGGTGATGCCCATGGCTTCGGCGGCACGAACGAAACTGCGGTATTCGGTGAGGGCGATGAAGTAGCGCAGCTGGCGAAGGTCCATTTCACGGCTCTAGGGCGGGGCGGGGCCCTATTCAAGCGGTTACTGCTTATGTCGTCAAAGAAGGTTTATGGATTTGTTTATAGCTGAAAGTTATTTTTCAGCGCCTCGCGTATAAAACCGGCTCCCACAGGGTGGCCACAGCTTTTGAAACTGTGGTCACCCCGTAAGCGCCGGTTTACCCGCGAGAGGCCAGTTGATTCAGAGCAGATTCAGCGGGTAGCTCACGATCAGCCGGTTTTCATCGAACGCGTTGGTGCTGAAGTCGCGGCGCATGGTGGAGTTGCGCCACTTCACCGACAGGTCCTTGAAGCTGCCCGACTGCACCACGTACGCCAGCTCGGTCTCGCGTGCCCATTCCTTGCCGTCATCCACGCCACCAGCGGTAACGTTGTCACCCTTGATGTAGCGGTTCATCAGGGTCAGGCCGGGTACGCCGACGCTAGCGAAGCTGAAGTCATGACGCACCTGCCATGAACGTTCCTTGGCATTGTCGAAGCTGGAGTTGTAACTATCGTTGGCGAGGGTGCCGCCGCTGGTGCCGTTGACCCGCATCCAGGCATCGTCGCCGCTGACTTTCTGCAGGCCGACGTAGAATGTGTGGCCCTGGTAGCGTGCCGAGAGCAGCGCCGAGGCAGTGCGGTTGTCCAGCTTGCCGGCACGTTCGGCGCCATCTTCCTTGCCGATGAAGTAGCCCAGGTTGGCGCCCAGGGTCCAGTCGCCCAGCGGCTGGCTGTGCGTCAGGTTGAGGTACTGCTGGCGGTAGATGTCCTTGAGCTGGGCATCCCAAAGGCCAATCATGGTGCGCTTGTCGTTGAAGGTGTACTCGCCGCCACCGAAGTTGAAGCGGTCGGAGGTGAACGCCGCTCTACCGTTCAGCGACATGTCTTCCATGCTTGCGTCGTTGCGCGGGCTGTTGCCGCGGAACTGGCCGGCGTACAGGGTCAGGCCGGCGATTTCCTTCGACGTCAGCTGGCCGCCGCGGAAGGTTTGCGGCAGCGAACGACCGTCGTCTGAGCGCAGAATCGGTAGGACCGGCATCCATTCCCCGACTTTCAGCTCGGTTTCGGACAACTTGGCTTTCAGCGCCACACCCAGGCGGCCGAAGTCATCGGCCGGGCGACCATCGCCGTGTACCGGCAGAAGTTGGGTGTTGGTGGTGCCTTTGCCGCCGTCGAGCTTGACCGAGTACAGGCCAAGTACGTCCACTCCGAAACCGATGGTGCCCTGGGTGAAGCCAGAGCGGGCATCGAGGATGAAGCTTTGCGTCCATTCTTCGGCCTTGCCCTGTGGGTGGGCCGGGTCGACGAAGTTGCGGTTGATGTAGAAGTTGCGCAGGTTGAGGGTAGCCTTGGCGTCCTCCAGGAAACCACCTTGGTCGGCGGCGAACACGGGGAGGGCGCAGGACATGGCCAACAGGCCGGGCAGCAGCTGGCGTGCGGGTTGCAAAGTGCTCATCTGTCGTGGATCTCTTGTTTTTATGGGGCGAGCCGGTGCACTGCGGGGTCGGGCCGGCAGGTGCGGGTCTTTTCTTGATGAACTTGGGCAACGTTGCGTGGGTGGATGGTGCGGGGTTGTACGGGGGTGAGGCAATTCGCCGCAAACGGAACGGGGCGATAATCGAACGGAATGTTCCGGTTAGTTAATAATTTTGCAGTGCTGGCCCTATCGCCTGTGCAGGCGCCAGAAAGCAAAAAGCCCACCGCGAGGGTGGGCTTGATGAGGCAACAGCTGCAATCAGCCTTTCGGTGTATCCACCGATGCCTGCTGGTTCGCCTGACCGGTTTGCTCGTACCAGCCACCGCCGAGTGCCTTGTACAGATTGACCTCGCTGGTCAGCTGCGACAGACGGTCGCCGATCAGCGCCTGCTGGGCACTGAACAGGTTGCGCTGGGCGTCAAGGAACGTCAGGTTGCTGTCGATGCCGATCCGGTAGCGGCGTTCGGCCAGGCGGTAGTAGTCCTGGTTGGCCTGCACCAGGTCACGCTGGGCCTGCAATTGCTCTTCGAAGGTTTTGCGCGCAGCCAAGCCATCGGAGACTTCCTGGAAGGCGGTCTGGATGGTTTTTTCGTACTTGGCGACGTTGATGTCCTTCTGGATCTTCGAATAGTCCAGGCTCGCCTTCAGGCTGCCGGCGTTGAAAATCGGCAGGTTGATCTGCGGCTGGAACAGCCAGGTGCCCTGACCACCCGCGAACAGGTGGCCCATGTCGGGGCTCAGGCTGCCGGCGTTCGCGGTCAGGCTGATGCTCGGGAAGAACGCTGCGCGGGCGGCGCCGATGTTGGCGTTGGCGGCCTTCAGCAAGTGTTCGGCTTCCTGGATGTCCGGACGACGCTGGAGGATGTCCGACGGCAGGCCGGCTGGTACTTCGGCCAGCTGGTCGGCATTGAGCTCCAGTGGCTTGGCCAGGTTCGCAGGAATACCGGTACCCAGCAGCACGGTCAGGCTGTTGACGTCCTGGGCGACCAGGCGCTGGTACTGCGAGTACTTGACCCGGGCGCCTTCCACGGCGGTACGCGCCTGGCTGACGTCGAGTGCCGAAGCCACGCCGACTTCGTTGCTGCGACGGGTGAGGTTGTAGCTTTCCTCGTAGGTCTTCAGCGTTTCTTCGGTCAGCTTGAACAGCGCCTGGTCGGCCTGCCAGGTGTAATAGGCGTTGGCCACGCTGGCCACCAGGGCGATTTGCGTGGAGCGGCGCGCCTGCTCACTGGACAGGTAGGTCTCCAGGGCTTGCTCGGTCAGGCTACGGACCCGGCCGAACAGGTCCAGCTCATAGGCGCTGACGCCGAGGGTGGCCGAGTACTGGCTGGTAATGCCCGACTCCCCGGTTTGCGACATGTTCGCCGGCACTCGCTGGCGGCTGCCGCTGCCGGTGGCTGAAACCGCCGGGAACAGGTCAGCCCGCTGGATGCGGTACTGCGCGCGGTAGGCGTCGAGGTTCAACGCAGCGACGCGCAGGTCGCGGTTGTTGACCAGCGAGGTCTGGATCAGTTGCTGCAGTGCCGGGTCGTGGAAGAACTGGCGCCAGCCCTGTTCGGCGGCGGCAACGTCTGCCGACTGGGTCGGGGAGTACGCAGGGCCTTGCGGCCACTGCGCTGCCACCGGCGATTCCGGGGTCTGGTAGTCAGGGATCAGCGAGCAGCCGCCAAGAATCAAAGCGGTGACCGCCAGGGACAATAAAGACTTGGTCATTGCCCAGCCTCATAACGTGGAGTTTCAGGGGTGGCGTCTTTTTCCGGCTCTTTGCTGCCGAACAGCGACGACACTGCGACGAAGAATAGCGGTACCCAGAAGATTGCCAGCACGGTCGCACTGATCATGCCGCCGATCACGCCCGTACCAATGGCGTGCTGGCTGCCGGCACCGGCACCGCTGGCGATGGTCAACGGTACCACGCCGAGGATGAACGCCAGCGAGGTCATGATGATCGGGCGCAGACGCATGCGGCACGCTTCGATCGCCGCGTCGTACAAGCTGCGGCCCTGCTCGTGCAGTTCCTTGGCGAATTCGACGATCAGAATGGCGTTTTTCGCCGCCAGGCCGATGGTGGTCAGCAGGCCGACCAGGAAGTACACGTCGTTGGACAAGCCGCGCAGGCTGGTGGCGATCAGCGCACCGATGATACCCAGAGGTACTACCAGCACTACGGCGATCGGGATCGACCAGCTTTCGTACAGGGCTGCCAGGCACAGGAACACGAACAGTACCGAAAGGGCGAACAGCGCCGGCATCTGCGAGCCGGAGAGTTTTTCCTCGTAGGACATGCCGGTCCAGGAGAAGCCGATACCGTCCGGCAATTCGCCAGCGATGCGCTCGACCTCGGCCATGGCTTCACCGGTACTGTGGCCAGGGGCCGGTGCACCCAGGATCTCCATGGCCTCAACGCCGTTGTAACGCGACAGCTTCGGTGACCCGTAAGTCCATTCGCCTTTGGCGAAGGAGGAGAACGGCACCATCTCGCCAGCACCATTGCGCACGTACCACTTCTGCAGGTCTTCCGGGCTCATCCGCGCATTCGGCTCGCCCTGGATGTAGACCTTCTTGACCCGGCCGCGGTCGATGAAGTCGTTGACGTAGCTGGCCCCCAAGGCAATCGACAGGGTGTTGTTGATGTCGGCAATGGTCACGCCCAGGGCGCTGGCACGTTCGTCATCGATGGTCAGTTGGTACTGCGGCTCGTCGTTCAGGCCGTTCGGGCGTACGGCGCTGAGCACTTTGCTTTGCGCGGCCTTGGCCAGGAACTGGTTGCGCGCTTCCATCAGCTTCTCGTGGCCAACGCCGCCGCGGTCCTGCAGGAACACGTCGAAACCGGTGGCGTTGCCCAGTTCCAGCACCGCTGGCGGGGCAAAGGCGAACACCATCGCATCGCGCAAGGTGAAGAAGTGTTGCTGGGCGCGTTGGGCCAAGGCAAACACGCTGTTTTCCTTGGAACGCTCATCCCATGGCTTGAGCATGATGAACGCCATGCCCGAGCTCTGGCCACGACCGGCGAAGTTGAAGCCGTTGACGGTGAACACCGACGACACGGTGTCGGCTTCGTCCTTCAGCAGATACTCACGCATCTGGTCGACCACCACCTGGGTGCGCTCGGCACTGGAACCGGCCGGGGTTTGTACCTGGGCAAACAGTACGCCTTGGTCTTCTTCCGGCAGGAACGCGGTAGGAATGCGGGCGAACAGCCAGATCATGCCGACCACGATCAGGGCATAGCCCAGCAGGAACGGCACCTTGTTGCGCAGGATAGTACCCACGCTGCGCTCGTAGCCGTTGACGCTGCGGTCGAAGTTGCGGTTGAACCAGCCAAAGAACCCGCCTTTGGCCGTGTGATGCTCGCCTTTCTTCAGCGGCTTGAGCATGGTGGCGCACAGCGCCGGGGTGAAGATAAGTGCCACCAGCACCGACAGGCCCATGGCCGAGACGATGGTGATGGAGAACTGCCGGTAGATCACACCTGTGGACCCACCGAAGAATGCCATGGGCAGCAGCACTGCCGACAGCACCAGGGCGATACCCACCAGGGCACCCTGGATCTGCTCCATGGAGCGCTTGGTCGCCTCTTTGGGCGGCAAGCCTTCCTCGGACATGACCCGCTCGACGTTCTCCACCACGACGATGGCATCGTCCACCAGCAAACCGATGGCCAGGACCATGGCGAACATGGTCAGGGTGTTGATGCTGAAGCCCGCGGCGGCAAGAATGCCGAATGTACCCAGCAACACCACCGGTACGGTCATGGTGGTAATGATGGTAGCGCGGAAGTTCTGCAGGAACAGGTACATCACCAGGAACACCAGGACCACGGCTTCGATCAGGGTGTGGATCACCCCACTGATCGATTCGGTGACCACCGGAGTGGTGTCATACGGGAATACCGCTTTCACCCCAGGCGGGAAGAACGGTTCCAGGCCTTTGATGGTTTCGCGCAGTGCCTTGGCGGTGTCCAGGGCGTTGGCGCCGGTCGCCAGTTTTACCGCCAGGCCGGAAGCCGGCTTACCGTTGAACTGAGCGCTGACCGCATAGTTTTCACCGCCCAGGCCAACCTGGGCGACATCGCCCAGCCTTACCTGCGAACCATCGCTGTTGACCTTGAGCAGGATCTTCTCGAACTGCTCCGCAGTCTGCAGGCGGGTCTTGCCGATGATGGTGGCGTTCAGCTGGGTACCGGGCATGGCTGGCAGGCCGCCGAGCTGACCGGAGGACACCTGCACGTTTTGCGCGGCAACGGCGGTCTTGACGTCGACCGGAGTCAGCTGGAACTTGTTCAGCTTGGCCGGATCGAGCCAGATACGCATGGCGTACTGCGCACCGAACACCTGGAAGTCACCCACACCTGCAGTACGCGAGATTGGGTCCTGCATGTTCGAGACAATGTAGTTGGCCAGGTCGTCCTTGGTCATGCTGCCGTCTTCGGAGACCAGGCCGATCACCAGCAGGAAGTTCTTCACTGCCTTGGTGACGCGGATACCTTGCTGCTGCACTTCCTGCGGCAGCAGCGGGGTGGCCAGGTTCAGCTTGTTCTGCACCTGCACCTGAGCGGTGTCGGGGTTGGTACCCTGCTCGAAGGTGGCGGTAATGGTCATGCTGCCGTCGGAGTTACTTTCCGACGACACATACCGCAGGTTGTCGATACCGTTGAGCTGCTGCTCGATCACCTGCACCACGGTGTCCTGCACGGTTTGCGCCGAGGCGCCCGGGTAGGTCACGGCGATGGCGATGGCCGGTGGCGCGATGCTGGGGTACTGGTTGATCGGCAGCTTCAGGATCGACAAGGCCCCGACCAGCATGATCACCAAGGCGATCACCCAGGCGAAGATCGGGCGATCGATAAAGAACTTCGACATGGTTTACTCCGCTTTGGCGTCTGCTTTCGCCGCGTTGGCCTGATCAGGGCTGGCCGGCTTCTTGACGTTGGTGGCTTCGCTGACCTTGACCTCGACGCCTGGGCGCACGTACTGCAGCCCTTCGGTGATCAGGCGGTCACCCGGGTTGAGGCCTTCCTCGATCAGCCAGTCGCTACCCAGGGTACGGTTGGCCTTGAGCTGGCGCAGTTCGACCTTGTTGTCCTGGTTGACCACCAGGGCCGTCGGTGCGCCTTTCAGGTCGCGGGTCACGCCTTGCTGCGGCGCCAGGATGGCGTTGGCGTTGACCCCGGCCTTCAGCCGCGCATGTACGAACATGCCTGGCAGCAGGGTGTGATCGGGGTTGGGGAACAGTGCGCGCAGGGTCACCGAGCCGGTGGTCTCGTCGACCGCGACTTCGGAGAATTCCAGCCGGCCTTCCTGCTTGAACAGGCTGCCGTCCTCCAGCACCAGCTGGACCGAGGCGGCGTTGTCGCCGGCCTTCTGCAGCTGGCCGCTTTCCAGGTCACGGCGCAGCTTGAGCAGTTCGGCGGTGGACTGGGTAACGTCGACGTAGATAGGGTCGAGTTGCTGGATGGTGGCCATGGCGTTGGTCTGGCCATTGTTCACCAGCGCACCTTCGGTGACCGAAGAACGGCCGATACGGCCGCTGATCGGTGCCAGGACCTTGGTGTAGCGCAGGTCGATCTGTGCGCTTTTGAGCGAAGCCTCTGCCTGCAATCGTTTGGCATTGGCGTCGTCGTATTCCTGTTTCGACACGGCCTGCTCGTCGATCAGCTGCTTGTAACGCTCGGCCAGCGAGCGGGTAGCCTGCAGGTTGGCCTGGGCATTGCCCAGCGTGGCCTCGTATACGGCGGGGTCGATCTGGTAAAGCTGCTGGCCTTCCTTGACGTCACTCCCTTCCTTGAACAGGCGTTTGAGAATGATGCCATTGACCTGTGGACGCACTTCGGCGACGCGGAAGGCACTGGTACGCCCCGGCAGTTCCGAGGTCAGGGTGAAGGCTTGCGGCTGGATGGTCACGACGCCGACCTGAGGAGCCTGCGCCGCTGGCGCTGCTTCTTCTTTCTTACAGCCACTGAGCAGGGTTGCCAGGGCGACGGCGGAAACCAGAGCGGTAACGGCTGGCTTGAATTGCATGAGGATCCTCGGGTCGCTGGAGCAGGGAGACGCTCAAGAGTAATGGAAGAGTCTGGATCTGGAGAAATGTGCTATCCGGTGGATAAATAGCTTGCTAAGGAATATACTTACATTCATGGTTGTTTGTAAATACCGCCGGGTTGTACATGACTACTGCCACAGCCCTTGATTAGTTCATCCGTGAGGTGCCCTGCAGAGGTGCTCCCGGAGCGTTTCCCGTACGCACCGCGCGTCCGGGCCAGATGAGGTTGTACTGCCATGGTCCGTCGAACCAAAGAAGAAGCCCAGGAGACCCGCGCCCAGATCATCGAGGCAGCGGAAAAGGCCTTCTACAAGCGCGGGGTTGCGCGAACCGCCCTGGCCGACATCGCCGAACTGGCGGGCGTGACCCGCGGGGCGATCTATTGGCACTTCAACAACAAGGCCGAGCTGGTTCAGGCGTTGCTCGACAGCCTGCACGAGACCCATGACCATTTGGCGCGGGCGAGCGAAAGCGAGGACGAAGTCGACCCGCTTGGCTGCATGCGCAAGCTGCTGTTGCAGGTGTTCAACGAGCTGGTGCTCGATGCCCGAACCCGGCGTATCAATGAAATCCTGCATCACAAGTGCGAGTTCACCGATGACATGTGTGAAATTCGCCAGCAGCGCCAGGGTGCGGTGCTGGATTGCCACAAGGGCATCACCCTGGCGCTGGCCAATGCCGTGCGCCGGGGCCAGTTGCCTGGCGAGCTGGATGTCGAGCGCGCGGCGGTGGCCATGTTCGCTTATGTCGATGGCCTGATCGGGCGCTGGCTGCTGCTGCCTGACAGTGTCGACCTGTTGGGGGATGTCGAAAAATGGGTCGACACCGGCCTGGATATGCTGCGCTTGAGCCCGGCTCTGCGCAAATGACACTTTGTTAAGGATTGTGAGGGAGTGTTTCCTCTCTGTATTAAGAGAGGATTAATGCTCGCGGGTAACTGCGCCATTGCTCGGCGCACCGCTGTCCTGCTGCGGCAGCCGTAGGGCAGCAGCTCTTTTCGCCAGTGATGCATCTTTGCAGCACAGGCTGTTGCTACGGGATTGCACAGCATTCAGTGGCCGCGCAGTTGCCGATCCGGCAACGCCACCGCAGCCAGTAAACCAACCAGTGCAATCAGCGCACTCCCCATCAACAGGTGGCGGAACGTCTCCAGCAACCGCGTCTGGGTCACCAGGTCCACTTCGCCCGCCTTCAAGCTCCCCAGCAAGGGATTACCGAGCAATTCGAACCCGCCCTGGTGCAGCAACGCCAGTAACAGGCTGGACATGCACGCAACGCCCATCGCCCCGCCCAACGAGCGGAACAGGTTGGTGGTGCTGGTGGCCACGCCGATGTCCTTGCTGGCCACTGCGCTTTGCGTGCCCACCAGCGATGTCGGGAACTGCAAGCCGCAGGCAATGCCAGTCAGCAACATGAACAGCGCACTGAGCCACCCGGACTGCGGCGGGGTCAGCGCCATGCCTAGGATGGCCAGCGGCATCAGCAATGCCCCGGCGAGGATCTGCGGCTTGTAGCGCCCGGTGCGACTGGTCATGCGCCCGCCCGTGAAGGCACCGATGGGTAGCCCCATCACCAGCGGCAACAGGTGCAGGGCGGCAGTGTCGGCACCAGCGCCGGTGATGCCCTGGAAGCGCAAAGGCATCAGCATGGTCAGGGAAATCGACTGGTAGCTGGCGAAGAAGATGACCGCCCAGCACAGTACCGCAACCCGGTTGCCGAACAGGTTTAGCGGTAGCAGCGGCTCGGGGCAGCGGCGCTCGTGGGCGATGAACAGCACCAGGCCCAGCACGGCGCAGGCGAACAGCGCCAGCACGGCAGGGTCCCCCCAGGCATGACCTTGGCCGACCAAGGTCATGCCCAGCAGCAGGCTCCCCAAGCCGAGAATCAACAGCACGGCACCCAGGTAGTCCACCTGTGCCTCTCGGCGCTGGACTGGCATGCCAGCCAATGCCCGGCGGATCGCCCACAAGGCGACCAGGCCCAGTGGCAGGTTGATCCAGAACACCCAGCGCCATGACAGGTACTCGGTCAGCCAGCCGCCCAATACCGGGCCGGCGACGCTGGCGACGGCGTACATGCTGCTGAAGTAGCCCTGGTAGCGGCCACGTTCGCGCGGGGGGACGAAGTCGCCGATGATCGCCTGGCTGACCGAGACCATACCCCCCGCGCCAATACCCTGGAGCACGCGGGCCAGCACCAATTGCTGCATGTCCTGGGCCAGTGCGCAGGCAATCGAGGCCAGGGTGAACAGGCTGATACCGGTGAGGATCATCCGCCGTCGGCCGTACAGGTCCCCCAGCTTGCCGTAGATCGGCACCGCGATGGTCATGGCCACCATGTAGCCGGAGATGACCCAGGCCAGCAGGCCGACATCGTTGAACTGGGCCGAGATAGCCGGCAACGAGACGGCGACGATGGTCTGGTCCAGTGCGCCAAGGAAGATCGCCAGCATCAGGGCAGTGAGCACGTTGCGCAGGGTGGTGGGGGGCAGGGCGGCTGTCACGGGGATACCTTGTTTATCGGTTTTGGCCGCTTCGCGGGCAGGTACGCAGGCACAGGTACGGCACAGGGATCACGGGATGCGATGGGCCTGTGCAGCCGGGTGCGCGCGCCAGGAAGCTCCCGGATTGTAACCCGAGTTAGGTAGCTCCCTATGTACTATCTGCATCCCCTATGCAAGATCGGCATTGGCGCATTCATCCAGTGCTGCATGGCCGCGTGATATCGTTGGTATGCCACAGGGGCCTAAAGTCGCGGCTTGCACCAGCTTGGTGCAACATTATGCCGCAGGCTTTTCAGGCTGCTGTCTCCCACACCTTTTATTCCTCTGCCTGCATGTCGAGCATGACCGCCCAGATGGCGACGGTTGGAACAGGTCAGGTAGACCCGATTACAGGGGTCGGTAGTTACCGTTCAAATTTACACATAATTGCGGAGTGATCATGCCCA
Source organism: Pseudomonas sp. DCB_BI (assembly GCF_026240995.1). Lineage (NCBI taxonomy): Bacteria > Pseudomonadati > Pseudomonadota > Gammaproteobacteria > Pseudomonadales > Pseudomonadaceae > Pseudomonas > Pseudomonas sp. DCB_BI. The sequence continues at coordinate 38,491 of NZ_JAPFCG010000015.1, read as the reverse complement.
AGGCTTCCCATCAAGATCTGCGTTTTGCCTTCCGCGAGCTGCTCGCTTCAGGATCCTGTTTCCACACCGCCTCTGTGTTCGACCCGATGTCTGCACGCATTGCTGCAGACCTGGGCTTCGAGGTCGGCATCCTCGGTGGCTCCGTCGCTTCGTTGCAGGTACTGGCCGCACCGGACTTCGCCCTGATCACCCTCAGCGAGTTCGTCGAGCAGGCCACCCGTATTGGCCGTGTCGCGCAGTTGCCGGTACTGGCCGACGCCGACCATGGCTATGGCAACGCACTGAACGTGATGCGCACGGTAATCGAGTTGGAGCGCGCCGGCGTTGCCGCACTGACCATCGAGGACACCCTGCTGCCCGCCCAGTTCGGGCGCAAGTCCACCGACCTGATCCCGGTCGAAGAGGGCGTAGGCAAGATCCGCGCGGCGCTGGAAGCCCGGGTCGATTCATCGCTGTCGATCATTGCCCGGACCAATGCTGGCGTGCTTACCACTGAAGAAATCATCGTGCGTACCCAGAGCTACCAGAAGGCAGGTGCCGATGGCATCTGCATGGTAGGTGTGAAGGATTTCGAGCAGCTCGAGAAAATTGCCGAGCACCTTACCGTGCCGCTGATGCTGGTTACCTATGGCAACCCGAACCTGCGCGATGACGAGCACCTGGCGCGCTTGGGCGTGCGCATTGTGGTCGATGGCCATGCGGCCTACTTTGCCGCAATCAAGGCCACCTACGATTGCCTGCGGTTGCAACGCGGCCGGCAGAACAGGTCGGAAAACCTGAGTGCTACCGAACTCTCGCACACCTACACCCAACCCGAGGATTACATCCGCTGGGCCAAGGAGTACATGAGCGTCGAGGAGTGACCGGCAGGGCGCCGTCTAACTCAACGGACGGCGCTCAACGTTGCGGTGTGAGGCACGCAATGTGCCTGCTCGCAACTGTTGGCGGCGCTGGGCTGGCTGCGTAGCAGCTCGGCGCGCCAGCAGGCTGAGCCGTAAAGCCCCGCAACTGCTGTCAGGGCCATGACGAGGGCGACTCTTCTTGATTTGATGCCCATGGTGCTCACCTCCTTGAACAGCGTTAGGTGATACCTGCCTCGTCAGTATAGATCCTGGTCCCATTCCGGCTCGTCCTTGAACCGCTGCACCAGAAAATCCAGCATGCTGCGCAAGGTTGCCGGCATATGCTTGCGCGATGTGTACACCGCATTCAGGTTCAGCTCACGCGGCTTTGCCTCGGGCAACAGGCGCACCAGTTCACCTGTGCGCAGTGCTTCGGCGGCCTGGTAGGTCGGCAGCATGGCGATACCTGCACCAGCCAATGCCGCCTTTTGCAGGGCCATCACCTCATTGGCACTGATATTTCCCGCTACCGGTACGGCAACCTGCTGGCCAGCCACTTCGAAATGCCACAGGTTATGACCGAAATAGGCATGGGTCAGGCAGTTGTGCCGGCTCAGTTCCTCGACCTGTTGCGGCGTGCCGTGCTCGCGGAGATAACCCGGTGCCGCACAGACTACCGAACGACATACGCTCAGGCGCCGGGCGATGAGGTTGGGGTCGAGGTCGTTGCTGGTGCGAATGGCCAGGTCGATGCGCTCGTCCACCAGGTTGACGGTGCGATCGAGCAGCTGCAGTTCGACTTTTACCCCAGGGTAGTGCCGCACATAGGCCGCCACCGCATCCACCAGCTGTGCCTGGCCGAATGAGGTACTGACACTGATGCGCAGTGCACCCCTTGGCGGATCATCCGGCTGCTGTACCGCGGCCTGCAGGTCGCCGGCCAGTTCCAGCAGTTGCCGGCAGCGGGGCAGGGTTTCCTGGCCGGCTGCGGTGAGGCTGAGCTTGCGCGTGGTGCGCTGCATCAGGCGTGCGCCAACCCACTCTTCCAGTTCGGCCAGGTAGCGTGACACGACCGGACGCGACAGTTGCAGATGATCGGCCGCCGCCGACTGGCTGCCCAGGTCGACCACGCAGACGAAGACGCGCATGGCGTTGAGACGGTCCATGATTTGCCCGATTTCAGAAACAAACTATGTCCAAGCATGGCATTTTTTGTCACGGTTTGGGCAACTAAGCTGTCGGGTATCGCCTCGCTGAGGGCGTAGCCAATCGCCCTGTTCACATGCTTGCGTGGCCTAAGGGCGGAATGACGTGGTAATCCCATTCAATTGATGGAGCGTATCCCATGAGCAAAATTGCAATTATCGGGGCCACTGGCCGCGCGGGTAGCCAGTTGTTGGAAGAGGCCTTGCGCCGCGGTCACAGTGTACTGGCCATTGCCCGCGACCCTGCGAAGCTGCAGGGGCGGGACGGGGTGACGGTCAAAGCGCTGGATGCCAAGGACAGCGCGGCCCTGCAAACTGCCGTCGCAGGTACGGACGCGGTGTTGAGCGCGGCGCATTTCTCGACGATCGAACCGCACGCCATCATCGAGCCGGTGAAGCGCGCCGGGGTCAAGCGCCTGTTGGTGGTGGGCGGGGCCGGCAGCCTGTTGCTGCCATCGGGGCACCGGGTGATCGATAGCCCGGATTTCCCGGAGGCGTACAAAGCCGAGGCCACTGCCGGCATACGTTTTCTGGAGGCGCTGCAGCGCGAGCCGAACCTGGACTGGACCTTTCTCTCGCCTTCCGCTGAGTTCGTTGAGGGTGAACGCACGGGGCGCTATACCCTGGGCAAGGATCATCTGTTGATCGGTGCCGACGGCAAGAGCTGGATCACTTTTGCCGACTATGCGATTGCCATGCTGGATGAGCTGGAGAAGCCCAAGCATTCGCGGCAGCGGTTCACAGTCGGTTATTGAGTCCTGCTTGGCGGGCATGCCCGCGAAAGCGCCTTCAAAGGCTGGCCTGGCCCTCCAGCCAGTCCAGCAGTTCGAGCAACCCTGGCGGCGAGGGCTTGGCCTGGCTCACCAGGTAATACCCCTTGCCCGTCAGCACCTTCAGTGCGAACGGCATGCACAACCGCCCACCGCGCAGGTCATCGCCAATCAGCGACCAGTCACCGATCGCCACCCCTGTCCCTTGCGAAGCCATGGCCATCGCCATGTCCAGCGTCTCGAAATGCTGTTTAGGGCCATGCGTGGCCAGCGTCACTCCAGCCGCTTGCAACCACAAGCGCCAGTCATGTTCATCGCGCGAGGGGTGCAGCAACATATGTCGGGCCAGGTCTTCCACTTGCTGCAACGGCACTGGCCCTTCGCGCAGTGACGGTGCGCACACCGGGGTCAGTTGCTCATCGAACAGCTTGCGTACCTGCACCCCGTGGTTGGGCGCATCGCCGTACACCACCGCTGCATCGAAACCCTCGCGACGGAAATCCACCCCGTGCTGCACGGTCGTGGTCAGCTCCACGGGGACGTCCGGGCGCAATGCCTGCCACTCCATCAGGCGCGGCAGCAGCCAACGCATCACGCAGGTGGGTGCCTTGAGCTGAAGGGTGGTGCTGTGCTCACCCACTTCACGCACGCCTTGTTCGATCAGCGCGAAAACCTGTTGCACCCGTGGCAGCCAGTCCTGGCCTTCTCGGGTCAGGCTCAGCCCGCGGGCCTGACGCTGGAACAGGGCATAACCCAAGTGCTCCTCAAGGGCTGCGATCTGCCGGCTGACGGCGCCCTGGGTGATGTGCAACTGCTGCCCGGCGCGGGTGAAGTTGCAGCACTGGGCAGTGATCAGGAACGTGTGCAGGGCAGGCAGGGGCGGGAGGCGTTTCATTGCAGTAAGCCATGATCACAAGACATGGCTAGTATGTGTTTTTTTGCATTGTCGCGATAGCCGTGGGTTGGGTCCAATAAGCGCATAACCTAACAAGATTCATGGTGAATCCGATGGCAACCTGCGGCGAAGTGTTGGTCAAACTCCTTGAAGGCTATGGCGTGGACCATGTCTTCGGCATCCCTGGTGTGCATACCGTGGAGCTCTACCGCGGCTTGGCGGGCTCGACCATTCGCCATATCACCCCGCGCCACGAGCAGGGCGCCGGGTTCATGGCTGACGGCTATGCGCGCACCCGTGGCAAACCCGGCGTGTGCTTCATCATCACTGGCCCGGGCATGACCAACATCACCACGGCCATGGGCCAGGCCTATGCCGATTCGATTCCGATGCTGGTGATTTCCAGCGTGCAGTCTCGCGACCAGTTGGGCGGTGGCCGGGGGAAGCTGCACGAGCTGCCCAACCAGGCGGGGCTGGTGGCGGGTGTGGCGGCGTTTTCCCATACCTTGATGAGTGCTGCCGACCTGCCGCAGGTGCTGGCGCGGGCCTTTGCCGTGTTCGACAGTGCCAGGCCGCGCCCGGTACATATCGAGATCCCACTGGATGTGCTGGTTGAACCGGCCGACCAACTGCTGCCGGGTCGCCCGGTGCGCAGCAGCCGGGCGGGCGCGGCACCGCAGGCCGTGGCACAGATGGCTGAGCGCCTGGCCAGTGCACGCCGACCATTGATCCTCGCCGGTGGCGGTGCCTTGGCGGCGGGCCCTGCGCTGGCGCGCCTGGCCGAACATCTGCAGGCGCCCGTGGCCCTGACTATCAATGCCAAGGGTTTGCTGCCGGCCAACCACCCGTTGCAGATCGGCTCGACCCAGTCGCTGCCGGCCACCCGGGCGCTGGTGGCCGAGGCCGACGTGGTGCTGGCGATTGGCACCGAACTGGCCGAAACCGATTATGACGTGACCTTCAAGGGTGGCTTCGAAATCCCGGGCAGCCTGCTGCGTATCGACATCGACCCGGACCAGACCGTGCGCAACTACCTGCCGGAGCTGGCGCTGGTGGCCGATGCCGAGCTGGCTACCGAAGCGCTGCTGGCTGCTTTGCAGGCTCAGCCGCAACCTGTGCCTGAAAGCACCTGGGGCGTGGCCCGCGTGGTCAGCCTGCGCCAGGCGCTGGCGGCCGGTTGGGATCAGCCGACCTTGAGCCAGACACGCTTGTTGAGCGCTATCTTGCAGCGCCTGCCGAATGCCATTCTGGTGGGCGACTCGACCCAGCCGGTGTACACCGGCAACCTGACCCTAGACATGGACCAGCCACGCCGCTGGTTCAATGCCTCGACCGGTTACGGCACGCTGGGTTATGCCTTGCCGGCGGCCATGGGCGCCTGGTTGGGCAGCGCCGAGCAGCCTGGCGAGCGTGCGCCCTCGGTGTGCCTGATTGGTGATGGCGGCCTGCAGTTCACCCTGCCGGAACTGGCCAGTGCGGTGGAGGCGCAGGTGCCGCTGATCGTGCTGCTGTGGAACAACCAGGGGTACGAGGAAATCAAGAAGTACATGCTCAACCGGGCGATCGAGCCGGTAGGGGTGGATATCCATACCCCGGACTTCATCGGGGTGGCGCGGGCGTTGGGCGCTGCTGCGGAGACTGTCGCGGATGTGGCACAACTGCAGGCAGCGTTGGGGCAGGCGGTGGAGCGCAAGGGGCCGACCTTGGTTCAGGTGGACCAGAATCAATGGCAGGGCATGGTTATTGGTTGAACCTTGAGTCTTGCGTTGCTGGCTTGTCGGCCCTAGCGCCGCCAAGCCAGCAGCACACTCAGCCAGCAGTAGCGCGCAACCTGGCCACATCGCGAATCGGCGGTGCACCATACATCCGGCTGTATTCTCGGCTGAACTGCGACGGGCTTTCATAGCCCACCCGATAGGCTGCAACAGCCGCCTCCAGCCCGTCGTTCAGCATCAACCGGCGCGCCTCTTGCAGTCGCAGTTGTTTCTGGTACTGCAAGGGGCTCATCGACGTCACCGCCTTGAAGCGGTGGTGCAAGGTCGAGGTACTGAGGTTGACCTCACGGGCCAGGTCCTCGATACGCAGCGGCTGCTGGTAGTTGTTGTTGAGCCAGGTAATGGCCTGGCATACCCGGTGCGTCTGGCTGTTGGCCAAGGCAATCTCATACAGCCGATAGCCCTGCGGGCCACGCAACATGCGGTAGAGAATTTCGCGGCGGAACAGCGGCGCCAGCATCGCGATATCACGCGGGGTGTCCAGCAGGCGAATCAGCCGCAGCAGCGCATCGAGCAGTGCAGCATCGGTTTTCTCCACGTACAGACCGCGACCAGAAGGCCGGTTGGGCACCAGCATTGGCCCACTCTCGGCGATCAGCTGGCTGATCTCGGCCGGGTCCAGGTCCATGCGCAGGCCCAGGCTGGGGTTTTCCGGGCTTGCGTCCAGCTTGGCCCCACTCAGTGGCAAGGTGACCGAGACCACCATGTAATGCAGTGGGTCGTAGACGTATTGCTCGTCGCCGAGGAACAGGCTTTTGCTGCCTTGGGCCAGGATGCACAGGGCGGGTTGCGCCAGGGTCGGCACTGAACGCACGTTCTCGGTGTAACGCACCAGGTACAGGTCATCGATGGCCGATGCCGGGCCGTGCGGTTCGCCGGCGTGGCGGGTAATCAGCGCAGCCAGCTCCTGGCGCTGCAGTTCCAGGGTCTGGTCGGGGGACGTGGCGGTGGTCATGATGGCTTTCCTCTACTGACCGTCGCAGCATAGGTTTGGGCAATGGCGGACGCTAGTCGAAAGCTGCACGTCGATTGCCTGATCCTGCCGTGCTGCAGGATCAGGCAATTGGCGAGCAGTAATGGCCTAACGTGTCGCGCGGGTGAGCCCCTAACCTTGGCAGCCTGGCTTTTCCGTCCGCCTGCTTCAAGGAGATTGTGCAATGACCCTCAAACAACCGGTCACCCATCTTGCGTTCATCCGTGCCAGCAGCGGGCGCTCGGCGGAGCTGGGGGCGCGTCTGCGTGACCTGCTCGAGCCTTCGCTGCGTGCGCCGGGTTGCCTGAGTTTCACCGTGCAGCGCTCGCAGGCGGATGCCGACTTGTGGTTGCTCAGTGGCAGCTGGCAGGACCAGCAGGCGATGAGTGGGTATTTTGCTTCGCCGACGCTGGAGTTGTTTGGTGAGCTGGTGCAGGCGCAGGTGGTGAGCAGCCTGGACTTGCATACCTTCGATTGATTTGTTGTCTGTAGCGGCCCTGTCGTCGGCAAGCCAGCCCCCACAAAGACCGCAGCAGTTGGCTTGCCGGCGATAGGGCCAGACTGGTGAATAGCGTAAGATGCCAGCCAACGATCAACGAATTGGGTAGCAACATGGCACGTAGGGAGTTCCCGCAGTTCGAAGCGGTTTCGGCGATGGTGCCGGTAGAAGGCGGTGGTTATACCGCGGCCATCGCGGTCAAGGCCTTGGGCATGGGCGGTGCGCCGCGTTTTCACAAAGTGCTCGACGGGCAGGTGTTCAAGGGCGCCGTGGCCGCTGACGAAGCGGCCACCGCCGAGTTGCAACGCCTGCAGGGCGTCAGCGACGAGGGTGAGCTGATCTGGTGATCAGGCTGTCGGCCTGCCCATCTTGAACAGTGTGCCCAGCTCGAAATAGTCCGCCGGGCCACCACCCCGCAGTATCGGCTCGGCGGCAGCGGTATCGTAGATGCCGTTGTTCAACAGGTGCTCGGCAATGTGCACCGCCACCACTTCCCCAAGAATCAGCCAGCTGGGCACCAGTTCCTGGTCAGCCCGCTTTAGCTGGACGATCTGGCTGACCTTGCACTCGAAGGCTACCGGGGTTTCGCCCACGCGCGGCACCTTGACGATGCTTGAGGGGGTGGCGGTGAGGCCGCTCAGTTCGAATTCGTTTACTTCGGCGGCAACCGGTGCGCAGCTCTGGTTCATCTGCTCGGCCAGCGGCCGGGTGGCCAGGTTCCAGACGAATTCGCCGGTCTGCTCGATGTTGTTCAGGCTGTCTTTGCGCCCGACGCTGCAGAAACCGATGATCGGCGGAATGTAGTTGAAGGCATTGAAGAAGCTGTACGGCGCCAGGTTCAAGCGGCCTTCGCGGTCCTGCGAGGAGATCCAGCCGATAGGGCGTGGGCCGACGATGGCGTTGAACGGGTCGTGTGGCAGGCCGTGGCCTTTAGCGGGTTCGTAGTAATACATCTGTACTGGGCTTGCTGGCCCTACCTCCTGGTGGACAAGGTGCCTAGTGTGCCAAGCCTGTGCCCGCCTGAAAATGATCAAGCCCGGCAAAAGCCGGGCTGGTTGCTCGCAGCAGGGATCAGCTGATGCGGTGAGCGTTGGTGTGGTCGAAGCCGTCTTCAGCGAAGCGCTGGCCGCCAGTGCGATCAAAGCCGTCTTCAGCAAAGCGCTGGCCACCGGTGCGATCAAAGCCGTCTTCAGCGTAGCTAGCGGACTGGGCTTGAGCAGCGGCAAACGTGTGAGCGGTGGTACGGTCGAAGCCATCTTCGGCGAAGGCGCCAGTTGCGAAAACCGAGAGGGCCAGGGTGAGGATCAGTTTGTTTTTCATGGTCATTGCTCCGGGGGGGTCGTGAGTTGGTTGTTTCTATGGGTTTAATGCTACTCCGATTAATTTGATTAAAAAGCGCAAAAAATTGCGGTTAAAAATCGAATAAATCGATGTTTTGCGCGAGCCTCGTGCTGGTCAGGCAGCGGTGTCATTCAATAGCCGCAAGCCTTCGCGTCGTCGTTTCGTCAGCCGTCGCAGCTTGAAGGTCGGTAATTAAAGAGGTGTTAAGAACGGAACATCTTGTTTCAAAGTGCCGTCAGGCGGGGCGATGGCTTCGTTTTGCCAAGTGAGTTGGGGCCAGGCTGGATGCTGCCAGATCCACAATAGGCTGTTCATGATTCTGCCGATCCATCCCGTGAGCGTAATCGCCCCGTTAACCGTCTCACAGGTTGTCTCGCGTCATGAAAAAGGGGCGCCCCATGCAATGGAGCGCCCCTTTCAGTCTTGCCAGGCCAGCGTCAGTCAGTAGTAATGCGCGAGTGCTGCTTGGTGTCCTTCATGGTCGCGTAAACCAGCAGCGAGCAGGCGATGCAGGCGGTGACGTACCAGTAGAAGCCGCTTTCCATGCCCGCACTCTTGAACCACAGAGCCACGTACTCGGCAGTGCCGCCGAAGATCGAAACGGTCAGCGCATAGGGTAGGCCAACGCCGAGGGCGCGGATTTCGGTCGGGAACAGCTCGGCTTTGACCACGGCGTTGATCGAGGTATAGCCGCTGACGATGATCAGCGCGGCCATGATCAGGAAGAACGCGCCCCACCAGGTCTGGATGGTGTGGAGGGTGCTGAGGATCGGTACGGTGAACAGGGTGCCCAGCACACCGAAGGCGATCAGGATCGGGCGACGGCCGATCTTGTCGGACAGGCCACCGACCACCGGCTGCAGGCACATGAACAGGAACAGCGTGGCGGCCGAGATGGTGGTCGAGTCGCTGATGCTCATGCCCACCGTGTTGACCAGGTACTTCTGCATGTAGGTGGTGTAGGTGTAGAACGCCAGGGTACCGCCCATGGTCAGGCCGACCACGGTCATCAGTTCCTTGGGGTGGCGCAGCAGGGTGCGCATCAGGCTTTCCTTGGCCTTTTCCTTCTTGGTGAACGAGGCGGTTTCTTCCATGCCGCGACGCAGGTACAGGGCCACCACCGCGCACAGGGCGCCGATCACGAACGGCACGCGCCAGCCCCAGGCATACAGCTGCTCGGTGGTCAGGGTCTGTTGCAGCACGATCAGTACCGCCAAAGCGATAAGCTGGCCGGAGATCAGGGTTACGTACTGGAAGCTGGAGAAGAAGCCACGGCGGTCCTTGCTGGCCATTTCGCTGAGGTAGGTGGCCGAGGTGCCGTATTCACCGCCTACCGACAAGCCTTGCAGCAGGCGGGCAATGACCAACAGGATCGGTGCGGCAACGCCGATGGTTTCATAGCCTGGCGTCAGGGCAATGACCAGCGAGCCTGCGCACATCAGCAGTACCGACGCCATCAGTGCCGCTTTACGGCCTTTACGGTCGGCATACAGACCCATCAGCCAGCCCCCGATCGGGCGCATCAGGAAGCCCACGGCGAAGATCGCGGCGGTGTTGAGCAGTTGTGCGGTGGAGTCGCCGGCCGGGAAGAAGGCCTTGGCGAAGTACAGCGAGAATGCGGCGTAGACGTACCAGTCGTACCATTCGACCATGTTGCCGATGGACCCGCTGAAGATCGACTTCAGGCGGCTGGCGGTGGTTTTTTCTGCGGCAGGCGCGGTGGCCGCCCCGGCGGGCAGGGAGGTTGCGTTATCCATCAGGGATACCTTCTCGTTGTTTTTGTGGAGCGCGCCGTGGCGCAGCTTGCACAGGTGATTGCAGAAGGTGTGCCAAATGGGTGCGTAATGATCCAAATGGGGGCGCTGGGCGCCTTCCGTGGCTACGCCGGCTCCCATAGAGACCGCGTCACGCCTGGGATTTCCGATTTCCTGGTGGCAGCGGGCCTGCCGGCGAAGGACTGCAGCGCAGCCCCGAAAACCCCCTCTGGGCAAGCGGATTTCTGCTTATCGGGAATTTTTGATAAGCGGAAATCCGCTCATTACCGTTCCACAAAATCCTCACGTACCAACCCATGGCGCTGCATCTTTTCGTTCAGCGTGCGCCGCGGCAGCTGCAACGCCTCCATCACCGCACTGATGGCCCCGCCGTGCTGGCGTAACGCTGCGCGCAGGCATTGTGCCTCGAACGCTTCCATCTGCTCGCCCAGCGACTGCCCGGCCGGTGCCACCTCGATATTCGGCGAGCCCAGCCCCAAGGCATGCCGCTCCGCCGCATTGGCCAGCTCGCGCACATTGCCCGGCCAGTCGTGCGACAGCAGTTGCGCCAGTTGTGCACCCGACAGCGGTGGGGCAACACGGCCAAGCTTTTCGGTAGCGACCCGGGCGAAATGCTCAAACAGCAGCGGAATGTCTTCACGCCGTTCGCGCAACGGGGCCAAGCGCAGTTCGGCTACGTTCAGGCGGTAGGCCAGGTCTTCGCGGAAGCGCCCGGCGCGGGCCTCTTCAAGCAAGTCAGGCTTGGTCGCGGCAATGATGCGCAAATCGACGTTGATACTTTGATTGGCCCCCAGACGCTCAAGCTTCTGTTCCTGGATTACCCGCAGCAGCTTGGCCTGCTGGACCAGTGGCATGCTTTCGATCTCATCGAGAAACACCGTGCCACCGTTGGCGTACTCCAGTTTGCCGATGCGTTTGCCCTGGGCACCGGTAAAGGCGCCGCTCTCATGGCCGAACAGTTCGGCTTCGAACAGCGCTTCGGGGATGGCCGCGCAGTTGAGGGCAACGAACGGCCTGGCCGCGCGCGGGCCAAAATCGTGCAGGCACCGCGCCACCCGCTCTTTGCCGCTGCCAGTCTCGCCACGGATCAGCACATTGACCGGCAGGCTGGCCAGGTCCAGTACTTGGCGACGCAGCTGTTGCAGGCCCTGGGACATGCCGAGCAGCGTGCCCTCCAGGCGTGACTTGAGGTCGGCCTGCTCGTGCAAGCGGCGGTTTTCCAGCACCAGCTGGCGTTTTTCCAGTGCCCGGCGCAGGCTGCCCAGCAAGTGTTGCGGGGTGAAGGGCTTTTCGAGGAAGTCATAGGCCCCGTTGCGCATGGCCTCAACCGCCATCGGCACATCACCGTGGCCGGTCAGCAGGATCACCGGCAGGTCTGGGTCGTCCGCCTGCAACCGCTCGAGCAACTGCAGGCCATCCATGCCCGGCATGCGCACATCGCTGATGATCACCCCGGGGAAGTGTTTCGGCAGCTGGGCCAGGCAGTCTTCGGCGCGGGGGAATAGCTGCACGCTGAAACCGGACAGGCTTAGCCATTGCTCCACCGCCGTGCGGATACTGGCTTCATCATCGACGACGATCACTGAATTCAACATACAGGCTCCAGGTCTCGGGGCAGGGTAAGGCTCAGGCGTGCACCACCGGGCAGGTTTTCGGCCTGCAGCTGGCCGCCGGCCTCATGGACGATGCCATAGGAAATCGCCAGGCCCAGGCCCAGTCCTTCGCCCACCGGCTTGGTGGTGAAGAACGGGTCAAAGACCTTGGCCAGGTCGGCTTCGGCAATACCGCCACCCGAGTCGAGCACGCTCAGGCGCCACAGCTCGCCGTCAGGCTCGATACGAATCTCCAAGCGTTTGTAGCGCTTGTCGGCCATGGCGTCGAGGGCATTGTGCAGCAGGTTGATCAGTACCTGTTCCAGGCGAATGGCATCGCCGCGCACCCAAGCCGGGCGTGCCAGGTACTGGGCTACCTCCACCTGTTCGCTGCGGATGCGTGCTTCCAGCAAGTGCAGGGCCTGGTCAACTACGGTGGCCAGGTCGAGGCGCTCGCGCAGGCCCACCGGGCTGTTGCGGGCGAAGGTCTTCAGGTGGCTGGTGAGTGCGGCCATGCGTGTGAGCATCTGCTCCAGCGGCTCAAGGGCTTGGCGCGCTTCGTCATGACGGCCATGGTCGAGCAGCAGCCGCAGGGTTTCCAGCTGCATGCGCTGGGTGGTCAGTGGCTGGTTGATTTCGTGGGCCATGGCCGCCGACATTTGCCCCAGGGCGGCCAGCTTGGCCGATTGCACCAGGCCCTCCTGGGCGGTGCGCAGCTCGCGGGTGCGCTCCTCGACCTGGCGCTTGAGCTCTTGCCGGCTGCGCTGGCGCAGGCGGGCCAGGCGCAGGCGCTGGCTGACGAACAGCCCGGCGAACACCAGGCTCAGCCACACGGCGGCGGCGCCAAGGGCGGCATTGCGGCCGTCTGCGGCGACCTGCGGTTTACGCAGCAGGTGCAAGGTCCAGTTCTCGCCTTCCAGCGGCAGGCTTTCCCACAGGTACTCGGCACTGCCTTCCGGCCCCTGCACACGGCTCAGGGTGCTGTTGGCGGCAAAGCGGGTGAGGACCTGATGCTGCAGCGGCACCAGCGGTTGCTTGTCGTACTGTCGGGTTTCGGCCAGCTCGGCACGGTCGGCGCCGCTGAGTGGCTGCAATTCGCGGTAGCGCCAGCCGTCCTGGTTGGCGATGAAGGTGATGCCGCGTGCATCGCTGACCAGCAGGATATCGCTGCCTTGGCGCCATTCGCGTTCCAGTTCGGGGAACTCCAGCTTTACCACCATGGCACCGAGGAAACGGCCATGCTCGTCGTTTACTGCGCTGGCGAGGAAGTAGCCTGGCACGCCACTGGTCACGCCAACGGCGTAGAAGCGGCCACTGCCTTGGCTGCGGGTTTGCTTGAAGTAGGGGCGAAAGCCGTAGTTGGAGCCGACGTAGCTGCTAGGTAGCCGCCAGTTGCTGGCGGCGATGGCCAGGCCGGTGCGGTCAAGCAGTTCGAGGGTGGAGGAGTTTGCCGCGCCGTTGATGCGTTCAAGCTTGCGGTTCAGGGCGTCCTGCACCGGCTCGCTGACCGGGCCGCGCAGGGCGGCGATCAGTTCCGGGTCCAGTGCCAGTACGGCGGGCAGGGCACGGTAGCGGTCGATCAGGGTGTGCAGGGTGTTGGCATAAAGGCCCAGTTGCTGATTGGCACGCTTGGCGTCGTCTTCCATGGCCTGGCGCTTGGCTTGGTGCATGGCCCAGCCGGCACTGAGGGCGGTGCCCAGCAGAATGAGCAGGGTGATCAGCCCCAGACGCAGGGCGCGAACGGAAAAGGGCATGGGGCGGATCCGAAAGTGGTGTGCCTGTCAGGGCCCTATCGCCGGCAAGCCAGCCCCCAACAGGTTGCACAGGTCCATCAGACTGTGACGGCCCATTGGGGGCTGGCTTGCCGGCGATAAGGCAGGTACTGGGTACAGACTACTTACAGCAATTCAAAGCTCTGCTGCTGCACCGCCTGGGAGTCGAGCCCAACCTGGACATTGAACTCACCTGGCTCGGCAACTCGCTGCAGCTGGCCATTGTAGAACTTCAGGTCTTCCTCGCTGATACGGAAGGCCAAGGTGCGCGTCTCACCCGGCTTGAGCATCAGTTTCTGGAAGTTCTTCAGTTCCTTCACCGGGCGGCTCATCGACGCTGACACATCCTGCAGGTACAGCTGCACCACGGTCTCGCCTGCCACTTTTCCGGTGTTCTTCACTGTGACCTTGGCTTCCAGCGTACCGCCGCGTTTGAGGTCCTTGCTCGATAGGGCCAGGCCCGACAGCTCGAAGCTGCTGTAGCTCAGGCCGTAGCCGAACGGGTACAGCGGGCCGTTGGGCTCTTCGAAGTACTGCGAGGTGTAGTTGCCCGGCTTGCCTGGCGTGAACGGCCGGCCGATGCGGGTGTGGTTGTAGTACATCGGGATTTGCCCGACCGAGCGCGGGAAGGTGATGGCCAGCTTGCCAGACGGGTTGTAGTCACCGAACAGCACGTCGGCAATCGCATTGCCGCCTTCGGTGCCGGCGAACCAGGTTTCGAGGATGGCATCGGCCTGTTCACGCTCCCAGGCGATCGACAACGGTCGGCCGTTCATCAGCACCAGCACCAGCGGTTTGCCGGTGGCCTTCAGCGCCTTGATCAGCTCGCGCTGGCTGGCCGGAATCTCCAGGGTGGTGCGGCTCGACGACTCGTGGGACATGCCGCGCGACTCGCCAACCACTGCCACTACCACGTCGGACTGCTTCGCTGCCTTGACCGCTTCGTCGATCAGCACGGCTGCAGGGCGTGGGTCGTCGACGATTTCCGGGGCGTCGAAGTTGAGGAAGTTCAGGTAATCGAGAATGGCTTTGTCGCCGGTGACATTGGAGCCTTTGGCATAGACCAGTTTGGCCTTGCCTTCCACAGCGCGGCGCAGGCCTTCGCGCACGGTTACCGAATGCACTGGCTTACCGTCGGCAGCCCAGCTGCCCATCATGTCGATCGGGGCATCCGCCAGCGGGCCGACCAGGGCGATGGTGCCGGCCTTTTTCAGCGGCAGGGTCTGGCTGTGGTTTTCCAGCAGCACCAGGCTGCGACGCGCCACATCCCGTGCGGCCTCGCGGTGCAGGCGGTCGTTGCCGTAGTAGTCCTTCAGGTCGGTTTCGGCCTTGCCGATGCGCACGTACGGGTCCTTGAACAGGCCCATGTCGTACTTCGCACCGAGCACTTCGCGGACGGCCTGGTCCAGCTCACCCTGGGTCACCTCGCCGGACTTCAGCAGGCCCGGCAGTTCTTCGCCGTACAGGGTGTCGTTCATGCTCATGTCGATGCCGGCCTTGATCGCCAGCTTGGCCGCTTCGCGGCCATCGCGGGCGACGCCATGGCGGATCAGCTCCTGGATGGCACCGTGGTCGCTGATGGTCACGCCCTTGAAGCCCCACTCCTTGCGCAGCAGGTCGTTCATCAGCCAGGTGTTGGAGGTGGCCGGCACGCCGTTGATCGAGTTCAGCGCCACCATCACCCCGCCGGCACCGGCATCGAGCGCGGCGCGATAGGGCGGCAGGTAGTCGTTGTACATTTTTGGCAGGCTCATATCGACCGTGTTGTAGTCGCGCCCGCCCTCCACCGCGCCGTACAGGGCGAAGTGCTTGACGATGGCCATGATGCTGTCGGGGTTTGCCGGGCTGCTGCCCTGGAACGAACGCACCATTACCTGGCCGATTTTCGAGGTCAGGTAGGTATCCTCGCCGAAGCCTTCACTGGTGCGGCCCCAGCGTGGGTCGCGGGCGATATCCACCATGGGGGCGAAGGTCATGTCGAGGGCGTCGGCCGAGGCTTCGATGGCGGCGGTGCGACCGACCTTGGCCACGGCGTCCATGTCCCAGGTGGCGGCCATGCCCAGGCCAATCGGGAAGATCGTGCGTTCGCCGTGGATGGTGTCGTAGGCGAAAAACATCGGGATCTTGAGGCGGCTGCGCATGGCCGCATCCTGCATTGGCCGGTTTTCCGGCGCGGTGCGCGAGTTGAAGGTACCGCCAATGCGCCCGGCTGCGATTTCTTCACGGATCTTTTCGTGGGGCATTTCCGGGCCGATGCTGATCAGGCGCAATTGACCTATTTTCTCGGCTTCGGTCATCTGGCTGATCAGATGGTCGATGAATGCCTGCTTGTCTTGCAGGGGCGGAGCGGAGGGGGCGGCAAGGGCCGCCTGACTGGCAAGGCCCATGGCCAGGCCCAGCAAGGACAGTTTCATCATCAATTCCGTTTTGGGGCCTGTGCCGTATCCACGGTGATACGCGCGCGGCCGAAGTTTTCAGGCGGCTATTGTTGTACGATTCGCAGGCGATTCTTCCAGCGGCGGATTATGCCTGAATATGTCCCCCGCGGACGAAGCCCCGTATGCCGGGACAACAACTATAAGAACGTTCAAGAGACCGACGGCATGACCCCTTTCGACGAATACCATCAGCGGCAGATTGCCGAAGCCATTGCCCGTGCCGAGCGGTGCACCGATGCCGAACTGGTGACGGTGCTGGCCCGCCGTGCCGACGATTATGCCTATTGGCCGTTGCTCTGGGCCGCCGTGCTGGCACTGGCCGTACCGGGGCTGTTGCACTGGCTGCTGGCTTGGCCCAGCGTGCGTGGGGTGCTGATGGGCAACGTGCTGCTGTTCGTCGGCCTGTGCCTGCTGCTGCGTAACCCGCGCCTGGCCGACAGGCTGATCCCCCGTGCCTTGCGCCGCTGGCGTGCCTCACGCCTGGCGCGCCAGCAATTCCGCGAGCAGAACCTGCAGCGCACCGCAGGCGCCACGGGTGTGCTGATTTTCGTCAGTGAAGCGGAGCGGCATGTGGAGATACTGGTCGATCGGGGTATCGAACACTGCCTGGATGCTGAAGCCCGCGCGACCATCGGTGCCCGCTTTGCCGAGCAGGTGCGCCAGGGCCGGACCTTGCAGGGCTTTGTCGAGTGCATCGAGGCCTGCGGTGAGCTGCTCAGTGAGCATGTGCCGGCTACTCATGCGCGTAACGAACTGCCTAACCGGCTGGTAATTCTCGATTGAGGGGCTGGTGGTGGCGGGTTTGTCACCACATCTTCTGCGCCTGGGCGCTCGGTATCAGCGCCCCCACCTCTGGCAAGCCATGAACATCCGGCGCCCACAGGTCAACCGGCGCACTGTAGAATGCGCTTCCCGCTATTCGAGGCACCGTTTCTCCATGTCCGCCAGTACTTCCGCCCCCTCCGCGCCGGATGCGCGCGCTCAGTTTCTCGACCTGCTTTACGCCGCCCTGCACGGCGATACCCTGGTCAAACTGGTGCTGGCGCGCCATGTCGGTGCCGACCAGACCTTGCAACGGATCATTGCCAAGCCGCTGCAGGTCAAGGGCCAGCCGTGCCTATCGCTGGTGTACCGCCACCAGACCCGTGACATCACTCGAAACCTGCCACTGGACCAGGCCCAGGCGCTGGTTGCCGAGCTGCTGCCAGACAGCTTCCGCAACGCTCATCTGTTCGATGCTGACGGCGAAGTGCAACTGACCTTCAGCAAGAAGGGCAAACCGATGCTGCAGCGTCATGGCGCACAGGCACCGCGTGAGGTCACTGCGAGCAGCGGCCATGACCGTGAGAAGAAGCGATACCTGGAGTTGTCGCGCCCGTTTTTGCGAGACCTGGGTGTAACCGATGCCCAAGGCGCGCTGATTCCGTCGATGTCGCGTAAATGGAAGCAGATCAACAAGTTCATCGAGGTCTTCGACCACGCCTTGGCCAGTGCCCCGGTGCCGGCCGAGCAGGCACTGCGGGTGGCCGACTTCGGCTCGGGCAAGGGCTACCTGACCTTCGCCATGCACGATTACCTGCGCAACAGCCTGGGCCGCGACGCACAGGTGACGGGTGTGGAACTGCGCCAGGACATGGTCGACCTGTGCAACAGCGCTGCCGCACGCCTCGAGCACCCTGGCCTGGCGTTCCAGTGTGGTGACGTGCGCAGCGTGGTGCCTGAGGCCATCGAGGTGATGATCGCCTTGCATGCGTGTGATATCGCCACCGACTACGCCATCCACACCGGCATCCGCTGCAACGCCGCGATCATCATGTGCTCGCCGTGCTGCCACAAACAGATCCGCCCGCAACTGCACAGCCCAGGCCTGCTACAGCCTATGCTGCAGTACGGCCTGCACCTGGGCCAGCAGGCCGAAATGCTGACCGACAGCCTGCGCGCGCTGTACCTGGAAGCCTGCGGTTACGAGACCAAGGTGTTCGAGTTCATCTCGCTGGAGCACACCAACAAGAACAAGATGATTCTTGCGGTGAAGCGGCGGCAGCCGGCGGATAACAGCGCGTTGATGGAGAAGATTGCCCAGCTCAAGGCGTTCTATGGGGTGCAGGAGCATTGCCTGGAGACGCTGTTGCGGGCGGATGGGTTGCTCTGACGGCAACCACCAGCAGGCCTGCGGGGGTAATCTAGCGTCGCGCTGCGGGTTGCTCGATCGCCAGATTTGCCATCCCCAACGGATGCGTGCTGGCATCAAAGAAATGCACCTGCGTCCCCGCAAGATCCCCAAACCGGTCAAGATGATGTTGCTTCTGGTTGATCACCGAGGCCTCGCTCAATGGCCTTATGGCGATCGACAGATGCTTTGGCTGCGCCTGGCGGATAGCTTCAAGCAGGTGCTGGTCGCTGCTGTCCAGGTGCTGCCCGAACAGGCATAGCCCTTGGCTCTCCCGTGCCAGCTGGCCCAGGCACCAGCCCAGGTAGTCAGAGTTGCGGATCGCGCGCAGTTTTTCGTCGCTGCGGTCTTCGTTGACGAACAGCGGTACCTCTCCCGGAATGTTCACCGCAAAGCCATCGAGCAACTCGGCGTTGTCGGCGCTGCGTTGGCGGGTGGTGCCGTCGGGCAGCTTGAGCAAGTGCAGGCCACCATGCAGGTGCATGACGCGGATACCTTCGCAGCTGTTGCGGCGTACGTCGAAGAAGCCTTGCTCGTCGAACAGCTCTGCAAAGCCGTGCGGGGCGTGGTGCACGGCCCATGGCAGCAGCAGGTCGTAATTGCTGGTGTAAACGCTGCGGTATCCGCGCAAGGCCTGGTTGATCGCCTCCAGCGTCGCACTGGGCATCAGTGTCCAGGGCAGGTGCACGGTGCGCACGGCGTGGATCAACGCTTCCTTGATCGAGTAATAGCGGTTCAGCGGCGCGGTGGAGTTGATGGCCAGCGCCGCATTGGTGCGCACGGTGGTGTTGAGGGCGCTGAGCACCGGCTCGAACAGCTCTGTGGACAGGGACTTGAACAAGGCCTGGTCGCTGATGGCCAAGCCTTTCTTGCGGCCGGCGCGTTGCGCTTCCTCGTACAGCGAGAAGTAGCCGAACGGCTTCCACACTGCGCGACTGGCGCCGTTGCCCAGCAGCAGGGCGTCACAGGGGTGGCGGGCGACGAGTTCTGGCCAGGGGGTGAGGGTGGCGTCGAGTGCGGGCATGCTGGGGTCCGTTGGGTGGAGCGGGGAACGGGGGCGACTTTAGCATGTCATGCAAGGTGTGCGAGGGTTGGTGTCCTGGCAAACGCATTGTGTGGCCTGCACTGGCCGTATCGCCGGTAGCACTGAAACCCGTTTCAACCCTGTTCGGCCGCTTGCACGCTGCGGTGCCGGTTACGCCACACCCGGTACGCCCGAATCCCCGCCCGCACTGAGGCAAACAGCAGTTTGTCTTCCATTTCCCGCGCCATGCCTGAGCGCACCAGCATCCGCAGGAAGGTGCCGCGGGCGCGGGCGATGGCGAAGAAGATGCCCTGGGCTGCCAGGGTGTCGCGTACCTCGCGCAGGGCGGCCATGCCGCTGACGTCTATGCTGGTCACTGCCTCGGCATCGAACAGCACCGCCTTGGGTTCGGCCTGGCTCTGTACCGCTTCGAGCAGGCGCATCTTGAAGTAGTCGGCGTTGAAGAACAGGATCGCGTCGTCGAAGCGGTAAACCACCAGGCCGGGCACGGTACGGGCGTCCTTGAACTTGCGGATATCGACCTGGCCTTCGGTACCGGGTAGCCAGCCCAGCACGGCGTCAGTCGGTTGGTAGATGCTGTACAGCAGGCGCAGGATCGCCAGGGTTACGGCAAATACGATACCGGGCAGCACGCCCAGGCCTAGCACACTGACCGTGGTCAGCAGGCACAGCCAGAACTCGAAGCGGCTCAGGCGGCGGATGTGCCCCAGCGACTTGACATCGATCAGCCCCCAGCCGGCCATCAGCAGTACTGCGCCCAGTGCAGCCTGTGGGATCCACGCCATGGGTGCGGTGAAGAACAGCAGGATCAGGGCGATGACCAGCGCAGCGATGATGCCCACCAACTGGCTTTTGCCACCGACCATGTCGTTGACTGCCGTACGCGAGTCGGCGCCGCTGATGGCAAAGCCTTGAGAAACCCCGGCCGCCAGGTTGCTGACGCCCAGTGCAACGAATTCGTGGTTGGCGTTGATCGCATAGCCATGCCGGGCGGCAAAGCTGCGCGCAGTCAGCATGGCGCTGCAGAAGCTGACGGTGGCAATACCCAGGGCGTCGCGCAGCAGGCTTTTCATCTCCTCCAGGTTGCTGTGCGGCCAGGCCAGCTGCGGGATGCCGGCAGGTACCGGGCCGAGAATGGCGACGCCGAAGCGGTCAAGGCCGAACAGGCCGACCAGCAGCATGAACAGCGCCACTACGGTGAGGGCTGCGGGCAGGCGCGGGTAGCGTCGCGGCAGCCAGATCAGCAGGCCCAGAGCGGCCAGGCCGATCAGCAACGTGACCCAGTGAATTTCTCCCAGGCGCTGGAAGAAATTGATCAGGCTGAGGATGAAACCGTCGCCTTCGATCTTGAACCCTACCACCTTGGACAGCTGCCCGGCGATCAGGCTCAGGCCGATGCCGTTGAGGTAACCGATCAGGATTGGCCGCGAGAAGAAGCTGGCGATGAAGCCGGCACGGGCAATGCCGGCGGCAATCAGCATCACACCCACCAGCACGGTGACGATCACTGACAGTTCGACGATGCGCTGCGGGTCGCCCATGGCCAGTGGTGCCACCGCACCTGCGATCATCGCGCAAGTGGCAGCATCGGGGCCGACCATCAGTTGGCGCGAGCTGCCGACCAGGGCATAGACCATCATCGGAAGAACGCAGGCATACAGGCCATACTGTGGCGGCAGGCCGACGATTTGCGCATAGGCGATGGCAATGGGGATCTGGATCGCCGCGACCGAGAGGCCGGCCTGCAGGTCGGCCTGCAGCCACTCGCGCCGGTAGTGCAGCAGGTTGGCAAGGCCCGGTAGCCAGCGGGAAAGAAACATGCGTCATCCTTTCGAAATGTTTCATAAATCCATTGAGCATACCCGCCACAAGCTGTTTCGCTTGTGCGCGCAAACACCCGCTGCGCATTGAAGCGGAACGGCAGGAAAATGGCCATGGGCCAGGTCAAGGTGGGGATGAGAAACGAAAAAAGGAGCCAAGGCTCCTTTTGACTGCGATGACGTTGCTGGAACGTCATGCTGAAATGCGATGTGGAGCGGGTAGAGGGAATCGAACCCTCAACTAAAGCTTGGGAAGCTTTCGTTTTGCCACTAAACTATACCCGCGTCTGCGCGTCACTTTTTACCAGAACTCTCCACGAATTAGAAGCCCACGTTATAAAAAAAGCTTGTCGGCACCCCATAACCTGCGGGTCTCAGCTACAGAGTGCCGAGGCGCTCAGATGGCCAATGCATGCTGCCCCTGTTGTATCGGCTGGTAACGTTGACGGGTTTCACGCACAGTCGGCTTGAGGAACCCCAGCATGACATTGCGGGTGTTCTCGCAGGCGGCCTTGTTCTCCATATCCAGGAAGTGGCCCGCATCGCGGATCACGCTGAATTGACTGCGCCCCACATGCTTGCCGAACTGCCGCGCGTCCTCGACCGTGGTGTATTCATCGCGGTCACCATTGATGAACAGCACCGGGATGTTGATATTGCGCGCACCCTCCAGCGCCCGCTCCAGGTCATGTTGCAGCACCTGGTTGATGTGGAAGAGCATCTGCGCATACTCGTGGCTGTCCAGGCTGCTGACGTGGCGGTAGTTGAAGCGCTTGAACAGTGATGGCAAGTGCTTGCCGATGGTGTCGTTGACCAGGTTGCCCACCTGGTAGCGATCGCATGCGGCCAGGTATTGGCAACCGCGATCCAGGTAGTCGCGCATGGGTTCGTTGATCACCGGCGAGAACGAACTCACCACGGCTTTCTTCACGCACTTGGGCTGGTGCGCCAGCGCCAGCAGTGTGCTTGCACCACCCCACGAGAACGACAACACGTGGTCGGCCCGGAAGTGCTCGATCAGCTCGAGGAGGATATGCGCCTCGGTTTCCTTGCTGATCAGCCTTTCCTGGCGGTTGTGCGGTTTGGATTTGCCCGCATAGGGCTGGTCGAACAGTACAACGTTGAACTGCGGGTGCAGGTTACGTACCGTTTGGGCGAACGAGGCGGTGGTGGCCAGCGAGCCGTTGATCAGGATGATCGTATTCTCGGCCGCATCCGCGCGATAGAACTCCGTGTAAACCCGATACTGACCTTGGATATCAAGTACAGCGATTTCTGGCCTCATGTCATCGACTCCTGGCGCAAAAAGGGCATTCGCGTCACCTAGGGTGCACGTTCTTTATGACAGGTAGGCATTCGCCTGAAGAGTAACCGGGGGGCCCTGTGTCGATCCTTGGCACGTGCGTCGACGGTATTGTTTTTGGCGGGCAATTCGCCGTGCCCCAAGGCATCAAGGCCCTGGGTGGCCGGCAAAAAGTGTGCAGATCCGTGACTGTGACTTCGCGGTCACATGCGGACTGACGATTTGGATTCAAGCAGTGGGTCGCGGATCCCGCAAGTGCCGTTCGGGGGAAAATGTGACTTTTGTCGCTGAGCGGTCGTACGACGAGCGCGTGCAGTCTGTTCCGGCCCGTTCGCGGACCTAGACAGTCGCTATTTCGCCAACTGTAAGTTCGCGAAAAGCCCCAGGCACCAACGCAGGGTCGAGCCGGATCGCCCCCATGCTTTCGCGATGCAACCGCACGACCTTGTTGTTGAAATGCCCGAACATGCGTTTGACCTGATGGTAACGGCCCTCGACGATCGCCAGCCGCGCCTGACGCGGGCCAAGAATATCCAGCTGGGCGGGTTGGGTGGTGAGCCCCTCAAACGCGAAGTAGAACCCTTCACGGAAGCTGGCGACATAGTGCTCGCCAATCTCGTCCTCGGTCTCGACCAGGTAATGCTTGGGCAGCTTGGTGGCCGGCTGGGTCAGGCGCCGCGACCACTGCCCATCGTTGGTCAGGATCATCAGGCCGGTCGTGTTGAAGTCCAGGCGCCCGGCGATGTGCAGATCATCACGTAACGCCGCCGGCAGCAAGTCGAGCACGGTACGGTGTTGCAGGTCATGGGTGGCGCTGACGCAGCCTGCCGGCTTGTGCAGCATCAGGTAGCGGGCCGGGCGGCCGAGCTGCAACAGCTGGTCGTCCAGTTCGATACGGCTGAATTCGCGCACTTCGGTCAGTGGGTCGCTGACCACTTGGCCATCCACCCGCACACGGCGCTGCGCCAGCATCAAACGGGCTTGCTGGCGATTGTGGCTGGGGAGGTTGGCGAGGAAACGGTCGAGGCGCATTGAAATGGTCAGTGGCTGGGGGACGGGCGGAGTTGGTCTTCAACCGCGGCGCAGCGCGGGCACAGGCAAGCCTTGTCGCGCAGTTCGGCAGGCAGGGCCTGGAGCACGGCCGGGTCAATGCTGACGCTATAGCACCAGCAGGCCTGGGTGGCGCGACGTGGGTCGGCCAGGTTGCATTGGTTAAGTGCTCCGCAAGCGGGGCAGTGTTGCTGGTCAGTCATGGCGGGTTTCACTGCAGACACGGTTGCGACCGGCCTGCTTGGCACGATAAAGCGCGCGGTCGGCGCGGGTTAGCAGGGCGTGCAGGGTATCCCCGGGTTGCAGGCTGCTAAGGCCAATGCTGGTGGTCAGGCGCAGCGGCCTGTCGTCGTAACTGAAGGTCAGCTGTTCGGTGCGCCGACGAATCTTTTCCGCCACCTCGATGGCCTGCCGCCCTTCGGCTTCACGCAGCAGCACGATGAATTCCTCACCGCCCCAGCGGCACAGTATATCTGACTGGCGCAGGCTGCCTTGCAGCACATTGGCGAATTGGCGCAGCACTTCGTCGCCTGCCAGGTGGCCGTGGGTGTCGTTGAGTGCCTTGAAGTGGTCCAGGTCGATCAGCAAGGCCACCAGCGGGCCGCTGTCGCGCTGGGCCTCGAGCAGGGCCTGTGCGGCGAGCAGGTCGAAGCTGCGCCGGTTGGGCAGGCCAGTCAGGCTGTCGAGGGTTGCCAGGGCTTCGGTGGCGGCCTGGTGGCGGCGGACCATGGCATGCACCAGCGCCAGCACCACCAAGGTGATCATCGCGCAGATCGCAAGGTTCAGGTACAGGGAGTGGCGGATGCGGTCGAGGGCGCCGGTTTCACGCTTGTCCACCAGCAGGTACCAGTTCAGCTCGGGCAGTTGGCGCACATTGAGGAAGTGGCTGCGGTTGTCGCTGTCACGGTACTCGTGGCTGCCTTCGCCGGGCACCGGCTGCTCGGTCAGCAGGGCATTCAGTTCGGCGTTGTCGCTGAGCGCCTGGCCCACCCTCAACCCGTGCGGGCCACCTTCGGAACCGGTCAGCATGACCTTGCCGTTGGCATCGGTGAACAGCACCGAGCGCTGGTAGCGGCGTTGGTACTGGTCGATCAGCTTGACCACCGAGGATACGCTGAGCCCGACCCCGGCGGCGCCGATGAAGCGGTGCTGGTAGTCATGCACCTGGTAGTTGATGAATACAGTGAGGCTGTCATGGTTGGCCATGTCCAGGTCAACGTTGATTTCATAGGGCGCCTTGAGATCACGCAGGCGGAAGTACCAGACATCGCGCCAGTTACCAGGTTCGACCTGCTTGAGCACACCCTTGGCCTGGTAATAGGTGAGGGTACGGTCAGAGACGAAAAACGAGGTAAAGGTGTCCTGCTTGCCCATGACCTCGCCCAGGTAGCGGGTCATGCGCGCGGTATCCTGTTCACCGGACAACACCCAGTCGCGCAGGAAGGTGTCCTGGGCCATCATCGAGGCGATCAGCACCGGGCGGATCAGGTCCTTCTGGATTTCCGAATAGACCGTGTCGGAGGTCAGCGGCAGTTCGGTATTGATGATGCCGTCGCGGATGGCGCTGCGCGAAGCGAAGTAGCTGAGCAGTGACGTGGCCAGGAAGCCGCAGGCCAACAGCAGCAACAGGGTAAGGATCAGCGAGCGCTGCGAGAACAGAGCGGAACGTGAGGGCATGATCTTCCCATGATATGTGCCAAGCCGCTCATTCTAGTGAGATGACCGGGAAATGACTGCAAGTTTTTCGGGGCCATCGCACCTGTATCAATTTGTTGCGTAAATGGCACTGCACCCCGGCGGGACTGTCTTATTCAGTGTCGATGAACGCGTTTCGCGTCGACGCTCGCCAGCGCCGCTGTTCGGGCACTCCAGCGGTCCAGGAGGCCGCCATGTCCTATCGAATCCTGTTGATAGCCCTGTTGGGGCTGATGACTGCCGCCTGCGCTCCCTATTACGAGAGCGGGGGCTATTACCGTTCGGACTATTACTCCACCGACCGCTATGTCGCGCCGGGTTATTACCGCTATGACCGTTATTACGTGGCGCCACAACCGCGTTATTACTATCAGCCGGCGCCGCGCTATTACCGTTCGGCGCCGGCGCCTTATTACCGCTCGCATCCGCAGCCGGGAATCAACCAGTGGCACGGTAACCCGCGCAACGACTACGGTAACCGCCAGCGCAATGACTACCGGGGTGGCCGGGACCGGCACGATTATCGCGACGGCAGCCAGCGGTACCAGCATGGCCAGTGGCATTCCAATGGGCAGCGCAATGGTGACGGGCGCTGGGACGGGCGGCGTGGCCAGGGGCGAGGTGGCAACTGGCAGCGCTAGGTGAATGAAGGGGCGCGCTCCGCGCCCCTTTTTGGCCAACTTCACCCCATGTCCGCCAGCGGATGCCGCCCCTCCCACGCCTTGGCAAAGTGCGCTTCAACCACCGCTGCCGGCACCTGCGCCACATCCGGCCAATGCCAGCGCGGCCGGTTGTCCTTGTCCAGCAAGCGGGCGCGCACGCCTTCGCTGAACTCCGGGTGGCGGCAGCAGTTCAAGCTCATGCTGTATTCCATCTGGAACACCTGCGCCAATGACAAATGGCGCGCTCGGCGGATCTGCTCCCACACCAGGTGCGCCGTGAGCGGGCAACCCTCATGCAGCCGCTGGCCGGCCTCCGCCAGCAGCGGATCGTCATGCTGCTTGAGCGCTTCCAGTGCGCGCCACGCCGCTGCTGCATCGGCCACATCGAGCAATGAGTCGATTATTTGTCGGCGCGGCAGCCACTGGGCTGCCGGCAACTCGGCCCAGGCACGATGCTGTTCGGCCTTGAGCAGGCTGTTCAGTTGCAGGGCGGTCTGTTCCTGCCAGTTAAGTTGCAGCAGTTCCTCGATCAGTGCTTCCTGCTGGTATTCACCCAGAAAGCGGTCTGCCAGGCCCAGGTCAAGGGCGTCGCGGGCATTGATCGGTGCACCGGTCAGGCCGAGGAACAGCCCAAGCTTGCCCGGTAGCCGGGCCAGGAACCAGCTGGCGCCTACGTCGGGATAAAGGCCGATGCTGATTTCCGGCATGGCCAATCGACTGCTGGGGGTGACGATGCGCACATTGGCGCCCTGCAGCAGGCCCATGCCACCGCCCAGTACATGCCCGTGGCCCCAGCACAGCAGCGGCTTGGGGTAGGTGTGCAGGGCATGATCCAGGCGGTATTCGGCAGCGAAGAAGGTAGCCGCCAGCGGTGGCACGCTGCCGGGGTGGTCGCGGCAGGCCTGCACCAGGGCGCGCACATCACCCCCTGCACAAAAGGCCTTGGCCCCGTTGCCGCGCAGCAGTACGCAGACGATGCCGGGGTCGCGGGCCCAGCTGTGCAGTTGCTCGCCCAACACCTCGATCATCGGCAGGTTCAGGGCATTGAGCGCCTTGGGTGCATCCAGGGTCGCGATGCCGATGCGGGCGCCATCGGCGCCGGTGAGTACCTCGCAATGAATGGCCATGAACTACCTCGCGCAAGTCATGGCCCAAGTATGGCTTGCCTGGCCGATCATGCCGGTCGTCGGTCGGATCGTTTGACAAGCGGGTAGGGCTTACCTAGTGTCGCGCCATTGTTTATGGAAGGCCCCATGACTGACGACGATCGCATCAAACTCGAACCGAGCTGGAAGGCCGCATTGCGCGGCGAATTCGAACAGCCCTACATGCATCAGCTGCGCGAGTTCCTGCGTGGCGAGTACGCTGCCGGCAAGGAGATCTACCCGCCAGGGCCGCTGATCTTCAACGCGCTCAACTCGACACCGCTGGACCAGGTCAAGGTGGTGATCCTTGGCCAGGACCCTTACCACGGGCCAGGCCAGGCACATGGCTTGTGCTTCTCGGTGCAACCGGGTGTGGCCACGCCGCCGTCGCTGGTCAATATCTACAAGGAGCTGCACCGCGACCTGAATATTCCGATCCCCAACCATGGCTACCTGCAGAGCTGGGCCGAGCAGGGCGTGTTGCTGCTCAACACCACCATGACGGTGGAGCGTGCGAATGCGGCGTCGCATGCCAAGAAGGGCTGGGAGTTCTTTACCGACCGGATTATCCAGGTAGTCAGCGAGCACTGCCCGAATGTGGTGTTCTTGCTGTGGGGGGCGCATGCCCAGAGCAAGCAGAAACTGATCGATGGCACCAAGCACCTGGTGCTGAAGTCGGTGCACCCGTCGCCGTTGTCGGCTTACCGCGGGTTCCTGGGGTGTGGGCATTTCAGCCGGACCAACAGCTTCCTTGAACAGCGTGGGATGGCGCCGATCAACTGGGCACTGCCGCCGCTGTGATGGCCCTGCCAGAGCGGGCCGCTTTATCGTGGGTGAGCCCGCTTCCACGGGTACTGCGCAGGGCTCAGGCGTTTTGCGGTCCCTGTGGGCGCGTGGTTATCCGCGAAAAGGCCGGCACAGTCATCGCGCTTTGGCGTTCCATGCGCGGAACAAAGGCTCCGCCAGAAACAGTACGAACAGCAGCCGCATCACCTGCAGCGCCGTCACCAGTGGCACCGACAATTGCAGGGTCTCGGCCGTCAGGCTCATCTCGGCAATCCCGCCTGGCATCATTCCCAGCGTCAGCGAACGCAAGTCCAGTGAAGTCATCACGCTCAACACCCAGGCCGCACAGCCGGCAATCGCCATGCACAACGCCGTCGCCACCAGCGTACGCCCCAGGAACGAGGGTGCGCGGCGGAAGAACGCACGGTTGAAGTGACAGGCCAGGCCACTGCCGATCAACCACTGGCCAATCTGGCTGGCGCCATTGGGCAGCGCAATTTGCAGGTTGCCCGCCAGGCTTGCCGTGGCCGCCACCAGCAATGGCCCGAACAGCCACGGGTTGGGCTGGCGCAAGCGCTGCCAGAGCAATGCCACCGCAACACCCAGCGGAGCAATGAGTACCAGCCAGCCCCAGCTCACGCTACCTGCGTGGTTCAGCGGTACCCCATCACCCAGCAGGAACTTGAACAACGCCGGTATGCACAGCACCACGGCCAGCACCCGCAGGCTTTGCGCCGCTGCGACCTGGCTGAGCACCGCGCCGTTGCGTGCGCCAAGGTTGACCATTTCCCCCGAGCCGCCGGGCATGCTGGCGAAGAACGCCGTGGCGCGGTCTTCACCGGTACGCCGCAGCAGCCACACGCTGATCACGCTGGACAGGGTGGTGAACAGCGCACCGAAGAAGATCAGCGCGAAGTGGCTGGCCACCTGCTCGATCACCGCCGGGGTGAAGTGCAGGCCGATGCCGACACCGATGATCCACTGGCCGCATTTGCGGCCATTGGGGATTTCCGGGAGTTGCCAGGGCGTCAGGCAGCGCACCAGGATGATCGTCAGCAGCGAACCGACCATCCATGGCAAAGGCCAGCCGACCTTGCTGGCGGCAAAACCGCCAGCAAGGCCGACCAGCCCGGTCGCAACGAACAGCGGGAAAGACCGATCAGGCATCGGCCATGGCCCGCCGCTGCTGGGCGCGTTTACGCCAGGTGCGCAGCAGCGGCAGGGTCAGCATGCAGAGGGTCAGTACCCATACCGACATGCTGATCGGGCTGGACCAGAGGATGCCTAGCTCACCGTTGGAAATCGACAGCGCCCGGCGCAGGTTCTGCTCCATCAGCCCGCCGAGGATGAAGCCCAGCAGGATCGGCGACAGCGGGAAGTCCAGCTTGCGCAGGATATAGCCCATGATGCCGATGCCGACCATCAGGAACAGGTCGAAGGTGGTGGCATGCACGGCATAAACGCCGATCGCGGTGATGATGGCAATTACCGGCACCAGCGCCCAGTTCGGCACGGCGAGGATGCGGGTGAAGATGCGGATCATCGGGATGTTGAGGATCACCAGCATGATGTTGGCGATGAACAGCGAGGCGATCAGGCCCCAGACGATGTCTGGCTGTTGTTCGAACAGCAGTGGGCCAGGGGTGATGTTGTACAGGGTCAGGGCGCCGATCATCACCGCTGTGGTGCCGGAGCCCGGTACCCCGAGGGTCAGCATGGGCACCAGTGCGCCACAGCAGGATGCACCAATGGCGGTTTCCGGGGCAGCCAGGCCACGGGCATCGCCTTTACCGAAAGTGCCTTTTTCACCGGCCATGCGCTTTTCGGTCATGTAGGCCACGGCACTCGCCAGTGTTGCCCCGGCGCCAGGCAGAACACCCATGACGAAGCCCAGCAGCCCGCAGCGGATGTTGACCGCGAACACCGACGCGGCTTCCTTGAAGTTGAACAGCATGCGGCCGGTAGCCTTGACCGCCTGGTGACCGTGGTGGGTCTTTTCCAGCAGCAGGAGGATTTCGCTGATCGAGAACAGGCCCAGCACCAGCACCACGAACTGGATGCCATCGGCCAGGTGTACGCTGTCACCTGTGAACCGGTACACGCCGCTGTTGGCATCGATACCGACTGCCGACAGGAACAGGCCGATCAGTGCGGCGATGAAGGTTTTCAGCGGCTTGTCACCGGCCATGCCGCCAAGGGCGACAATGGCGAACACCATCAGCACGAAGTATTCCGCCGGGCCGAAGGCGATGGCCCATTTCGCCAGCAGCGGGGCAAACAGCACCATGCCGCAGGTGGCGATGAAGGCGCCGATGAACGAACTCCAGGCCGACAGCGACAGCGCCACGCCAGCCAGGCCCTGGCGGGCCATGGGGTAACCGTCGAGGGTGGTCATCACGGTCGAGGCTTCGCCTGGGATGTTCAGCAGGATCGAGCTGATGCGCCCGCCGTATTCGCAGCCCAGGTAAACCGCGGCCAGCAGAATCAGTGCCGACTCAGGCGGCAGGCCCAGGGCGAAGGCGATGGGAATCAGCAGTGCCACGCCGTTGATCGGGCCCAGGCCGGGCAGCAGGCCAACCACGGTGCCGATCAGGGTGCCGGACAGGGCGGTGACCAGGTTGTAGGGGGACAAGGCGACGCCGAAGCCCTGGCCCAGGTAGCTCAAGGTATCCATGTGTCAGTTCTCCAGTACGCTCAGCAGGCCAAGGGGCAGGGGCACGTCCATCACGCGGTCGAACAGCCAGTAGAGGAAGACGCTCATGCACACCACCACGACGGCGCTTGGCAGCCAGCGGCCGCCATACAGGCGCGCCATGGGCAGGCCGACGAGGATGGCGCTGAGGATGAAGCCGAGGAGCTCGAAGGTGGCTGCGAAGATGACCAGCAAGCCGACACAGGCGGCGATCTTGATCAGGGTCTCGCGGTCCAGCTCCGGTTCGTCGTCCTTGCGCACGATTGGCGTGGGGCGGAACACCAGGTACAGCAGGCCCAGGCCCATCAGCCCGAGCATCAGCAGCGGGTAGGCGCGCGGGCCTACTGGTTCGTAGGAGAATGCTGCCTGGTAGGGCCAGGCCATCACGGCCAGGGCGGCACACACCGCCAGCAGGGCCAGGGCGAAGATGCGTTGCAGGATCATGAAGAAATCCTCGTTGGGAACGCGCAAGCGAGATGCAAATCCTGTGAGAGCGGCCGCAAGGCCGCTCTCACAGGGATCGTGGTGAATCCGGCAGGCTTACTGGATCAGGCCAAATTCCTTGGCCAGCGCCTTGTAGTCAGCCACCTGCTTCTTCACATAGCCGTCCAGTTCTTCGCCGGTCATGGCGAACGGGAACAGCTCGCGCTGGTCACGCAACTTGGCGAAGTCTTCCGAGGCCAGCATCTTGTCGAACGACTGCTTCCACCAGGCGTAATCCTCGTCGCTGACCTTTGGCCCCAGGTAGAAACCGCGTACCACTGGCCATACGATGTCGTAGCCCTGTTCCTTGGCGGTGGGGATGTCTTTCATCTCCGGCTCGTCCAGGCGGTTTTCAGAGAACACCGCGAGGATGCGCATGTTGCCGGCCTGGATGTGCGGCATGGAGTCGGAAATATCGGTAGAGCCGACCTGGATATGCCCGCCCAGCAGTGCCGTGGCGATTTCGCCACCGCCCTCCAGGGCCACGTAACGCAGGTCGCGCGGGTTGATACCGGCAGCCTTGGCGATCAATGCGGTCTGCATCCAGTCCTGGCTGCCGACGGTGCCGCCGGAGCCGATCACGACCTTGCTCGGGTCTTTCTTCAGCGCCGCGACCAGGTCATCGAGGGTCTTGTAGGGTGAATCGCTTTTCACAGCGATGGCGCCGTAGCTGGTGCCGACGGCCGCTAGCCATTTCACTGCGTTCTCGTCGAAGCGGCCGAACTTGCCCTGGGCCAGGTTCAGCAGCGAGCCGCTGGACCACGCCACCAAGGTGCCGGCATCGGCCGGGCGTTGGGCGACCACGGCGTTGTAGGCCACCGCGCCGACACCGCCGGGCATGTACGTGACACGCATCGGCTTGCTGAGGATCTTTTCCTGCACCAGCGCGCTTTGCACCAGTTTGCAGGTCAGGTCGAAACCACCGCCAGGCGAGGCAGGGGCGATGCATTCGGGGCGTTTCGGTTCGGCAGCGAGGGCGTTGCCGGCCAACAGCAGGCAGCCGGTAGCGAGGACGAGGCGGCGCAGTGAAAAGGTCATCGTCGATCTCCGTGAGTTGTTGTTATCGGGTTACTGCTATTGGCTTACCAAAGGGCCACGCTGTAGCTCACCAGCAGCCGCACTTCGTCGGCATCGCGGGCGAAGTTGGAGCGGAAGGTGGCGTTGCGCAAACGCACGGCGACGTTCTTCAACGGGCCGCTTTGTACCACGTACTTCAGTTCGGTGTTGCGCTCCCACTCCTTGCCTTCACCACCGGCGGCACGGCTGACGTTGTCGCCGCTGATATACCGCGTCATGAAAGTCAGGCCCGGTACACCGAGGGCGGCAAAGTTGTAGTCGTAGCGCGCCTGCCAGGAGCGCTCGTCGGCACCGGCGAAGTCGTTGATCTGGACGAAGTTGACCAGGTACGGGTCGGCGCCATCGACATACGGGAAGGCGCTGTCGCCGGACAGTTGCTGCCAGGCGGCACTGACCTTGTGCCCGCCCAGGGTGTAGCTGAGCATGCCGTTGACCGTGGTGTTGTCGATGTCGCCGGCCTTGGCGGCGCCAGCGTCGTCGCTGAGCGCCAGGCGCAGGTCGGCGCCAAAGGTGCCCGGGCCCCACGGCTGGGTGGCGACCATGCCGATGAAGTGCTGGCGGTAGATATCGTCGAGCTGGGCGAAGTGGTAGCTGCCGGTGATGCGGTCGGTGAACTGGTAATCGAGGCCACCCAGGGCCAGGTTGTCGGCGCTGAACGAGCCACCAAAGCGGCCGTTCTTGTTGTTCAGGGCCAGGTCTTCCCAGTTGGTGTCGTTGCGGTCCTTGGCCTTGTCCAGGCGCCCGCCGGTGAAGGTCAGGCCCTTGATTTCCTTCGAGGTCAGCAGGCCGCCTTCGAAGGTTTGCGGCAGGATGCGCCCATCGTTGGGCTGCAAGGTCGGCAGTTCCGGGATCAGCGTGCCGATCTTCAGTTCGGTCTGCGAGATCTTCACCTTGCCGGTCAGGCCAAGTTTGGAGTATTCGTCGGCAGCCTTGCCGTCATCGTGGGTCGGCAGCAGGCCGGTATCGGTGCGGTCGGGGCTGGAGTCGAGCTTGATGCCGAGCATGCCCAGTGCGTCCAGGCCGAAGCCTACGGTGCCCTCGGTGTAGCCCGACTCGAAGTTGAGCATGAAGCCCTGGGCCCATTCGTCGCGCTTGGATTGTTGCGCGCTTGTGCCGTCGCGAAAGTCGCGGTTGAAGTACATGTTGCGGGTTTCGAAGGTGGCCGTGCTGTCTTCGAAGAAGGCGGCCTGGCTCATTGGGGCGACACCGGCAAGCGCAAGGGCGCTGGCGATGGCGGAGGGGCGTGCGGCAAACGAACGGGTAGGCGCGAACGCCTGCGGCTGCGATGACAGCATCGTCGATGACTCCGTTTATTGTTCTTATTCGTTGCACCTTGCTGGTGCTTTTTTCGGCGCGAAGCGCGACCGTGGTGCGATGCTAGGCAACGAACCTTTCGCTAACCTTTCAGCGTGAAAGGTTTGTTACAAGGGGCTTCACAGGCTTGACGACAGCGGTACACTCCGCGCCACCGCCCCACCCGAGCAGGAGAATCCGATGCGTGTGCTGCTGGTCGAAGACCACCTGCAACTGGCCGAAAGCGTTGCCCAAGCCTTGAAAAGCCACGGCCTGACCGTGGATGTGCTGCATGACGGCGTGGCTGCCGACCTGGCCCTGGCCAGCGAGGAATATGCGGTGGCCGTGCTGGATGTCGGCCTGCCGCGCATGGACGGTTTTGAGGTGCTGGCGCGTCTGCGCGGCCGTGGCAAGACCTTGCCGGTGCTGATGCTGACCGCACGCAGCGACGTCAAGGACCGGGTCCATGGTTTGAACCTGGGCGCGGACGATTACCTGGCCAAGCCGTTCGAGCTGACCGAACTGGAAGCCCGCGTCAAGGCCCTGCTGCGGCGCAGCGTGCTGGGTGGCGAGCGCCAGCAACGTT
Organism: Pseudomonas sp. DCB_BI; assembly: GCF_026240995.1. Lineage (NCBI taxonomy): Bacteria > Pseudomonadati > Pseudomonadota > Gammaproteobacteria > Pseudomonadales > Pseudomonadaceae > Pseudomonas > Pseudomonas sp. DCB_BI. Next base: position 4,807 of record NZ_JAPFCG010000015.1, on the reverse strand, counting down.
GTGGTCCGCTGGTGTATGACCTGGACACCCGGCGCTTTTCCCTGGGCGCAGAAAACCTGACCCTGACCTCCCGGGAGCAGAGCGTCCTGGAAGCGCTGATCGCCCGCCCGGGCCGGGTGATGAGCAAGGAACAGTTGGCTGCCCAGGTATTCGGCCTGGACGAAGAGGCCAGCCCCGACGCCATCGAAATCTACATCCACCGCCTGCGCAAGAAGCTTGATGGCCAACCGGTGGCCATCGTCACCTTCCGCGGCCTGGGTTACCTGCTCGAGCACCGTGATGCGTGACAATGGCAGCCTGCGCGGGCGCCTGCTCGGCAATCTGGCGTTGCTGCTGGTGGTGCTGATGCTGGCCAGCGGCCTGAGTGCCTACTGGAACGGCCGCGAGGCCGCCGACACGGCGTATGACCGCACCTTGCTGGCCTCGGCGCGGACCATCGCCGCCGGCCTTTCGCAGCGCGATGGGTCGTTGAGCGCGGACGTGCCCTATGTGGCCCTGGACACCTTTGCCTACGACAGCGCCGGGCGCATTTACTACACCGTGCTGGATATCAAGCAGCGGCTGATTTCCGGCTACGAGAACCTACCGCCGCCGCCGCCGGGCACACCGCGTACCGACGACTACCCGGCGCTGGCGCGGTTCTACAACGCCACTTATCTGGGCCAGGACGTCCGCGTGGTCAGCTTGCTGAAGCCGGTGAGCGAGCCGAACATGAACGGCATGGCGGAAATCCGCGTAGCCGAGACCGAGGAAGCGCGGGTGCGCATGGCCCGTGGGTTGATGGCTGACACCCTGCTGCGCCTGGGAATGCTGGCGTTGGGCGCGTTGGTGATGGTGTGGTTTGCCGTAAGTGCTGCATTGCGGCCGCTGGAGCGCCTGCGTACGGCAGTGGAAGAGCGCCAGCCGGACGACCTGCGGTCGTTGCCGGTGGTGCAGGTGCAACGGGAGTTGAGCCCCCTGGTGCGGGCCTTGAACCACTTTACCGAACGCTTGCGCGGCCAGTTCGAGCGCCAGGCGCAGTTCATCGCCGATGCGGCCCACGAACTGCGTACACCGCTGGCGGCCCTCAAGGCGCGGGTCGAACTGGGCTTGCGCTCGTCCGAGCCGCAGGAGTGGCGGCAGACCCTGGAGTCTGCGGCCCAGGGGACCGATCGCCTGACCCACCTGGCCAATCAGTTGCTGTCGTTGGCGCGAGTCGAGAACGGCGCCCGGGCGATAGCCGAAGGTGGTGCCCAGCGTCTGGACCTGAGCCAGCTGGCGCGGGAGCTGGGCATGGCCATGGCACCACTGGCGCACAAGCGCGGGGTGGCGTTGGCGCTGGAGGCTGAGGCGCCGGTGTGGCTGAAAGGTGAGCCGACGTTGCTCAACGAATTGTTGAGCAACCTGGTGGACAATGCCCTGGCGCATACGCCGGCGGGCGGCAACGTGATTTTGCGGGTTTTGGCGCCGGCCGTGCTGGAGGTGGAGGATGACGGGCCGGGGATTCCCGAGGCCGAGCGCGAGCGGGTGTTCGAGCGCTTCTACCGCAAGAGTGCGCAGGGCAGCGGGTTGGGGCTGGCGATCGTTGGCGAGATCTGCCGGGCGCACCTGGCGCAGGTGAGCCTGCATGATGGTGGCAAGGGTGGGTTGCGGGTGCGGGTGAGCTTTATCGCTGATTGACGGGTTGCCTGTGCTGGCCCTGGCGCCAGCATCGGCTTACACGGCTCAGCGCAACATGCTCCGCGCCTCGAGTAACTCATCTACCTCCAGCTCGGTACCGAACGGCAGGCCAAGGTGGCGGTATGCCGGCAGTGCTGCCAACGGCCGGTTACGGCCGCGTTGGCTGATGCAGCGGGCGATTTGCACGATGTCGATGTAATCGACCTTGTCAGTCTGCCGGTCCAGGTCCTGCATCTGGCTTGGCAAGTTGACCAACTGCTCCGGAAACTCCCACAGCTTGAGGATCTTGTCACCCAGCACTGGCTGGATCTGCTCGATCACGTAATGCAGGCATACCGGGTCGGACAACAGCTCATTGTGCTCTTCGGCATAGATCAGCACCGGTAGGGCGCCAATCTGGTTGACCAACCCGCCAAGGGTGGCCTGGTCCGGCTTGAGGTGGGTGTAGCGTCGGCATATTTCGTAGCTGATACCTGCCACTTCCAAGCTGTTGGCCCAGATATCCCGCAATTTTTGTTCAACTGCCGGCGAGCGTGCGTGGAAGATCTGCTCGATTACCAGGCCAATGGCCAGGTTGCAGCTGTAGTTGATGCCCAGCCGCGTGATCGCAGTGTGCAGGTCGGTAACCTCGACCGCCGCGCGCAGCAGCGGGCTGTTGACGACTTTGATCAGGCGCGCTGAAAGGGCCGCGTCGCGACCTATCACCTTGCTCAGGGCCGCTACGCTGATCTCGCTGTCTTCTGCCGCCTCGCGGATGCTCAAGGCAACCTCGGGCAGGGTTGGCAGGACCAGGTCATCCTTTTCGATGGCGTCGAGCAATTGTGCTTGAACCATCTCGGCCAGCTTGTTCATGGGCGTGTCTACCGCAGTGGTGGTGCGGCCCCGCCGCAGGGCGGGGCAGGCTGGTCAGCGCTGGATTTCTCGGTCGCGGTCCAGTTCGTAAGGCAGGGTCAGCACTTGCAGGCGAGGGCCTTCCAGGCTGCCCAGGTGCAGGTTGTCGTCCTCAACCGCTTCGGCACTGAGTACCGCAAGCAGTTCGCAGCCTGCGCCGTTGCCGGCAGCAATCACCACTTCACCGACTGACGAACCATGAGTGGGCGAGAAAATTTCGGCCCCTGGGGCAGGGATGGCCTGCTGGTCCAGGGCCAGGCGATACTGACGACGCTTGAGCTTGCCAAGGTACTGCATGCGCGCGACGATTTCCTGGCCGGTGTAGCAGCCCTTCTTGAAGCTGACACCATCGACCGCTTGCAGGTTGATCATCTGGGGGATGAACAGCTCACGGGTTGGCCCCATGACCTGGCCGATACCGGCGCGAACCTGGCCCAGCAGCCAGTCGTTGAGGCAGCCTTCGGGCAGGGCGGCAGCAAGCGCCTGGCGCACCGGCTCGGCGTTGTCTACAGGTACCCACAGTTCTGCGCGGCCAGCGGACACGGTAATGGCGATCAGCCCATCATGGCGTACCGTGCTGCCGGTGGCAGCAGGCAAGTCGAGCCCCAGCGCCTGAAGTGCCGCTGTGCCACCCTGCAGGCCGAAGCGCACCCAGGCGGGGCTTTCGTCGGTCAGCGTGGCCTTGGAGAACACGGCGTATTTCTTCAGATCGGCCAGTTGCGCGTCCAGCAGCTCGCTGGCCATGGCCAGCAGGTAGCCATTGCCTTCGGGCAAGATGCGGAAGCTCGACTGCATGCGCCCCTTGACCATACAGCGAGCGCCGAGGCTGGCATATTCCTGGCTGAGGTAGTTGATGTTGCAGGTCAGCTGGCCTTGCAGGAACTTGCCTGCATCGGAGCCGCGGACGGCGAGAATGCCCTCGTGGGACAGGGGGCAGAAGAAAGCGGAATCGGCCATGGGTCATCGCGGTGGCTAAAGACTGGCGGCCATCATAGAACGCCGGTAACAAAATAGGTAGTTGACTAGACCAACGCCCGGTGTCGCTTCGCTCGGCGGGCTGTATACTGGCGGGCCATTCGAGGAGGGCCCCATGGTCGAACAAACTGAACTCAACCGGCTTTTCTGGCACAGCCGCCGCGGCATGCTGGAACTGGACGTGCTGCTGGTGCCTTTCACCCAGGAAGTCTACCCCAGCCTCAACGAAACTGACCGCGAACTCTATGTGCGTCTGTTGAGCTGCGAGGATCAGGACATGTTCGGCTGGTTCATGGAGCGCACCGAGTCCGAGGACCCGGAGCTGCAACGCATGGTCCGCATCATTCTGGACCGTGTCCAGCCCAAGTGATTGCTTTGAATGCCGGTGGCAAGGCTCGCGCCTGCTGCTGGTGGCCTATATGGCTTGCCAGGTACTCGCCTGGCTTGTCGTATGGGCGAGCCCGCTGCCCGCGTGGCTGGCTTTTTCTATTGTTGCCTTCTGTATTGCCCACGCTGGCTGGGCGATTCCTCGACGAATTCTTTTGACCCATGAGCATGCCATTATCGGCCTGCGCCGTGATGCGCGCGGCTGGCAGGTGTTCAGCCGTGGTTGTGGCTGGCAGCCGGTGCGGTTGTGCCGGGATAGCGTAGCGTTGCCACGGTTGGTGGTTTTGCGCTTTGAGCGGGTGGGCCGAAGGGTGGGGGAGAGCCAGTGCATACCGCAGGATGCGCTTGGGGCTGACGAGCATCGGCGCCTGCGGGTGCGGTTGAAGTTCAGCCGGCGGCGCTGGGCTGCGGTGAGCCGGGCCTAGATCAAGCTCGGCTTAGCTTCATCGCGGGCAAGCCCGCCCCCACAGGTCCCCCCGCAGGCTTGAGGCTGATGCAGTGCCTTGGGACACAACTGGCTTGCTCAATTTTTAGAATCTAGTGCGACCCCTGTGGGAGTGGGCTTGTCCCGCGAGCACGGGCGAAGCCCGTGCCATGCACCGTGTTGGATTTTTCGCCGGGCAAGCCCGCTCCCACAGGCACCCCCGCTGGCTTGAGGCTGATGCAGTACCTGGGGAAACAACTGGCTTGCTCAATTTCCAGAATCTAGCGCAATCCCCTGTGGGAGTGGGCTTGTCCCGCGAACACGGGCGAAGCCCGTGCCATGCACCGTGTTGGATGCTTCGCGGGACAAGCCCGCTCCCACAGGTACCCCCGCAGGCTTGAGGCTGATGCAGTACCTGGAAAGCTGGCACGATAAAGTGGAGCGGCCTTGCGCCCCTTTCGCGACACAAGA